>CAZUCK010000009.1:0-54464 GCA_964619505.1 uncultured Fimbriimonas sp. | reverse complement strand
GAAGAAGACGAGGGTGAGGAAGAATCCGAGGACAATCGTGGCTGACGCAAACAAATTGGCATCAAACCCATTGCACGAATACATTTCGGCAGGAATCGTCATGTAATGCGTTGCTCACCTGAAATACTAGCTGACGATTCTAAGACCCGTCTCTTCAGCTCTTAGCGGCTGTTGTACTGACCTCTGCTCGTTAACGATATTCAATAGCCGCAGGAAGGGCGTTCAGAGCGCCCGCACAAGCCCTGCCACGGGATGTATTGCGACGCCCTTGGTCCCAACCGTGGCACGATAGGAATTCGCTGCCGCGCCGCTTACTCTTGACGTAGACAAAGCGCGTGCGGCAGGTTGGGTGCCTGATCCGTTTGGGATTCCTTGCCACATTGTTCAAGTTGTCGATAACGCCTGTAGGTTCCTTGCGACGCCGTTGACTGAGTAACAGCGGTGATCTTGCCCGCCCTTGTTCAAGTGGAACTCGACCCGTTCGTTGTGGTTCTTGTAGCTTAGGGGCCCCATTTTGGTGTTCCTAAGAACAACCCTTCCCGATTCTTCCGCCTAAACGGAAGATAAGGTCGCCTTGGTTAGCTGGATTTTGCCGCTGAACGGCTTGTCTACGATGCGCGTATGTTGTGGTTCTAGTCCCTCAGGATCGAACCATATCTGAGCCCCAATCGCTTCGCCGTAATAAACAAGCCACTGCTCAAAAACAAACCTGATCGCACCCGTTAGAATGTCCGATTCAAGGCTTCTAGCGACGTGGACGCCCTGCATGGGGCTTTGGCCCTCGATGAAGAGGTCAACGACATAGCAACTCACAAAGTCGAGCTTTGAGAACCTACCGTCCTTCCACTGTCTGTGCCCTTCGATATGAGCAATGGAGTGCATGAGGTCAAGAGGCAAATCATAGTCGTTGGTGTTGACTAGCAGAATGCCGCCGAAGCGGGGTAGCCCTGTCTCTGGAAGCATCTGATCTGTCTCTTTGAGTTGCCTAGCAGCCTTTTTCATGTGCTCAGGAATGGCCGGTCTAAACTTCTCTGCCAGCGTTGACATTTGGCGGGCTGTCGGCTTAACCGTGTACTGGATGTCTGAACCAACCTTAGCAACTTTCACGGGCCTAATGGACCGCTCATGTATCTGTTTAGCGAAATAGTCATTGACGGTCAATTTCCTGTGCGGCGCGGTTACTTGTTTCAACTCCAGGATCAGTTCGCAGTCGGCAAATCGAAAGTAGTAGTCCGCGTTCTTGGTGCCTACTGGGACTGAAATGATTTCCTCGACACGGCAGCCCCCGGCCCCTCTGACGAACTCATCGAACATTTGCTCGTAATTGAAGGTGGCCCTTTCCAGAGTTGGTGTTTCGAGCAATCTTCGTAAGCCGTTTTCGTGAGTTGTTTCTTCGTCCATTTGACCATCTCCCTGTCCGTCGTGGCCTGACTGCCTTGAAAGAGGGGACGGGATCATCTCATATTTGCGAGATGCACTAGACAGACGAGCAACCTGTTCTGAAAGGATTCGTACGACAGCGCGTACGACAAACACCGTTGTCGAACCTGTCCGAAACCCTCAGAAAACCCATCCGTTCTGCCTAATCTTGGCTTCAAACAGGTAGAAAAGATCGTGGTGCCCAGGAAAGGACTCGAACCTTCACATCCTTGCGGATACTGGCACCTGAAGCCAGCGCGTCTACCAATTTCACCACCTGGGCGGGCAGGGGTGATTATACCGAGATGCGGCGATTACTGCGGCAACCGTCCAAGCACGACCTCCAGGTGACCCTGCCAGCCAGCACTCTCACCAGCCTGGCAAGACTGCCGCCAGCAACCTTGACGGTTTGAATCCCCGCACAGCGGAATTGCCAGGTGCCCAGCATATCTCTCGTGGAAATCCAATCGTGCGAGGGGTGGAATTTACAGTGGGCGGAGTGGCGACAATGCTAACGGGTGACGTTTTTGTAGCTGAAGGTCTCATCGACCAAGAGCAGCTGCAATTGGCCAATGACAAGCAAAGGGAACTGGGAAACCAGGATCCCATTGCCAGGGTGCTCGTCAGCATGGGTTTCATCGCGGAACGCGATCGAGTCCGGTGCCTCGGCAAGGTTTGGGGCGTACCCTTCGTAGACATCGCCGAATCCGCGCCGCATCCCGACGCGATTTTGCTGCTGTCCCCACAAATCGCCAAGCGATTTAAAGCCATTCCGATTGAAAAGCAAGGGAATCGACTGATCGTTGCGATGGCGAACCCGCTCGACATCTTTGTCATTGACGAGATGCGCTTGACGACCGGGTTGGACATCGAGCCCATGATCGCCGTTGAAGACGACTTGAACGCCGCCCTGAGTGCTTACTACAAAGTGGACGTTAACGTCAACGATGCGCTTGCCGGCGTGATGAAGGACTTTGTCGACGGTTCCGTCGACATCACCCGCGCAGAAGACGAGGAACTCAGCGAGGCGGAACTCCGTGAGATGGGAGAAGACGCGCCCATCATTCGTCTCGCAAACCTCATCATCAGCCAGGCGATCTCAGATAAGGCGAGCGACATTCACATTGAGCCTCAAAAAGACGGCCTCAGAGTTCGATACCGTGTTGACGGCGTGATGATCGACGGCATGAAACTCCCCCGAAAGGTCGTGGCGCCTCTGACTTCGCGAATGAAGATCATGTCCGACATGGACATCGCGGAGAAGAGATCACCCCAAGACAACCGAATTTCCGCCGTGATCGGCGGAAAAGAATACGACTTCCGTGTATCGACGTTGCCACTTGTCTACGGCGAGAAGATCGTTATGCGAGTGTTGGACAAAGGCGGAGTCAGCGTCGGGCTTAACAAACTCGGATTCTTGCCCCACAACCAAAAGATCATCGAAGACATGTGCGGCAAGAGCTATGGAATCATCCTCGTAACCGGGCCAACCGGCTCAGGTAAGTCGACCACCCTTTACTCGATCCTCAACAAGATCAACACGGGCGACAACAACATCATCACGATTGAAGACCCTGTCGAATACGAACTGGAAGGGATCAACCAGTGCGGTGTCAACGTTCGAGCCGGTATGACGTTTGCATCGGGTCTCCGCGCAATGCTGCGCCAAGACCCGGACGTGATCATGGTCGGCGAAATGCGCGACAACGAAACGGCAACCATTGCCATGGAAGCCGCGCTGACTGGGCACCTCGTTCTGTCCACGTTGCACACGAACGACGCACCAAGCGCCCCAATGCGCCTAATCGATATGGACGTGGAGCCCTTCTTGATATCCAGCTCCATTGTCTGCGTCATGGCGCAACGATTGGTTCGCCAGATTTGCCCGGCCTGCAAGGAAACATATCATGCAAGTCGAGAAAGTCTCTTGCGCTACGGATTCCCCTTGCCCGACGAGATTGGAGCGGAGACCCACGGCGAGCTGACGCTGTTCCGCGGCAAAGGCTGCGAGAAGTGCAACAACACCGGATACAAGGGGAGAACTGGCGTGCACGAGGTCATGGAATTGAACGACGAGATACGCGACAAGATTTTGGAACGGGTTCCAAGCCACGTTATCCGCAATCTCGCGATCTCAAATGGAATGAGAACATTGCAGATGGATGCAGTACAAAAAATATTGAATGGCGTCACCAGCGTTGACGAAGTCTTGAGGGTGATCTATGCCTAATATCGCTTCCAACCTGCAATTCGGTGACGAGGGATCCGTCTCCCCAAATGGCGGCCAATTGACACCCAGCAAACCTGGGCTCAAATTCATCGTTGCCCAAGTTGAAGAGCTGGCCGTCCTGCCGCATGTCGTGTTTAAGGTCCTGGAGCTGTCCGGCTCGACCGACAACTCGACGCAAGAGATTGAACGGGCGATCTCGGTGGATCCGGGCTTCAGCAGCAAGGTCTTAATCTTGGTCAACTCCGCAGCGTACGCACTTCCAAAGAAGGTTGTCTCAATACGCGAAGCGCTTATGTTTCTTGGATACAAATCGGTCAGGCAACTCGCCATGACCGTCGGTGTCTTCGATATGTTCGTGGGAAAGAACGACTCAGACTCACTTCGTCGTCGCGCATGGTGGCGACACTCGGTCGACACAGCCGTTTGCGCGCGATGGCTGGCCGAGGAAACGAAGAAGCTGTCTGGAGACGACGCCTATACGTGCGGCCTGTTGCACTGCATCGGCAAAACGCTACTTGATCGGTTCGGAGTCGCCGACTACAAGCATGTGGAGGAAATGATCACCTTCGGCATAAAGGATTTCAAGGCCGAGGAAGCCGTATACGGCTGCAACCACATGGAGGTGGCGGCCGCGGCGGTAAAGAAGTGGGGTCTCCCGCCGGAGTTGGTTAGCGGATTGGACTATGCCCACGCCTGCGACGAAACCGAACCGTTCAGGCTCCAACGTGCTTGCACCGCATTGGCGTCTCATATCGCAACACACGCCGTGGAGGGAAGCTCTGGAGCGACCGATGATGATACGTGTGGCCTCCCCTTGTGGGCTTTGGCAATCATGGGAATACCAGAGGACAGAGCCGGCAACTTGGTTGTCGGAGGGACTGCGGCCATTGCGGCATGGAACATACAGTTGTGAGGGGAAACATCTAAATGGCATCTGAAGCTTTTGATTGGAATAAGGTCGTCAAGACCGAAGACGATCGCGATCCAGCGCGAGAAGAAGGGCTCAGCATTGACCCCCGCAACGGACAACCGGTAAAGCGGTCCAACTCGCCGGTCCCCGATTCCGTGCACCAAAGAGACCCAAATGAAATGCACCTTCACCTGGAGGAAGGTCAAGGGGCAAAGGACGCCTATCACTTTGAGCCTGACGCAAAGCCGATTGCCGACACGCATATGGATGACGTGTTGCGGATGGCGATCGAGAGAAAGGCTAGCGACATCCACCTAACGGCGGGACTCCCGCCGATGGTTCGCGTTGACGGTGAAGTCACGCCGTTGCCGTTTCACCCCTTAAACCCTCAAGATACGCACCGCATCATCTACGAGTGCTTGTCCGACGAGCAGATCACGAAATTTGAAACCACAAGAGAACTTGACCTTGGATATATGGTTAAGGGTCTGGCGCGCTTCAGATTCAACGTTTATCTACAGAGGGGCTCCGTGTCGGGCGCGATGCGTGCCATTCCGACCAAGATTCCGACTTACGCGGAACTAGGGCTTCCTCGCATCATTCGAGAAATGTCCAAACGCACATCCGGGTTGATCTTGGTTACGGGACCCACGGGTTCAGGAAAGTCAACAACCATCGCGACGATGATCGACGACATCAACGAAAACCGCTCAGCTCATATCCTCACCATCGAGGATCCCATCGAATATCTCCATAAGCACAAGAAGTGCATGGTCAACCAGCGTGAGATGCATACCGATACGCTGTCCTTCCATGGCTCACTTCGCGCCGTTCTTCGAGAGGATCCGGACATTATCCTCGTCGGTGAGCTTCGAGACTTGGAAACGATCGAAGCGGCCCTGACGATGGCTGAAACGGGCCACTTAGTCTTTGGAACGCTCCATACGCGCAATGCGCCGTCCACCGTCGACCGAATCATCGACGTGTTTCCGAGCGACCAACAGGACCAAATCCGAGTGCTGCTTGGCAATACCTTGGAAGGCGTCATTTCTCAGCAATTGCTGCCCAAGTTGGGCGGCGGCCGCTTGGGTTCCTTCGAAATCATGTTGGGAACGCCAGCAATTAAGAACCTCATCCGAGAAGGGAAGACGCACCAGATGTATTCAGTCTTGGAAACGTCCGCTCAGATTGGCATGCAAACGATGGACCGATGTCTCGCTGACATTTTCCGCAACGGAATGTGCTCCTACGAGGAATGCCTGACCCGCGCTGTGGACAAAGAGACGTTCTCTCGGCTTGCCAAGGGCTGCTAAGCGGGCTTGACCTCGACCCTAGTTCCGGGTTTCGTGATCGGAATGGCGTAGAGCCATTCCGGGACCTCTCCAGGCGCATAGGACTGTGCTTCTACCTTGTAGGCGGCAAAGAACGGGCAACCAAAATCGAGAGGCCGTTCTGCGCGGTCAATGAGCACGGCGACGCCGCAAGGCTCAGCTCCCGCGTCCTGTATGACCTGAACCACTTCCTTGACAGAGGTGCCGGTGGTGAGGACGTCATCCACGATCAGGACCCTGGAGCCCGTGGGCAGTTTCTTGCCGCGCCGGAGCTTCTTGACGCCGTTCTCGCTCTCGACGTAGACGGCCTGGATTCCCATCTGCCGCGCCACCTCGAAGGCAATGATGATTCCGCCGGTGGTGGGTCCGGCGATGAATTCGACACCTGAACCTGCAAAATGTGTCGTAATCCCTGAGCAGAGGGCTGAAAGCACTTTGGGCTGCTCCAGGATACGGAACTTCTCGAAGTAGGTGTCGCTGTGTCGGCCGCTCGTGAGGAGAAAATGCCCCCTAAGGACGGCACCCGACTCTTCAAGAAGTTTCCTGAGATCGATGGACATTTCTGCTGAGACTGTACCCACCTCAGGAGTGGACCTTTCAGCCGACTACGTTGAACGGCGCCATCTCTCGGACAACCTTGTTGTCCTCGTCCAGGAGCAGCATCTTGGGTTCGATCTTCTCATCCGTAAGCGCGAATGCCGCTATCACCACTCGATCGCCCGCTTTGAAGAAGTGAGCAGCGCCGCCATTGAGGCCAATGACTCCAGAAGGGCCCGCGAAGGCATACGTCGTGATCCGAGAAGTATGATCCACCGCCCAAACATGAACCAGTTCGCCATCTTGCAGGCCGATCCGCTCCATCAGCCGACCGTCAATTTCGATGCTTCCAACGTAATCCGGGTTCGCATACGTAACTCGAGCGTGGTGAAGCTTACACTTAAGCAACTGGAGCAACAGCATCTTCTTCTGGGGTGGCGTCCTTATCGACTTCCTTTTTTGGAAGTGGAGAGCTTGATCTAGGTCTTCTACGGTACCAAGCCGAGAGTAATCCGCCAAGGGTGAGAATACCCGCGCCAACCCAAACGAGTACCGGCATCGGTTTGTAGAAAAGATCGATGGGGAACACAGGCTCCGCGTAGTGAATCTGAACCAATACAGAGCGGTCGCCTGCGTTCATACCAACCATTGACGAGTTCAGGTCCCTGTCGACGCTGGCAAGCACAGGCACCAACCCTGATTCCGTCATCACCAACGTTGGGTTCGAGTGAAATTCTCCCCGTTGGGTCCGCACCCTCAGCATTGCCCCGAACTTTGTTCCAATTTTGCCGGGCGGCCCGACCATTGTCATCTTCTCATAAGTCACACGTACGTTGTTCTCTACGTGTGATTCGCCCGGCTTTAGGGACACGGGATCCTTCCAGACGTCGGTGACCGGATCATGAAGCGCGAAATAGATGTCGTGCGAAAATTGGTGCTGGATGTGGGGCCATGTCATGGCCTTGGGCTGTTCTTGGTCGCTGAACATGTAGTAGAGCCCCGGTCGAGCTTCAAAATTGGTCTCCGTGCCATCGGGATTGATGTGCGAGACATTGAAAAGCACCTTGTAATCGCGATCGGTGATGTCCTTTCCTTCAAACTTCTTGAACGCGATGGTGTAATCGAGAGCTCTGCCTGGGGTGCTTGCCTGCACGAAGGCGGTTTCCTTCTGCTCGAATCCGCGGCTAAGGATCATGCCTGCCATCAACGTCGCAACTCCGAGGTGCGCTACGAAGCCGCCGGTGGACATTTTCGCACGCTTGAAGACGTCAGCGATGCGCCAAAGGTTGGCCAGTGCGGCGAATACACAGAGAGCAAAGAGGGCCGTGATCCAAAGCATGCCGGGGACTTCCTTGCCGAAAGGGAACCCGATGGTCTCGTTGCCTTGGGCGTGGACCCCGATGACGGGGTGACGGAAGATGTAGTAGGCGATGCCCGTGAGCATCACAGTGAAACTCAGGACGTTAAGCAGGCGGTTCAACAATTGCCGCCACGGCATTGACCGCCAGGTTGCAAAGGGCGCGATGGCCATGAAGATCAGAAGAGGGACGAAGGGCCAGACAAGGATCTGGTGATAAAGCCTCTCTTCGACCACCTTGGCTTGCTTGCCGATCATGAACATGAGGAGGGGCACGCTCATGCCGATCGCGGTGAATAGACCGATGCTGCCTACGAGGAGCATGCCGAAGCGGTACAGGCCCTCTCGGTCGACGCCGGACTCATTGTCGCTGGGGACGGGGCCTTTGAAACCCTTGAATACCCAGATCGCGGCGAAGGTCAGGACCGAGGCAATCAAGAAGTAGCGGAGGATGACAAGGGCGCTCTTGTCCATTTGCGCGAAGCTGTGAACGCTTACGTCGGCATAGAGGCCCGAACGGGTGAGAAAAGTTCCGTAGACGAATGCAAGGAAAGGAAGACCGCCCAAGAGGACGTTGGTGGGCCCCCAGCGGCCCTTTGAGGCCTGCACGATCAGGCCGTGAGTTAAGGCGGCGGTGAGTATCCAGGGCACAAAGCTGACGTTCTCAACGGGATCCCAAGCCCAAAAGCCGCCCCAACCCAAGGTTTCGTACGCCCAGAAGCCACCCATGCAAAGGCCCAGTCCCAGAATTGAAAGGGAAAGAAGCGCCCACGGGCGGACCATTTTGACCCAGTCAGTCTTGTTTCCAGTCAGCATCGCGGCGATGGCGAAACAATACATCACGGTGAGGGAGCCGAAGCCGGTGAAGATGGTTGGGGGGTGAATGACAACCCAGTAGTTTTGCAGCGAGGGAGTTAATCCTGCGCCATCTGGCGGGATGAGCGCCTTCCCGTGGGTCAGCGTCAGCTTAAAGGGTGTCTCGTAGGCCAGGATGCCGCAAAGGCAGGCAAGGAAGGTTGCGTAGGAGATCGTGAACCAGCGTCGATAGTGGCCGGAGCCTCGCGTCGCAAGGAGAGCAAAGATCGAGGAGGTGACTCCCCAAAGCAGAAAGCTGCCCTCTTGGTGGGACCAGATCGACGCGATCTTATACTTGATGGGGAGGCCGGCTTGGATGCTGGCTTGTACGGATGAGTACTGAAATTGCTCATTGACAAAGAGCGTGCCTAGGCAAACGATGGAGCCAATGACACAGATGGCGCCGACGGAGAACGTGACCTTTCCGACGCGTTCAATGGTCGGCTTAAATGGAGCGACTGACCAACTTAGAATGGATGCAATAAAGGCTGCAAGGCCCATGAGAATGAGCCAACGGCCAAGGTCTCCAACGATGAGAGACCACGCCGGAGCTTCCGGCCACTTCAGAGCGGTGTTGAGTTCCAAAAGTTAAACTGGCTTCTTCGCGCCTTCGTACTTCGAAGGGCACTTGATGAGAAGCTTGTTCGACCTGAACACGCCCTCCTGGACCCCGCCGATTGCGACCACTTTCGTTGCTTCGCTCATGTTCGCAGGAGGCGGCCCCGAGTAGACCACTTGCATTTTCTCACCTGCCGAGTCCTTCATCTCGAAGCGCATCGTTCCATGTTGCAGGTCAGTGGCGATCGTCTCTTTGAGAACGTCGCCCGCCACATGCATGCTTTCACTCTTGCTTTGGCGAGCTTCGGAGAAAGTCCCATATGGACTAGCATTCGACACAAACGCCATCGTAACGGCAACAACGCCACCGAGAAGGATCACAGTGGTAACCACAGTTCCTTTGCTGATGCTCATTGTCTTTATTGTGAACGAACCGGGCCCACAATCGCTTCTACGCACAACGAGCATCGCGCGTACAGGTTGGATTCGGATAAACTCAGGGCCACATGCAGTTCTTCCGCCCGATTTTCGCAGCCGTCCTGACCGTAACAGCCTTGTTGTCAGTAGCGAGGGCGCAAAGTTCTCACGAAGCCGGTGCCGACGTCATCAACTTCACGACTAAGATCGGCAGCTTCAAAATGGTCGGCGGAGCACCGACCGATCCTCCTTCGGGCCACCTTGAGATGAGTTTCACGGGCACGTTGCTCGTTGTGGGCTTGGATGGCCAGATTCAAGTGACTGGCAACCTTAAGAAGGAGTACGATAACGCGAAATACAAAAGGGTTGCCTATCACGGCACCGGCAAGGTTGTCATTGATGGTAAGTACGCCAGCGCACAGTGGTTTGGCCGCGACTTAACGGGCACCTTTAAAGGCCACGGCATCATGCGCCTGTATGGTGAGTTCGATCAAAATTTGGAGACGGGCAAATGGTCCTACGCGGTCTCAAATGCCAGCAAACGCGATTGGGGAACCAATGGCCGAACAGTGCAAATCCCCATGTTGGCTGCGCAGGACGTGCCTGCGGTGCGAGTTCGCACAAGCGGCAACTGACGGCCCACCGTGCTCGAAAACACCTTCATCCATATCTCGGGCATCGGAGCGCAAACCGAAGCCCGGTTATGGAGAGAGGGGTGCGCCGATTGGGATTCACTCATCGGTTCCTGGCGCGAGCATTCCTATGGTCAGGCCGACCGAAGCTCAGTTCTGAAGCAGGTCGAACGTTCGAAGAGGTCTCTGGCGGAAGGTGAGCACCAATTCTTCTCCCGGAGCCTGAAGATGATCGACAGCTGGCGGGCGTTTCCCGAGTTTCGCGACTCCTGCGTATATCTGGACATCGAGACCGACGGTGGCTCGACGATCACGACGATTGGGCTTTACGACGGCTTGGAATATCGTTGCCTTGTCCGGGGCGACGACCTCGGCAACTTTGTCGACCTTATCTCCCAATACTCGATGATTATCACGTTTGCCGGTCAAGCGTTCGATTTGCCACAGCTGAAAAGAGCCTTTCATGGACTCAGGTTTGATCAAATACACATTGACCTTTGCCCGGTCTTAAGGCAAGCGGGGATCAGAGGCGGCTTAAAGCGCATCGAGAAGGAAATGGGGATTGAAAGAGATCCAGAGATAGAAGGTCTTACCGGCTTGGACGCGGTTCGCCTTTGGCGGCGCTATACGATTTTGCACGAGGAGTCCGCATTGGACAAGTTGATTGCCTACAACCGAGCCGACGTTGTCAATCTTGAACGCCTTGCCGAGGAGGCTTACAGCCGGCTGCGCGCCCTTGTTTTTGAGCCAAATGTGACCGCTGAAGCGAGCTAGACGATCCTGCCCGCGAAGGCCCCCGCAACCTTTTTGATGGCCATGGCGGCGCGATCCACTTGAGCATCGTCGATGTCCGCGTGCAGCACGAGCCTAAACCGACGCGGCGCCACAGTCAAACAATGAACCTTTTCAATCGCTAGAGCTTCCAGCCACTCCTCTGCGGACCGTTCCGTAGTTACCAAAATGAGATTGGTTTGCACGCTATCCATCTCCACGTTGATCCCAGGTAAATCGAAAAGCGAAGTCGCGAGACGTCTGGCTCGAGCATGATCGTCAGCTAAGCGATCCACCATTTTGGTAAGGCTAACAATGCCGCAAGCGGCGAGAATGCCGGCTTGTCGCATCCCCCCTCCAAGCCGCTTTCGCCATCTGCGAGCCTTTTCGACGAAGTCAGCGGGCCCACACAGCACGGAGCCAACGGGAGACCGCAGGCCCTTGCTAAGACATGCGCTGACGGTGTCCACGTGCTCGGTGATTTCCTTGACTGGGCAGCCCAACGCCACCGCGGCGTTGAAGATTCTGGCTCCATCCATGTGGATGGATACGTCGTGGGCTTTCGCCAGAGCACGGTATTCGACAAGGCGCTCCATCGGAATGATCGCACCACCCGCACGGTTGTGGGTGTTTTCAAGACAAATCAGACGCGTGCCTGGAGAGTGCAGGCTCTGCTTTAGAATGTGCTGCTCGATCACGGCAGGGTCCATAACGCCGTTTCGGGAGGGCAAAGTCCAGCTGGCTACTCCGGCAATCAACGCCGAAGCGCCAACTTCGTAATAGAGGATGTGGGCTTCTTCTTCCACAAGGATGGCGTCCCCCGCAGAGCAATGACACGCCAAAGCAATTTGGTTCGCCATGGTTCCACTGGGTACGAACAGCGCGCGCTCCTTGCCCAAGATTTCCGCCGCAAGCTCTTCAAGATTCAGCACCGTGGGATCGTCGCCAAGAACGTCGTCTCCGAGCGGAGCGGCAAGTATGGCTTCATACATTTCTGGGGTGGGCCGGGTGACGGTGTCACTTCGCAAGTCGACTCCGTCGCGAGCGGCCACCGGTAAAGCGCTCTCGTACACGTTATAGGTGTTCCTTCAGGAATTCCAAAGTTGCGATCTCAACGCTTGGCCACGCTTCCAAAGTGAAACCGTGCCCGTGCCCAGGGACACGCAGAAAGCGGCAGGGAACCTTGTTGCTGTTCAGCGCACTGGCAAACGATTCACTTTGTGAGATTGGCACGATGTCATCTTGCTCAGAATGCGCGATGAAGGTCGGTACGCTCGCCGCTGTGACCAGTGCAATGGGGCTTGCCAGCAGCTGCATTTCATTGTTTCCTTCGTACGGTTCTGGCAGGAATTGCTCCAGGAAAGACCAACTGATCGGGTAATGATGGTCTCGATAATCCCTCAAATCGGTCAAGCCGCAGTAGTCGACGACTACGTTGACACGCGAGGAGGTGCCGCCGACAACTGCATCGGTAACTCCAGCCATGGCTGCGAGGTGCCCTCCGGCACTTGAACCGAGGCTTGCGATGCGCTTCGGATCGATTCCGAGCTCACCGGCATGCTCTCTTGCGTAACGGACGAAGGCTTGTACATCTTCAATTGCGGCAGGGAACGGGTGCAGCGGGGCGAGGCGGTACTGGATCAGGGCCGCCGCGTATCCCTTTTGGACAAATGAACTGGCGACGTCGCCGAGATCGGCCTTGTCACCTGAAATCCATCCGCCTCCGTGGATGAAAACGATAAGAGGGGACGGCGTGTTGCTTGCTGGGCGAATGAAGTCGTATCGAAGCGGAATCCCGTTCGGAGATGCGTAAACAGGCTCAATTTGAAGCATAAGCTTCCTTCATTCTAGCCGTTAGTGGCGATTGGCAAATTGAACAGTGAGAACGGAGATTAGAGATCTTCGTCGAAAGAAAAGAAAAGGGGGCGAGATCTGTTTCTCTCGTCCCCTGAGCATTTACTTTGAAGCGAACTGTTCTAAGCAACAGCCCTAGGCTTCAATAAGTTCCGAAAGAAGCTCGCTCGTTTCGGAAATTGCATCATTGAGCGTGTCAACGGCGAATTGGATCTCGTTTTCACCAATAATTAGTGGCGGTTCGAAGCGAAGGACCCGTGGGTTATTCAATGCGTAGGCAACGCAGAGTCCCCGTTTGAGAAGCTGAGCGACCACCAGTTCGCCAACCTCGTCCATGGCGAATTCTACGCCCACCATCAAACCTCGGCCTCTCACTTCGGCCACGAGGTCCGAATGCTCGCGCTGAACCTGCTCGAATCCGTCTTTCATCTTCTTGCCCATCATTCGGGAACGCGTGACCAAATCCTCCCTTTCGATGACCTCGATTCCGGCGAGACCTGCAGCGCATGCGAGGGCGTTGCCACCGAACGTGCTCGTGTGTGCGAGAGGGTTCACTGAGTAAATTGAGTCCCAAATTTCTTTGCGGCCAATCAAAGCGCCCAGAGGCATCACACCGCCGCCAAGGGCTTTGGCGAGGGTCATGATGTCCGGGGACACACCTTCTTGCTCACAGGCGAACATGTTGCCCGTTCGGCCAAATCCGGTCTGTACCTCGTCGAGGATCAGCAAAGCGCCGTGCTTGTCGCACGCCTTTCTAAGTCGCGTCAGATAGCCGTTCGGTGGAATGATGATTCCTCCTTCGCCCTGAACAGGCTCGACAATCATGCAAGCGGTTGTGTGATCAATATGCTGTTCGGCTGCACTCGCATCACCGTATTCTACAAACACAACGCCTGGCATTAGCGGCTCAAAGCGCTTTCTGTACTTCTCACGGCCCGTCACGGAAAGAGCTCCGATAGTCTTGCCGTGGTAACTGCCAACGGTGCTGACAATCTTTGCACGACCTGTGCTCGCCTTTGCGAACTTGAGCGCAGCTTCGACTGCCTCAGTTCCGCTGTTGTTGAAGAAACTGAACTCAAGACCGTCAGGGGTGATCTCTGCCAACTTCTCTGCAAGATCAGCCGCTTGCTTGGTAAAAAAAGCCTTACCACTAAGGGCAAGGTTGTCCAACTGACGTTTCACCGCTTCCACGACGAACGGATGGAGGTGTCCCACCGCGAACGTCCCATAGCCGCCGAGGCAATCGAGGAACTTGCGGCCCTCGTGATCGTAGATGTAGCATCCCTCCCCCTTCATCTCGATGCCGAACCCGGCAAACGAGGTCAGCTTCGCGAGGTACGGGTTGATGTGGTTCGAGTACTTGGCGAGAACGTCCGCATACAGAGCATCAGCATCCATAAAGCTCAGTATACGGAATCGTCAGGCCTGGGCTTGGGACCTAATTGCTGCTCCACATGCGGGACATTTTCGACGGATATCGCTTTTGGAGATCCCGACTGAGCTCCACGATGGATGACTTCGGTTTGGAAGTGGGCCGAACCGTGCAGTTGCGAATCGTACATGGCAAAACATCCATTCCAATGAGGATGTTTCCGTTGAATCGGAGCCTGAAAAGCGCCGTTTCGGCCGGAATGGCGGAAATGAGGTTACCAATGGAGTACAAGACGGGCCTCCCTTTGTAAAGCTCAGCGCCTTGGAGGACGTGAGGGTGATGCCCCCAAATCATGTCCGCACCTGCGTCGATGAACGCACGGGCGAGCTGTACCTGATAAGGAATGGGCATCTTCTTCCTTTCGACTCCCCAATGCAGGCCCACGATAAGGAAGTCGCACGCTCGCTTTGCGCTGGCGACCATCGCGCGCAACTTTTTGCGAGCTCTTTCGTCGATTTTCCCTCCGAAATTGAGCACTGCGACGCCTGGCTTCGTCGCGGTGGCCGGGGTGCACTTCAGCAGAGCAGGCGTGGTGACAAAGGCGAGAGCGCAAATCAGGCCAACTCGCTTGCCACTTGGGAGGGTGAACACGACGGGGCTGCCACTGAGGGTGGCTGTTGTTGACGCGCCGGCGTGCCCGATCCTTGCGGCATCGAGAGCCCGTGTGGATTCCGCAAGTCCGGCACCTCCGTAGTCCATACAATGGTTGTTCGCCATCCCTACAAGCCGGATGCCATCGGCGGCCAGCATCGACGCAAAGCGTGGATTCGCGCGAAGGAGGAATTGAGTCCTCTCGAGAAGCTCTTTGGGCGATTTGCGATGGGTCGCTTCGTGTTGAGTTGTCAACGGCGATTCAAGGTTTGCGATGGCAAGGTTGGCCGCTCGTAGAATTGGCGCGATCCCCGACAGAGGATCTCGCTTGTATGGCACCTGATTGAGCATGAGGTCCCCGCCGCAAACAAGCGTCCATTGCTGACTGATGGTCAGGGTCAGGGCCGCGACAAACATCGTGCTTGTAGACGACCCAGCCGCGTTGGACGACTCACCGGCTATGAAATCCCGAGCTTTTCGAAATCGTTGACAAACATGCGGAGCACTTTGCCTCGATGGCTTACTGAATGCTTTTCTTCGGCGGAGAGATCCGCCATGGTGCAACCCAGTTCAGGTAGGAAGAAGATGGGATCATAGCCAAAGCCTCCGTCGCCACTGGGTTCATGCGCGATCCTTCCTTCGCATGTGGCAACCCAAATTTTGGTTTGAACTCCTTTTTTTGACAAGGCGAGACAACATCGAAACCGCGCTGTGCGCGCACCTTCTCTGACACCGTCTAACAGTTCCAAAATCTTGCCGATCTTGTGCTCGAAGGTGGAGTCCACGCCTTCGAATCTTTTCGATCGCAAGCCGGGTGCACCTTGCAAGGCGTCAATTTCGAGGCCAGCATCGTCGGCTAGGCACCACTCATCGATGCGGGAGGCTGCGGCCTCCGCCTTGATCTCAGCATTCTCACCGTAGGTTGCGCCCGTTTCCTCGGGCTCAGGAATGCCAGGAAAGTCTTCTAACGTCATCAACTCCAGGTTTGGAAAGGCAGAACGGAGGATCTGGATCATCTCTCCCGCCTTCTTGCGGTTGTGGGTTGCGACGACCAAACGGTCCATCCTAATCGACTCCAAGCACAGCCTTTTGCGCAAGAACCAGTTCGTCGATGCCTTTCTTGGCTAGTTTCAGCATCTTGCCCAGCGTTTCAGCCGAAAAGGGATCACGCTCAGCCGTGCCCTGAACCTCGATGAATTTGCCGGTTCCTGTCATGACGACGTTCATATCGGTGGCCGCGGTGCTGTCCTCATCGTAATTCAAATCAAGAACTTCCATATTCCTAACGATGCCTACGCTGATGGCGGCGACGGGCTCCTTTATGAGCATCTCCTTGATCATTCGCTGCTTCATCATCCATGTCATGGCATCGCAAAGGGCGACATAGGCGCCGGTGATCGCCGCGCATCGGGTTCCGCCGTCCGCCTGGATGGCATCGCAGTCAACCGTGATGGTGCGCTCACCAAGCTTTTCCATATCCACGACGGTGCGGAGAGTTCGACCGATCAGCCTCTGAATTTCCATTGAGCGTCCATTTGGCTTCAGCAGATCGCGCTGATTTCTTTGCCTGCCTGAGCGGGGCAGCATCGAATATTCGGCGGTTACCCAGCCGCTTCCTCGGCCCTTCATGAAAGGCGGGACGCGATCCTCGACGGTGGCGGTCACCAACATATGGGTGTCACCGATTTTGAGCAGACAAGAACCCTCGGCAAACTTTGCTACGTTTCGCTCAAAGGTAAAGGGTCTAAGTTGGTCGGGCAGTCGCCCATCAGGTCGCATGCAACAAGTTTACCGGTGGGCTAAATGAAACGCTAGACCCGAAGCGGCCTAACAGCCTCGCCGGTCCTGGCGCTCTCGAGAGCCGCCAGAGCGATACCGACGGCCATCGCTCCATCCCATCCGCTGACGGGAGGCTTTCCTCCCTCACTTACGGCCGTAACAAATGAGGAAAGCTGTCGGTAATAGGGGTCGTCGTACGCGGCAAGCGGAGATTCGTTGTAACTCTTGACCGGGAAGTGCGCTCGCAAAGTCGAGGTCTGCCGACTATCGAATTCAATCATGCCCTTGGATCCGCAGACCTCGAATGCGGTGCGAAAGCCGCTGGGGTCCATCCATGTAGACTCGACGTGGGCGATTGCGCCGTCGTCGAAACTGATTGTGGTTAGGGCGTAATCGGGCCCGTGGCCCGTTTTGGCTCCAATGGATCTCGAGGTGAGCTGAGTGACCTCGCCCAGAGTCCAACGGAGCCAGTCAAAGTCGTGAATGGCGAGGTCCAGCAAGACTCCGCCAGAGCGGCTGTGGTCCATGAACCAACTGTCAGAACCCGTTGGTGCGAGTCCTCCGCGACGCATTCGAGCCGCCCCGGGTGTCCCGACGGCCCCTTCTTTGACCAATCTGTTACCGTTGGAGAACTCCGGGAAAAAGCGGACCACTTGGCCAGGCATATAAGGAACGTTTGCCTTGTCTGCCTCCTTGGCAAGCCTTATTGCATCTTCGAAGGTTCGGGCAACAGGCTTCTCCAGAAAGAGGGCTTTGCCGGCAGCAATCGCTTTGAGGCCGAACTCTATGTGGAGGTCGGTGGGAAGACAAACGTCGACGAGGTCGGCAGTTGCGATCAGCTTCTCGGCGCTTTCGGCGACGGGTATGTCCCATCGTTTTGTAAACGTGTCGGCTCGCTCAGGGTCGAGGTCAAAAAAGCAGACCTCGACGTCCTGCATCTTCTTGTATTGGCGTGCATGAACATTTCCCATGCCGCCCGCGCCGAGAATGCCAACCTTGATCATCTTAGAGAGAATAGCCCGAGGAGCACACCTTGATGCATTGATCATTTTTGACGATCAGGTGCCGAAGCGTACACAAGCGAGCTTTATGCGGCGTGGGCAGACTCAGGCGATGTAAACTAGCGGCCATGAGTTCCACCGCCGTCAGGCCAGAGATAGGAGGCGCCATGTTCCCAGAGCTGGTGCAAGATGAGGCGCTTTTCCTTGAGCGCGTCCGCGAATTCGTCGCAAAGGAAGTTCTTCCAAATACGAGAGAGTGGGAGAGCAACGCGGCATTTCCGGACGACATTTGGCCCAAGTTGGGCATGTTGGGTTTGCTCGCCATGACCCTACCGAAGGAGCTTGGCGGAACCGGATACTCATGTGCAGCCTATTGCGAAGCGTGCAGAGAACTGGCAAAGGGCGACCCTGCCCTGTCTATGAACATCGCCGCAATCAACGCTTTGTGTGTCGCGCACTTCGTACGCTTTGGCTCCAAGGAGCAGAACGACAAGTATCTTCCGGGGATCGTAAAAGGAGACATCAAGCTTGCTTGGGGCCTTACCGAACCTGATGCTGGCTCCGATGCTCGACGTGTTCAGACTAAGGGAACTCCCATCGAAGGTAGGCCAGGGTACTTCCACCTGAATGGTGAGAAAATGTTCATCACCAATGGTGGCAAGGCAGACCTGATCATCATGGTCGCCAGGACCTCCGAGAAGGAGCTTTCAGCCTTTTTCATGGAGACTGACCAACCTGGTTTCAGAATCGTGGAGCGCATCCACACAGTCGGTGTGAAAGCTTCGAACACCGTTAGGTTCGAACTCACCGACGCGGTTGCCTGGCATACACCGTGCAGCTTCGAGGAGGCCATTGGTTTGCTGTATCGCGGACGGCTCGGCATCGCCGGCATGGCGGTCGGCATTGCGGAAAAAGCTCACGAGTTGGCCGTCGAATACTCAAAGCAACGCGAGCAATTCAATCGCAGGTTGTGCGATATGCAATCGGTTCAAAACATGATTGCCGACTCCGCAATGGAAATCGAAGCGGCTCGATTGTTGTTGCAGAAGGGCTACACGATGTACGATCAGGGACTCCCCGTCATCAAGGAATCTTCTTTTGCCAAGCTCTTTGCGAGTGAGACGGCGAATCGAGTGACCAACCGGGCGATCCAAATTCATGGTGGCCGCGGCATGACTTTCGAGTATCTGGTTGAGAAGCTTTGGCGTGACGCCAAACTTACCGAGATCGGCGAGGGCTGCAGCGAAATTCAGCGCATGGTCATTGCAAAACAAGTTCTCAAATAAGTCTTAGAGAGTTGGGATGAACCCGATGAGGTGAGTGGGTCGTCGGACAAAAGGCCTTGATTTCTAATGGGGAGACCTCAACCCGAAGTGATGTGCCCTGAACATTTAAGGATGCTTTCAAGTTGCCTATGCTCGCAGCACTAACCCTGTGGACCTGTGGTGCCCTGAACGGTAGCACGGAGCCAACGACGCTCGCCCACATTTTCCGCAAAGGTGAGCGGAGTCAGTACGCGGTGCAGTCACATCTCCAGGTAGAAACGAGGCCGAGGGGTTTGGACACGTGGATTCCTGAGGACTTGGACCTTTCATACAAATTCACCACAGAGGTGACCGACCTCTTGCCCGACGGGGTGGCCAAGCTCCATTACCAACGCCCAACGTTCACCCAGGTCTCGGGAGAAACGTACGACTCGCCTGCTAGAACAAAGGTTGACAGGCATGGTGTGGATCTGGACTTGACGGTCTCGATCGCCAACGAAATTGTCAGCCATTCCGATCACCTCCAAAGGACTTCCAAATGGATCCACTACGACGGAGGGGCCCAGGGGGAACTCGGTGCCTTCATGGAGGATTTTGTCGATGACCTGTACAGGCTAGCCGCATATACGGGCTCCATGGATAACGCCCTAGACTTTGCGCCTAAATTGCCCTTTGGGAAGGTTTCCGTTGGCGACACCTGGAAGCGCACCGTGTGCTACCAGCCCCAAAAGTTGGCGGGAAAAGGTGAGAAGATGGCGGTTCAGCGGTTGGATTATGCTTACACGTATCTCGGCGCCCTAGATTCCGAGGGTCGTAAAGTGCTGAGGATCCACGGAACTTTGGCGTTGGATTCGGACCTGGCGGCGTTCGCGAACCAGAGCTCTCAATCGGAATCCAAGCTGAAGGAACTTCCCGTCAAAATGAACGCTGAGGTCGACTTTGATTTGGATCCATCAACGTGTCGAACCATTGCGGCAAACGCAAGGACTGAAGGGAGCTTCAAGGTCGTACTTTCAGATGATCCAGACCGGCCGGTCAGGTACGTCAAGCTTAAGGGTAGGACATCGATGCACTTGATTGGCATTGCACCGGGTCCGAGGCCTTAGGGAGCCTATGGCTTTACAGGTGGCACCGATGGTTGAGCTTCCTCCTCGGTTTCTCCCATCTCCTTCATGCCCTCGGCCCGCTCTTTCCTGATCTTCTCGACGGCGTTCCGGAATTCTTCAGGAAGGTCGTCGTACGCAACCGGTGTTTGATCGAACCCCGCGTCATTGATCGACTTGCGCCGACAAGGGCCGGTCACCATAGTCGCCCATCGCGCCGACGGCTTTGACCACGCTGGCTCCTTCGTCTTGAGCTCGATAACGGTGTCCGCAGGCAGGCCGTCGGGTAAGGAGTCAGTTGATAGGCCATTCAATACTCCCCTCAGTCAAAATTGGGTCGGCGGACGGCAGTCAGCGTGCGTTTTGCGAATTCTTCTGGCAACCAGCTCAAAACGGCGACGTTAACGGCTATGAGTACGATCGCAAGCATGGCCAGTCCTGCCGTCCATTTTTTCCCAGACCAGTGGCACAATCCAAACCCGATGCCGCAGGCGATGGGGCCGATCGCTGGGATGAGGTAGCGGCCCTGCGCCTGGAAAAACGTCAGATTGAATCGGAGGAATAGCGCGAAGACCAAGAATAAAAAGAGGCCGTTCAAGACGTGAACCGGGCCGTATGCCCTCGCTTCTGGTTGGCGCAAGGACAGTGCCCAACCGGCGGCAAGGAAAATGAATCCAGCGGTGAGCAGACGGTACATGACCTCATGGTCACCCGCTGATGTGGGCGGCATGGGCACGCCGCTCGAGTTCATGAAGATGTCCATGTATCCGAACGCGCCGAAAAAGCTTCGGATCGTCCACCAGCCGAACCAGTTGGTCCAGTACTCGAGCGCCCCACCTGGAAGCCCAGGGATGATGTCTGCGGGGTGCGGATTGTTGAAACCTGCGTTGAACGCGGACAACGCGAATAGATCGCCGTAGAGCTCTTTGTTTCTGAGCCACCAGGGGAGAGCCATGACGAGGGCGATGGCGAGCGCACACCACAGAAATCTTGCAGGTGCCTTCTTGCCCAAGAATCCTGCGCATGCGACCGTGGGCACCAGGGCCAAAGAGGTGGTCTTCGTCAAGAAAGCCACGCCCATCAGCAGTCCAACCCCTACTGCCAGTTTCCAAGACCAGCCGCTCACAATGCCTCTTGCCAATAGGGCGAGGCACCAAGTGAACGTGAGGAAGAGAAGAGGGTCATTCGAAACCGCGCCGTCCAGCGCGCACAACATTGGCAGCACAGCGGCAAACGTTGCGCCGACCAAAGCTACATCCTTGCGGCCAAAGCCCCACAGGGCCAGAAAATAGACGCCAAGCACTGTTCCCGCGCCGATGAGGGCGTTCAGCCACCTCAAGCGTATCGCGGTCTTTTGTCCTACGTCCGTGACACCAAGCAGTCTGGCAAACCCGGCGGTTAAGACGTAGTAAGCGGGAGGTTGATGCGCTTCGTATTGCTCGCCGTCACCGGCTTTGAAAACAGGGAAGCCCTTTCCATCGAGAAGATGCTGCACATAGTTGGCGTGTTGCCGCTCGTCCGGCGCACCTATGTCATTGGTCCGTGCGTGGATGCCCGGCGCTGTCCAGCTGCTGAGCAATTGGCCAGCGGTGCGATAGGGGGTCACCTGGCAATAGAAAACGGCAAGCGCCAGATGAACGGCAGCGATCAGAAAGGCGAAGGTGTGCGTGCGCATTTCGGGAGTCGGTGATCCTTGCCAACGGTGGGGTTGGAACACCGTCGGCGTTCACTATGTTAGCAGGCGCGATTCGCCACCGAACATAGGTGTCCCGTACGCTTGTTGCCCGAACCATGAGGCGGCCGCTTGGGTAAACTCTAGGCTCATGTCGACCCCTGTGGAGGCCAACCATTGAGTCCGGAGTCCCTTCAATCGACGGCAGTGAAAGTGAAATCCAACAACCAAACAAGCAAAAAGCCAAGCGATCTCCTCAGCATTGAGGACCGACTGGAGATGTTCAGGCAGCTCTTTCTGGCACGTTATTTCGATGTTCGGTTAATCAAGGAAAAAAAGAGGGGGCGTCTCAGAGGAACACTGTACTCCTCGCACAATCAAGAAGCGATCTTGGTCGGGTCGGTTTATGGTTTGAACCCCCAGGACTGGATCAGCCCGATCCACCGAGATATGCCGCTGTTCTTCTTGAAGGACTCGCGCTCGGGCCTGCGCAATCCTGGCCGCATGGGGATGAGCATTGAAGAAATTTGCGCTCAGGTTTGGTGCAAATCAGGCTCGCCCGGAAGAGCCCGCGACAACTGGTCACACATTGGAAGCAAGTCGAAGCACATAATCCACTCCACCTCAATGCTTGCCGGCACCATCCCGGTCGCCGCGGGAGTTGCCTTAGCGGATAAGTTGAACGGATCCGACAACGTCGTTTTGACGTTTAATGGGGAAGGATCGACCGCACAAGGAGTCTTTCATGAGGGCATCAATTTCGCCGCGATTCACAAGTTGCCTGTGATAACCGTCGTTGAAAACAATCAGTGGGCATACGGGACGCCTGTCGAACTTGAATGCCCCACACCGGACGTGGCTGACCGAGCCAAGGGATTCGGCATTCCTGGATTCATCGCAGATGGCCAAGACGTTTTTGACGTCTACGACAAAGTGATGCAAGCGGTCGCTCATGCTAGGTCGGGCGCCGGTCCGAGCATCGTCGAATGTAAAACATTTCGTGCCTATGGGCACGGCGACCACGATGACGATCGTGCGGTTAAGTACCGTTCTCCGGAGGAAGTGGCTCACGGGCGGGAACGGGATCCAATCGCTGTGTGCAGAAGGCGCCTGATCGATTTGGGAGTCCTGCCTAAGGAATTGCAAGCAAAATACATGGCCGAAGGCAAGAACGCAGCGGAGGCGATCTCCGAAGACTTTCCACCCGATGTGGTGGAGTACATGGACGAGGGGATCAAATACGCTCTGGCCTCGCCCCAACCGGAAGCGGAAGAGGGCGGCATGTGGGTCTTCAAGGAGTCGAAATGAGCACGGTCACGGAGGCACCCGAAGGCATCAAGAAGAATTACCTCACAGCCTTGAAAGAGGCCATCGATGAGGAGATGACGCGCAATCCCGAAATGATCGCCCTTGGCGAGGATATCGGGATCTTGGGCGGCGCGTTCGGAGTCACCGAGGGCCTTCAAGCCAAGCATGGCAGGGATCGCGTTCTGGATATGCCGATCAGTGAAGCGGCCATCATTGGAGCGGGCGTCGGAGCCGCCTTGAACGGCAAGACGGTCATGGCCGAGATGCAGTTCATCGACTTCATCTCTACTGGATTTGACCAAATTGTCAACATGCTCGCGACCTATCATTACCGAACAGCGGGTGAAGTCAACATGCCGGTCGTCATTCGTGGCCCAGCGGGAGCATACGGCGGCGGTGCGCTCTATCACTCGCAGATGAACGAAGCGTGGTTCTGCAACTCACCCGGTTTGCGCATCATTTGTCCCTCGACGCCTTACGATGCAAAAGGTCTAATGAAGGCGGCGCTCCGAGATGGCAATCCGGCGATCGTCTATGAAATCAAAGAGCTTTACCGGTTGCGTGAGATCGAAGAGGTGCTTCCTGAGGAGGATTACGTCGTTCCTCTCGGGCGGGCCGCTGTTCGACGCGAAGGGAGCGACCTGACCTTCGTCACCTACGGAAACAACGTCTATCACTGCCTTCATGCCGCCGATGAATTGGCGAAGGACGGGGTGAACGCTGAAGTCATCGACATTCGAACGTTGGTGCCCCTCGACGAGGAGACAATTTACCAATCGATCGCTAAGACGAACCGTGTCGTGGTTGTGAACGAAGCGCCGATGACCTGTGGATTCGCGGGCGAGATCGTGGCGAGGATTTCAACCAATGCGTTCGATCTCCTTGACGCACCTCCATTGAGAGTGACGCGGTTGGACACGCCGGTGCCTTGGGCAAAGCCCTTGGAATCTTTCGTGCTGCCGTCGGTCGAGAAGATCGTCGCTGCCGCGAAGAAGGTTGTGAATTACTAGCCGACAGCGTGAATCATCCTTGGCCAAGCCCAAAAGGTGTGCCTCAAACCGCTTCGCCAAGATAGGCGGCAATGACCTTGGGGTCGTTGCGGACTTCGCCTGGCCCACCATAAGCGATCTGCTCTCCATGATCCAGAACGAAGATCTTTTCACATAAGTTCATGACGAACTTCATGTCGTGTTCAATAAGCAAGACCGTCTTGCCGTGCTCGTCCCTGAGCTTTCGCACGGTCTTCATAAGTTCTTCCGACTCCAACGGGTTCATACCTGCTGCGGGCTCGTCGAGCAACAGCAACTCGGGTTGGGTTGCCATCGCCCGGGCGATCTCAAGGCGTCGCTGCTTGCCATACGGCAAGTCTGCGCTCCGCGTGTCGGCTACGTCCTCAAGGTCCAGGATCTCCAACAGCTTGAAGGCTTCTTCCTTCAGGCGTTTTGTTTCGTTGATCGATGACGGCAGATAGGCCAAAGCGCCGAATAGTCCGGTGTGGTGGCGCAGGAACCCACCGACGACCACATTCTCCAACACTGAGAGGGCAGGAAAGAGCCGGATGTTCTGAAAGGTTCGAGCGATGCCTAGGCTGGCGACTTTGTTCGAGGGTGTGCCCGTTATTTCATTTCCTTTGAACGAGATATGGCCAGACGTGGGGCAATACACTCCCGTAATAAGGTTGAAGCAGGTCGTTTTTCCAGCTCCGTTTGGGCCAATCAAACCGAACAAATCACCTTTCTCTATGGCAAAGCTCACTTCGTTGACGGCGACGAGCCCTCCAAATCGAATGGTGGCCTTATCCAGCGTGAGTAGGCTCATGAAGGGACCGCCGATTTGCGTTCTCGCGAGAAGATTTTCTTCACCCATGTCCAACTGAATTCGTGGTGTGCGAAGACGCCTTGCGGCCGCAAAAGCATTACAACGACGAGGGTGACGGCAAAGATGACCATGCGAAGTTGTCCAGCTTCGATGGTCGCCTGATTGAGCGAGGGAAATCGGGCCAAGCCGGCCTGAACTGCCAGCTTTGCAACGAAGGCGAGGGCGATGGCGCCCAGATAGATGCCCAGCCGTTTCTGAGGCGTCCCGCTGCCGGTGTCAAGCACAGGCTTTACAATGCTGACTGCGATCGCGGTGGCCACAAGGGCGGCAATGACGGATGCACCGGAGACCGACAATGGATTGCCGTCTGGGTTTCGAAGACCACGCAAATACTCAGGGAGATATGAAAGGAATATTGCTGAGACCGCAGATCCGGTGATAGAACCGGTGCCACCGAGCACGACCATCGTCAGGATGATGAAGGACACGTCCATGGAAAAGGTGGCCGGTGTAATGAACCCCTCGAAATGGGCCAGGTAGGCTCCGGCAGCACCCGCGAAGGCGGATCCGATGATGAATGCCGTCACCTTCACCTTAGTGACGTTGACGCCCATTGCCGAACTGGCTATCTCGTCTTCCCGCACGGCTAGGAAGGGAAGACCGTGGGCGGTCTTCAAGAGGTTGCGGCATACGGCGATGCAAAAAACGGCAAGCAGAGCGACGATCCAAATGTGCTGGACCTTTGGGGCGACGTTCATCCCGTAGGCTCCGCCAAGAGCCTGGGTGTTTTGAACTTGGATACGGATGATTTCGCCGAAACCGAGCGTGACGATTGCCAGATAGTCACCCTTCAATCGGAGTGACGGTAGGCCGACGACGAATCCCGCTGCAGCAGCTCCGCAAGCCCCAGCGAGCATCATGAGAAACAGCCAGGGAATTGCGGGCAAGATCGGGTGTTGATTGCCCAGAGCTGGGTCACCTACCAAGTATCGGTTCACGGTCAAGTAGGCGCCCAAATAAGCGCCAATTTGATAAAATGCTGCGTGGCCGATGGAGAACTGGCCGGTAATGCCGTTAATGAGGTTTAGGCTGACTGCTAGCGTCACGTAAAGCGCAGCGAGTACGATCAGCCGCTGCGTGTAGTCGCCTGTGAATTTCAGCGCAACCGCTTCCAGCGCAAGGCAACCCACGATCGCTCCGACGATCGAAAGAATCCGGGTGATCCAGAACTTCAAACCTTCTCCACCTTGGAGGACCCCAGAAGGCCTCCTGGCCTGAAAAGAAGGACGATGATGAGCACAACGAAGGCGATGGCGTCCTTGTATTCGCTGTAGCCGACCCAGACGACTAGCGTCTCAGCCACTCCCATGAGAAGACCGCCGAGTACCGCGCCGGGGATGTTGCCGATTCCACCAAGAACGGCCGCCACAAACGCCTTGACACCGGGCAATAGCCCGTAGAAGGTCGTCAGGGGAGTTCCTTGAAAGGTGGCCGTCATCATGGCCCCGGCCCCAGCGAGGGCCGAGCCAAGAATAAAAGTGAACGTCACAATCCGATCCACGTTGATGCCCATGAGGGCAGCAGAATCAAAGTCGTGTGAAACGGCTCTCATGGCTCGCCCGGCAGGGGTGAACATGACAAGGTGCCGCAGCACCAGCATGAGGATGATTGCCGTCAAGAACATGATGATTCGGCTTACTTGAACGGTGACGCTGACTCCGGCAGAATCTGCTTTCCGCTTTGCGTTCTGGTATGCCGAGTCGGCAGTTTGAAAGGCGTCTTTGAGTTTTTGTCCTTCCGGTTTTAGATCGAATTCGGACTCGTGCGTACGCTCGACGTAAGCATCGTAGGCGGCCTTCGTCGCCGTCTCAGCCGGCTCAAGGGTTTGAACAGCCTGTGTCAGTTCTTTGCTCGGCGGAACGATGATGAAGTGCGCGGAGTTCCTAAAGGGGTTGACTTGCTCGGAAATGCTGGGAGGAGGGCTGTTGGGAAGAAACAGCGCGCCACCGTACTGCAGAAAGAGCGAAACGCCGATTGCGGTGATGAGCGAGGCTATTCTGGAATGGCTCCTCATCGGCCTGTAGGCGAACCTTTCGATCACCATGCCAACGAGGGCGCAGACGACCATGCTGGCAAGCATCATCAAGAGTAGGTTCAGAGCTAAGGGTTCGTATTTTGCAATGACATAACCAATTGCCCCAAAAGCGGCAAAGAGCCCGCCGATCACCTTCAACCAAGCAGGTAACGATCTTGAAGCAAAGACGAGGGAGAGGGTCAATAGCCCTGCCGCAAGGAGGATCAGGCCGACAGTGGAAAGCGTCCCAGGGTATAGGAGTGGATGCGGTGTCCCTTCTCGTAAAAGGTCCGGGGTGAAACCCAGCGAATAAGAAACGAAGAGGGAAACGTATGCACCCAACATATAGACCTCGCCATGGGCGAAGTTTATGAGCCGCAAGACGCCATAGACCATCGTGTAGCCCAGTGCAATCAGCGCATAAATGGCCCCCAAGAGGAGGCCATTCACGAGTTGCTCTGGCAGGGTTGGAAAACTCAACCCCGCCAGCAATAGGTCGGGTCCGTGGTACATGCCTGAGTTACTTGATCTCGTTCGCTTCGTAAGCTTTCGCGAACACCTGCCCTTCCTTGGTCAGTTGGACGACCAAGGCGCGTTTCGGCGGGTTGCCATGCATGCCCTTCAGCGTAATCTTGCCGCTGACGCCTGGAAAGTCAACGGTGTCCGCAAGCGCTTCGGTGAGGCCCTTGGAGTCCTTAGTCTTGGCTCGCTTTAGGCCATCGCACGTCAGCATCATCGCGTCGTAAGCCAGAGCGCCCATGGTCGTTGCAGGCACCGTCCCGTTGTACTTCGCGGCCCACTTTTTCAAGAAGTCCTGCACTTCAGGTCTTGTCTCCTTGTTGTTGTAGTGGTTGCAAAAGAAGCTGCCAAGAATTGCGTCTCCACCTGTGGTCAGGATCTCATTGCTGTCCCAACCGTCGCCACCCATCATCTTTACGTTTAGGCCCGCATCTTTTGCTTGGCGGGCAATTGGGCCTGTCTCATTGAAGTACCCGCTCATGAACATGCCGTCGGGACTCTTGGCTTTAAGCGCCGTTAGCTGCCCACTAAACTGGGTTTGACCCGACTCATAGAACTGCTCGTCAACGATCTTGCCGCCCAGTTTGGTGAAATAGGCCCGAAAACTGTCGCTGAGGCCGGTGGAATAGGGCTGCTTCTTGTCCGTCATAAGGGCGACGTTGCGCAACTTCAACTGGTCGTAAGCGAATTTGGCCATTACAGGGCCCTGGAACGCATCGGTGTAACAGACACGGAAGACGTTGTCGTGGCCCTCGGTCAAGGTGGTCTTGGTTGCGCCGACCGCCATGATGGGAACGCCCTTTGCGCTTGCGGCGGTGATCATCTGCATCGTGATGCCGCTCGCAACCTCTCCGACGAGTCCAATGGCTCCATCGCCCATGAGCTTCTCGGCAGCGCTCTTGCCTTGCTCCGGCTTCGACGCGCTGTCCTCAATCTTGAGGTCGATGAGTTTTCCATCCACGCCCCCCGCCTTGTTGAATTCATCGACGGCCAACTGGGCGCCTTTGACGCTGTCTTCTCCCCAGGGTCGAAGGTCGCCGTTCTCACTCGCGACAAGACCCAAGACGTATCCTCCTGCAGTGCTCGGACCCTTCTCCGAGCCGCCCTTGTTGGCGTTTGCATCCGGCGCGGGGCTGCCGCAGCCTGCAAGAAGAGAACCTAAAACGATGGCCGCCAGCGCGGCTTTTGTGGCGATGCTGATCTTCAAACTTTTCACCTGGTTTCACCCATACTACGGTCAGATGCGGTGGGCAAGATTCCAACCGCGAGGACAGTATACAGAAATAGATCGAGCAACGCCATCAAGGACCCGTTGTAAGTTCGCGTCAATGCGCCCCTAGGTAAGGTAAATTCAGCCGGTTTTGAGCGAGAAGCATAAATATGGCGGATGACCAAGTCAGGCAGTTCATCGAGCAGGCGACTCAGTCGCTGCAAGGCGGGCAGATCGCTCAGGCACTTGAATTGTCTGAGCAAGCGGTGCTGCTAAACCCTGACAATGCCGATGCACATTTGCTGAAAGCGATCGCTTTGTCGCAAAGCAACCAACCTCAGGCGGCAACGGATGCCTTTCGGCGGGCCATCTTCCTCGCGCCCCACAACGCGAAGGCGCAATTCAACTTCGCCGTGCATCTTTACAGCCGAGGTTATAAGGAAGACGCGCTGACGGCGGCACAAGAGGCAGTAAGCATCGATCCAACGCACTCGGGCGCAAGGGAACTTGCCATCCGGATCGAGTCGGAAGCCGGTTTGCAGCCAACCGCTACATTTCCCAAAGATTTTCCCACTCCCCAATCGACGGCTGCAACGCCACCACCTTTGGGGCAGTTTCCGCCTCAAAACCCAGGGCCGGCGACGCCCTTTCAAACGGGATATGAAGCCAGGCCCGTTCACACATTGAAATTTGTCGAAAACTTGGCCGGCAACTGGATCCGTTTTGGCTGGGCGTTGGTCGTCTTGCAAGTTGGCGCCTTGCTGGCGATGGTTGTAGTGGCGCTGCCACAGCTCACTGACTTTGGTCCAAGGTCCATTCAAGCCATATCCGAACAAACAAGCCTGTTGTCTGCCGTGTGGACGATATTGAGCCTAGTTAGCCTCCTTTGGGTGATCTTTGACCTCAGTGACCGTCGTGGGAATTTCATTTGGCTCCTGCCCCAAATTCTGTGCGGGTGCACCGGCTGCGGTTTCATCGTACTGCCGTTGTACATTCTTGCTGGACGGAAGTAACAGATGGCACGTAATCATGGCTCGCTTCCGGAGTCTAACAAATGATGCCCATCCCCGCTCTTATTGCCGCATTGGCAACAGGTTTCATACAACCGGCGATCGTGCCATTTCGCATCACGGACGAGGCGATTATCGTAGATGCGGCGGTGAACGAACGCCCGGTATCCCTCATGTTTGACAGCGGATTCAGTGGAGCGGTCGTTCTCAATGAAGCCATTGACGTGGGTCCCACCAATGGTTCAATGACCATTCGAGACTTCGTCGGCGAAATGGAGGTGAAAACAGCCAAGCTGCGTACGCTGAAGATCGGCTCAGAGATGGTCGACTCAACGGGTATGGAAATCGTACAACAGCCTTTGGCGCGGATGTCGGTCGGTTACAACACACATACTGACGGGATTCTCGGATTGGGCGCCTTGCAGGGCTACGTCACGGAGATCAACTTTCAGAAGCACGCATTTGTACTCCATCCCAAGACGTTTGACATCACAAAGAGGCTGGTCGACGGGAAACGAATCTTTCTTACGAAGCTGTTGCCAATCGGAAACACAGCCTTGGACATGGAAGTGACGGTAAGCACTGGGAAATCCTTGACGATGGTGCTGGACACCGGGAACGCCTTCTACGCAACTACGCACAAGGACGTTCTGGAAAGGGTTGGGCTTTGGCCCGTGGGTAAAAAGCCTGAATTTACGCGGGCTTCACAGGTTGCGTCCGGCACAGTTGAAAGTTGGTCTGCAATGTTGAAGAACACGACGATTTTTGGGGTCCCCGTGGCTTCCAGCATATGGGACGTTATCGATCTTCCCTCCAGCGCAGCTGAGTCGGACGGGACCGTCGGGTATCAGTTTCTCAAGAACTTCAATGTAACCTTCGACTACGAACGTCGACGCGTGCTGCTCGAACGAATCAGTGACGAAGTGAGCAACGATGCTGTTGGCGAGACGGGGATATTCGCTGCGTACTCGCCCGCGCGACATCGCATCGAAATTTTCAGCGTCGCGCCTTCGAGCCCGGCAGAGAGAGCCGGCATCAAAGAAGATGACGAGTTGCTGAGCATCGGCGACCTCGATTTAACGAATCAACATTACCGTCAGTTAAGGAAATTGCTTGAAGGTCCAGTCGGGAGCCGGGTAACAATCGCCGTTTCGCACCTGGGCGAGCTAAAGCGATGCACGTTGGATCGCGTATCCCTCGTAAACCAGACCTAGCCAGGGTCAGCGATATCCAGCAGAATGCCCCTTCCCTCATCCTGCCGCTAAACGTGGCACATCGCGATTGTCCACGTTGACGGCCCGACCGGAATCGCTTGAGACCTCATCCCGCCATCCAAGCATTTACGGCTTGGTCCAGCATGTCCTCAGTAAGCCTTCCCGTAAATGTGTTCTGCTGGCTGGGGTGATATGAAGCCACGATCAAGGTCCCAGATGGGATTCGATGAGCACGTCCGTGCCCGAAATGCAGCGTCTTCACTTCGAGCAAACGAAGCGTTTGCTGCCAGGCGATCCCGCCTAAACACAGGATTGACCTCCATCGTCGACTCGCCAGAATTTCCTTGAGATATCGCGAGCAATTCAAGATTTCTTCGCCAGTGGGCTTGTTGTCTGGCGGAGCACAATGGGCGACGGCGCATATCATCGCACTTGTAAGGGTTAGACCGTCTCCTTTGTTTGCCGATACTGGCTGGTTTGCGACGCCTGCCTTGTGGAGCGCTCGATAAATCCAATCTCCACTGCGATCACCGGTGAACATTCGTCCTGTGCGGTTCGCTCCATGGGCCGCTGGCGCTAGTCCTACAATGAGCTTGTCGGCCCGAGGATCACCAAATATCGGTACACCACGCCCCCAATACTCTTGGCCTGCGTATGACTTCCGCTTTTCGGTGGCAACGAGCTCACGCCATTCGACTAACCTGGGGCAGAGCCGACAGTCGACAATTCTTGCGTTTACGCTCTCGAAAAGCTTTGAAACGGAGTCAGACTGTTCGCTCGTCATAATCTCTAGCAGGAAGCCGTGCCCATATACGAATACGAACCCGATGACCGCGATTGCTTTCTCTGCGAAGGTGTGGTTGAGGTCATGCAGGGAGTCGGTGATAAACCCCTAGGATTTTGCCCAACTTGCGGACTCGCTGTGCGAAAGGTCATCAGCAACGCTAGTTTCAAGATGGAAACTCCGTCGGACCCGGATAAGGCCGCAACACGCGGATTTTCCACTTGGAAGAAAGCTGGCAAAGGCGTTTGGGAAAAGGTCGCTGGTGAATCCGGTCCGGATGTGATCCACAAACCGGCCGAGTGAGCGTTCACTTGCGCTCGATCGAGATGCGGTTGGTCCTCTTGATTGCGCCCCGCGCTTGAGTTGAAATCAACGTTAGGTGATAGAGCGCGCCATCTTCCAGGAGTATTTGCACCTCACCAGTACCCTTTACTTCTGGGTGCTTGGAGGAAGAAATGTCGAGATCGGCCAGCGCAACTTCGCGACCCCCCAATACTTGAACACCTCTGAACGTAGCGCTGGCGTGAAACGTGTTGCCCACTCCCACATCAACCAGTGCATTCCATTTGCCTCCAACCTTGATCGACTTCTCCGGAAGGGTACATCCAATGTTGATGTTCAAATCTGCACCGACGACGTTGCCTTTTGCGTCTATGCGACCCTGAGAGAGGCGTTTTTCCTCCATAGCGGAACCCGCGTGAAGCGTTTGCTCGATGCGGAGGTCACCGACATTCTTTTTCACGTGGATTACTTTGAGCGTGAAGAATGCGCTGGGCTGAGACGGCCCCTTCGACGACTCACCGAACTGGAAGGTTTCGGAATATCGGATAACCTGCCCTTGCGTGAACTTTCGCATGAAGCGAAAATTGCCCCCGACACGAGTCACTTGAGCCGGGCTTAGCAGTGCTGCTGCGGTCAAACACGAGAATGAAGCAGATCTTAGGATCAACGTCGTTGTAAGCATGGTCTTGATGGCCTCAAAATGATAGACGGTCCCCGAGCTCTCCCTCTAGCCCAATTGTTTCCTCGAAACCTGCCATGACGTTCATGGCATGGACGTACTGTGCCGCACCGCACTTTCCATTGACGTCGGCCATAACTTGGATGGTAAGCAGACTATCCGCATCGCCAAGCGTCAACCGAAGGGAATACAAGGCGTATGGTTTACCGAGAACCATCTGGGGTTCCCAATCCGATGAATCACACGCGCGAACAAAGAAGGACTTGCCGTATCTCTCTTCGTACAGACCGTCCACGTCGCCGGGGTTCTCAGGGGTCCTGATCGCGCAAATCGCCGTGCAAATCGCAAGATCCGCGACCGCTGTCGTTTGGGTTGCCAAGGTGACCTCAGTCCTGCAACCGGCATTGGCCAAATGCTTTCGCAACTTCCCCTTGTGGACCTCTTGGTTGGTCAGAAGTGCCGGTGGCTCCAAGATCAAGCCTGCCTCGGCCAATGGCCCTAAGGCTATGAGAGCCAGCGTGTTTGCAGGGTCAGGGATGCCAAAGGCGTCGGTGCACACGAGGGGATTGTTGTCGATCAACTCAACAAGCCCTAAAACGCGACTTGTGGTGATGTCGACACCTACGTGACGATCATGAGCTCCTTGTACGAAATTCAAGCCCGAGTGCATCGAATCCGCTCTTACCTCCTGGACATGAGGGTGTCTGCTCAACAATTTCAAGAGAACTGGGTCGCTCGCAGTCGCTCGAACAATGGGTTCAAAGTACATTCTCAAAGTGGCTGTAAGCTTGTAAGACTTCCGCCGTCATTTACGCGAAATCGTGGTCACACTTTGAATGGCTCCGCTCTTACCACCCTGCGATGGGTTTGTAGAGACAAAGTCAACGTTTAGGTTCATGTGGTACATGGTCCCGTCAGACGCGAGGGCTTGCATTTCTCCTTTGCCCGTCACGCTTACGCCTGCTGCAGCAGAACTAAGACCAATCCCAATGAGCGCCAATCTGCGTCCATTGACCGTCTTTATTCCCCTGAAAATGAACTTGGCGGTCGCGTTTCCGCCTATCTGAGCCATTGGGACGTTTGAAGTCCATGTTTGCCCCACCTTTATCGGCTTCTCAGGGTAAGCCCCACCCATCATCATGGAACTGGGTCCACCACTTGGGCGACCCATGGAATCCACCTTTGTTTCAGCCGTCTGGGCAGGTTTCACTACATGTCCATTATTCGTAATCGGGCCCACGGTCATTTTCAAGGTGGCAGAGTCCTTGGTCGTGCTGAGGACCTTTATGATCATTGGGCTGATGACAGGAGGGTTCGGCTTTGTCCCCATGCCGATCATCGACGAAATGGTGTACTTAATCGTCGCGCCCTTCGTGTACTTCATCCGCAGCAAATAGCCTTTGCTTGAACTCGTAACCTGGGCTTGTGCGCTGAACGCTGTGAGCGCCAGAGCAGCCGCGACGATGACCTTCAGGGGAGCGATGGTTTTCAGCATAGTTGCGCTTTCCTACGCGACAGTGGCGTGCGAGGCTGCAAGGAAGTCGGATTGTGATGTGCATTCGTAGCCATATTGAGTGGCGATCGCTTCAAGAGTTACCTTGCCGTCAGCCACGTTCAGACCTTTCCGAAGTGCCGCGTCGTTGCGAAGCGCATCGACGCCCTGATTTGCGAGCTTGAGCGCATATGGCAACGTGGCGTTCGTCAGCGCATAGGTGCTGGTGTGAGCCACTGCACCGGGCATATTGGCTACCGCATAGTGGATGATGCCGTCCACATCGTAGATCGGATTTCTGTGGGTCGTCGGCTTCGTTGTTTCGAAGCATCCGCCTTGATCGACGCAGACGTCAACAATGACTGACCCGGGCTTCATCAATCCCAACATCGACCGGGTCACCAAGACAGGAGCGCGGGTCCCCGTGACGTAAACCGCTCCGATGAGGAGGTCGCATTCCTGAAGCACCTGCTTGAGAGTGCCCGGGTTGCTGTGGAGCGTAATCACATTGGCGGGGAAGATGTCGTCAAGGTATCGCAAGCGATCCAGATTGATGTCAAGAACGTAAACCGTGGCCCCAAATCCTGCTGCCACCTTGATCGCGTTCGTACCCACCACGCCGGCACCGATGACGGCGACGACGGCCGGTTTCGTTCCGGGCACCCCGCTAAGGAGCACGCCACGACCACCCATGGGCCGTTCAAGATATTTTGCTCCTTCCTGGATGCTTAGCCTGCCTGCGACTTCACTCATGGGGGTCAGCAGCGGCAACGAGCCATTGGGCATTTCGACCGTCTCATAGGCGATGCAATAGGCGTGGCTTGCCACCATGGCTCGCATCAACTCCTCATCGGCCGCAAAGTGGAAATAGGTGAAGAGCAATTGGCCCTTCTTGATTCGCGGGAATTCGACCGGTCGAGGCTCCTTGACCTTGACTATCAGGTCTGCCCGCTTCCAGACTTCCTCGACCTGAGCGATTTCAGCCCCGACTTCAGCGTAATCGCTGTCTGAAATATGCGTACCGGCTCCAGCGCCGGTTTCAACGACCACCGTGTGTCCCTGCTGCCGTAGGGCCATAACTCCGGCGGGCGTCATCGCTACGCGATATTCGTCATCTTTGACTTCTCGGGGGACTCCAACGACCATGTTAAGCAAAATCTCCTTGTGGAAAAACCTTCCGAAAGTCTACCGTGAAGCAAGTGCCCAAGTTTTCCATGAAGAGGGAGCCAAGACGGCGCCTACTTTACGCCAAGTAACTCAATGTCGAAGATTAGGACCGCATCCGGCGGAATCTTGCCCTTGGTGTTGTTGCCATATCCAACCTTGGGAGGGATGCGCAGGTGGCGGAGACCGCCGACTTTCATGCCCATGATTCCCGAGTCAAATCCAGGAACCACCTGGCCAGCGCCCAGTTGGAATTCAAACGGCGCCCCGCGATCACGCGAGGAGTCGAACTTCTTGCCCGTGATAGAAGTGCCCACATAGTGGATCGTCACTGTATCCCCTTTCTTGGCGGTACGGCCAGAACCTTTTTTGATATCCTTGACGTCGACAACGTCCTCATCCTTCTGGGGGATGAAATCGAGCAGCTTGATGTGAAAGAACAGGTCGGAATTCGGTGGAATAACCCCACCCGCAGCGGCACTGTCGCCGTAGCCTAACGCCGATGGAATCGCCAAGTCACGCTCACCACCAACTTTCATCCCAATGAGCCCTTGGTCCCATCCCTGAATCACCTGGCCGCCGCCGAGCTTGACTGCGAACGGAAATTCGGAGTTGTGGTCTTCAGAATTATCGAAAACCTTGCCGTCGCCTAATTTTCCGATGTACGCAACGTAAACCGTGTCTCCCGTTTTTGCAGGTGCTCCCTTACCGACCTTCGTGTCTTTGATCCCCAGCGCAGTCAACTTTGGCTTGGCGTCAACCGGCGAAGTCCCTTTGTCATTCACCCCAGATGTGGGCTCTGGCGCCGTGGACTTTTCCACAACGGGCTCCGTTGTGTTCTTACACCCGGCCGTCAGAACGGCAAGAAAGGCAACAAGGACAAGCGTTGGAACTTTCATCACAGTCCGAAACTTTACCATCAGACCGGGGGTCGGCCAAGACCGTTCCTAGCGGGCGTAGATCAACTTGACGTGGTAATTCAAGTCCGTGTTCGGCGCGACTACGCCTGCTTTCCCGGTCGCGCCATAGGCAAGGCTTGCGGGAATCTCAATGTCCCGCTGACCGCCAACCTTCATTCCTACAATGCCTTGGTCAAGCCCTTTCATGACCTTAGCCTCACCCAATTTCAGTTCAAGGGGCCATGCACTGGGGTTGTCGTTCGAATCGATCAATCCACCGTCCTGGGTTTTCGCGGTGTAAATGATGCCCACGGACATGCCTAACCCTGCAGTTTCCCCGGTGCCCACCACCGTGTCTTTCACGACATCGGCATCGACTTTGATTTCTGGCTGCTTGCAGGAAACGTTCAGGCTGCAAGCAAGGAGAATCGGTATCACTTGCAAGAGTGTTCTCATAACCGGCACGATACCCAAGGTCCCCTTAGATGCTTTGGTAGACTTGTCGGGCCATGGCGAAGAAACAGGCTGGCGGCAAGGCCTCAGAAGCGCCGAGGCAGATACAGAATCGGCGCGCGCGTTTCGACTATGAGTTGGTCGAAACACACGAAGCTGGCATTGTGCTTGTTGGCTCCGAGGTAAAGAGCGTTTACTTGGGTCGGGCCAATTTGTCGGATTCATTTTGCCGCATTACAAGCGGTGAGTTATGGATTCAAAACCTTGACATTGAGCCATACGACCATGCAACGAGTTTTCAGCCTGAGCGTCGCCGCGACCGCAAGCTGCTGATGCACGCAAAAGAGATCCACGTGCTGAGTCGAAAATCCTTGGAAAAGGGTTATACGATTATCCCCACCAAGTTGTACTTCAATCACGGTAGGGTCAAAGTGGAAGTGGCATTGGCGCGCGGCAAAAGTTCATACGACAAACGGGAGAAGATCGCGAAGGACGACGCTCGCCGAGAAATAGAGCGGCTGAAGAGCCGCAAGACGACGGATTACTGATCCCAGGGCGCCGGAACGAATTTTGCGGCCGCAAAATTCGTTTTCTGGGGATGGCAGCAAAAGAGATGGGTGCCGGATCTTATCGTCTTGGTGCCAAGGAAACTGCCCATGTCAGATGGAATGAAAAATACAGAAATGGTCGCATTCACCGCTTTGGCCGATCCGACGCGCCGCATGATTGTGGAAATGCTTTCCGGAGGGGAGCTTACGGCCGGTGAGATCGGCGCCCGCTTTTCGGCTAGTGGGGCCGCAATCTCGCAGCATCTTAAAGTTTTGAAGGCGGCGCGTCTCGTCAGGGTCAGACCGGAAGGCCAGCGCAGAATTTATGAACTTGATCCTGCAGGCCTATACGAACTCGACATTTGGTTCAAACATGTCAAGCGCAATTGGCCGAAGCAACTGAAAGCCCTGGATCAGCTTCTTGAAGCGGTTGAGCAACAGCGTCCGAACGCTCAAGCTTGAGCCCGTCGATTCAACGGTCGGCTATCGTCAAGAGCGAGCCTTCCCGCTGTTCGACGGTGAGGTGCGATTCATAGAGAGCTCCAATGGCGGCGTTGACCGGGTCTTTCGCGACAAAGTTCCACTGAACCACCTGCCTGAGGTCCGCAACCTCAAGCAGCACGGGCACCTGGTAGACATCGGCAAGAGCTTTTGCCAACGTTGAGAGATCTCCCTGTCCGCTACGAACGTTGGTCGTTTGTTGGCCGGGAATGGCGACGTAGTGCGTCGACGGATCACCAACGATGGCGACTGTTACCAGCACGGAATGAGCCTGTTGATTCTCAAGTGGAGTTTCCGTCTGCTCATTGGCCCTCAAAGAGATACGCCGCAGCATCTTTCCATCAGCCTGGATGCTCAAGACGTGATCCGCGCTCGCAGTCGCCTCAAGGAGGACCGCATTGCCCCTCGCTCTGAAGTCCAATCTGCCGCCCGTCGGAACGGGCCTTGCAGCTTCGAAGCCACCAACCAAGCCTGCTGCTGAGCTCTTGCCTCCGAGCCGCGGAATGGTGATGACGGCTCCAACAATCGCAGCCAGGGCTAAGCTGCCTAAAGCCAAGTTACGCCAAAGACTTGAACTTCCCGCAGCAGTGCTCCTCTTTTGCTCATAAATGCTGCGATCGATACGCGCAGAAATGATCTCGTGCAAGTCGGAAGGGATGGGGATGTCTTCCAACTTTAGGTCACTGAGTTCGGACAGAGCATTCTCAAACATCCGATACTCACGGTTGAGTTCGGAATTGCTGCTGAGTTTGCGCTCGAAGGACTGGCGCAGCCCTGGCTCAAGCGTCCCTTCAAAGTAAGAGGAAAAGAATTCTCTGGCTTTTTCGTTATTCATCTGCAGGCGTCCTGGAAGGACAAACAAACCGACATCAAGGCGTTTACCGTATTACCCAAAACGGCAAGCAGCTCTCCTTTGCTTGCAACTCCAGACACGTCTGTTCGGCGGAGAACAAAACGACATCCGGTTCTTTCGACTTCAGCCAAGGTTGAAAAGTTCCTCATCTTTCATCAGCAATTCTCTCAAGGAGATTCTCGCTCGGTTCAACCTGCTCTTAACAGTCCCTATGGGAAGGTCCAACACGGCCGAGATTTCCTCGTAAGACATAGATTCGGCGTGATACATGACGATCATCGCGCGTTGGTATTCGGCAAGCTGTGAAACGGCAAATTCGATGCTCCTAGCCCGCTCTTTTCGTTCCGTTGATTCCAAAGGAGTCGGGCCAGGGTCCTCCACCTGCCGTTCCACTTCTCCCTCGGGGGTTCGAAGTACGGACTCCAGACTGCTGACAGGGCGATTACGCTCCTTCTTGCGCATGTCCAAAAAACAGTTGGTTAAGATGCGATAAAGCCACGTTCCAAAGCTGGCCTGACCTTTGAAGTTTTGGAGAGCATTGTAAACGCGCACGAAGGCTTCAGAAACAATGTCGGACGCATCCTCTGGGTCTCGCGTCAACCTGAAAGCGTATTGGTAGGCACGGGCTTCGTGCTTATGGACGAGCATGTCAAAGGCGCTGCGGTCTCCCTTTTGGGAACGCTGGATCAACATTTCGTCGTCCGAATAACTCTCGTTCATTGTCCCTGCGTGTTCGCCGTGACGCCGGCACCTGTAGCCGCCTGCCTCAGGGCCTCCAGTTCTTCGTCGGATAAGCTTCGCTCAGATTTACCCGCTGCCAAGGGTTTGCAGTAAACACGGCAATCAGAGCGGCCGACTAAACTGGTAAGCACGGCTCCGTCCCCTTCGTCGTCATGAATGGCGAGGGCGAAGCTTTGAGCGCCTCCGACATCTTCGAAAGCATCATAACGGACGAGCCCTAAGTGTCTCTTCGTTCGACGCATCTTTGTTTCCAACGTTTGCACCCGATCTTGGGTGCGTTGCAACTCGGTCTGAAGTTTGAGTCGCTCATTGAGATGGTCCTGCAGGAGAAGTTCCAGAGTCTCGCCCCGAGCTCCCTGCAAGAGATCTCGGAACCTGTTGCGTATTCGCCGCATTTCAACGGCGCACCTCACGCTCAGAGCAATTGAGAATGCAAAAGCAACGAGCAACAACATGATGAACATGCCGCTGTGATGAGTTAAGCTTGTTAGGACGGTGCTCATGGGTCTTCGGCGCTGAAACACTCAAACTTGGCAGGCATAAAGTATAGCGGACGACGGCCGCCGTCAAAGTGCTTAGAGTGGCGCTCGAAAGGATGGAGTAATCACCATTGAAGTCAATTAACCAGACGCGCTCCACAAGATCCAAGACAGTAAAACGGGGCGTGGCAGGGTTCTTGCTGATCTGTCTCGCCCTGGCCTACTACGCCTATAGGACCACGAAGACGGTCGTCGTTTCTGGTAATTCAATGCTTCCATTGACCAGCGGAACACGCCTCTTAATAAGCGACGCATATTGGCTGATTGGTCCAATAAGGGACAAGGACGTCGTTGTGATCAAGGACAACAATCCGACCGGGTACATCATCAAACGAGTGTACAAACTCGGCGGAGAGCAAGTCGATTTCGATTTGATTCCGAAGAACTGGTCGCTTGAAGAAGGGGACTACAAAGTGCCGGACGGCATGGCTTACGTTCTGGGCGACAACCGTGAGATATCCGATGACAGCCGAAGTTTCGGCCCAGTGGAGATGTCGAGAATCATTGGCAAAGTGGTTTTGAACCCAGGAAAAAGAACCCGTTGAAGAAATTCCCGAGCGGCCGGTATGGGAGGCAACGTCTTGAGTTTCACCCTGCGCCATTTCGTGCCCCCCTGCGTGCGTTCGTTTCGCTGGTGTTTGCCTGGTCAGGAGACAAAGTGTTGATCTGTGATATCCAGGGCCGAGGCTGGTGCATCCCGAGTGGTCGGGTTGAACCTAGGGAGACATCTCTTGAGGCCGCTTTGCGCGAAGCTTTGGAGGAGGGAGGAGCACAACTGAGTTGTTCCCAGTACATCGGCTGCTATCGGATTAGCGAGCGACAGGAGGTGCGTTGGGGTGACTGTTTTGTCGCTCGAATCGCGTCTCTGGGTGAAATTGGCATGCGCGAGGAGTCACATGGAAGGAAGCTGGTCACTTTCGACGAGCTTCCAATCATTTATCATCTTTGGAACCCGCTCACGGAACGCGTGTTCCACCATTCGCTCGAGGTCCTGAGCCGTGCCTCGAAAGATCAATCAGTCGATGGTCAAAACAGCTTTGATGCTAGTTGACGTCTCAGAGTTTTGCCAGCGCTTGATCAAGGTCTTCAATCAAATCTCGAACCGATTCTATGCCTACTGAGGCGCGGATCAACGTATCGCTGATTCCATGTTTCGCCCTGATGTCTGCTGGAATCGAAGCATGCGTCATGATCGCCGGATGCTCGATCAGACTCTCCACGCCTCCAAGTGATTCCGCAAGCGTGAACAGTTTCACGCTCGACAAAAAGCATCGAGCTTCTTCAAGACCGCCCTTTGGAAAGAAGGTGACCATACCGCCAAAACCGCTTGCTTGTTTCTTCATCAATTCATGGCCCGGATGCGACGCAAGCCCAGGGTAAATCACCCGATCCACCTTTTTGTGCGCCTCTAAATGTCGAGCAACTGCCATGGCGTTCTCGGCATGCCGCTGCATGCGTACGGCAAGAGTCTTCAGGCCGCGCAAAACCATAAAACTGTCAAAAGGTCCGGGCGTTGCTCCGACGGCATTCTGCAAGAATTTCAGTCGCCCGTAGAGGCCCTCTTCAGAGCCGGGGACTTTGGCGTCCCGCATCATCAAGGCGCCCATCACGACGTCGGAGTGGCCGTTAAGATATTTCGTCATCGAATGCATGACGATGTCCGCACCAAGGTCCAGTGGGCGCTGGAAGAAGGGGCTCATAAACGTGTTGTCGACCGCGGCCAGAGCGTTGTGCTCGTGGGCGACACCGACAACCATTCGGATGTCAAAGACCTTAAGGAGCGGGTTTGTGGGGGTTTCAAACCAGACCAACCGGGTGTTCGGTTTCATGGCTGCACGCAGAGCGCCCTCATCGGCCAAATTTACGAAAGTGAATTCAATGCCTCTGTTAGCCGCGACCTTCGTGAAAAGGCGAAAGGTGCCGCCATAGAGATCGTCTCCGGCAACCACGTGGTCACCGGCACTCAATGTGTTCAGGACGCAGTCGGTGGAGGCTAGACCCGACGAGAAGACGAGGGCATGGTCGGCACTTTCGAGGTCGGCCAGCTGATTCTCAAGGACCGTTCTCGTCGGATTGGCCGTTCGCGAATACTCGTAGCCCTTATGCTCACCGGGGGACGCCTGGGCGTACGTGCTTGTTTGGTAAATGGGAGTCATCACGGCCCCCGTTTGGACATCGGGCTCTATGCCGGCGTGGATGACCTGGGTCTCGAAATCTGGGCGTCTCATGTTTGTTATACGGGTAGTCACCGGGCGAGAATTAGCCGCGCCTAATCCGCCGTGTATTTCAGCTCACGGGTTTCCCGTTTGTAACCGCCTTCGGTAGGCACGAACGCGTGGCACCACGTCATTTCCCCGCCGTACACGTGAAGGGTGACGCTTGGGACATCGAGGGAGTTCTCAATCGTGTGATAGTCAAACGGTGGGATGAGAGCCCCGGCCTCGCCTGGCCCCGCATAGACGGTGGTCTCCTTGGTGAATTGAACAACGGGATCCTCGTCATTTCCATGGATATCATACGAATCAACCTTGATCCGCCCCTTATAGACACACTCCACGCACCACATGCCGGCGTGGTCGTGCAGGGCTGTACCTTGCCCTTTGTCCCACACCATGGCCATCAGCGTGTACCGGCCCACAGGATCTTTGTGAATGAGGCGCCTTGCGTAGCCACCTGAAGCGGCCTTCATGAAATGATCGTCGACAAAGTCGTGATCATGACGAATCACGTCCTCAAGCACCGCCTTCACCTTTTGGCAAAGACGGGGGCAATCAGGTTCGTCAACCGCTTTGTCCAGAAGTCGGATGAGCTGGTCTACTTTAGGTGAGTGGGGACGAGCGGCCATTGTTATACTCCGATCAGATACTCCATTGTACAAAAGCTAGACACTCACAGGTTGGTGAGTGAAGCCTTGCTCTTCCATCCAATGCGGGCTTAAGAACTTCGACATGTAGTTTCGGACGCCGTCAGGGAGAATGACAACGATGCGTTCGCCGCCTTTGCACTGTTTCGCGATCTCCAGTGCGCCAAACATGGCCGAGCCTGACGACCCGCCAGAGAGCAGCCCCTCTTCGCGTATCAGGCGTTGGGCAAGTTCGAGGGAGGGACCGTCTTCCGTCTTGACATACTGATCGATCAGGGAGTTGTCAAGCACGTCAGGGAAGAAGTCGTAGCCAATTCCTTCGACTTTGTAGGTCTTTACCTCCGTTCCACCGCCGAGGATCGAACCAACTGGGTCAACTCCGATGATCTTGCAGCTCGGTATTTCCTCTCGAAGCTTCCGCGCGACGCCGGTGATGGTCCCCCCCGTTCCGACTCCGCAGACAACGTAATCCACTTTGCCTCCCGTTTGGTCAACAATTTCCTGCCCTGTCCCCTCGTAGTGAGCGAGGATGTTGTCCTCGTTCGCATATTGGTCAAGGATGTGCGAGTTCGGGATTTCGCTGTGCAGCCGCTTTGCAACCCCAAACAAAGATTCCGGTGCATCATGAGCGGCTTCCGTCGGCGTACGTACGATGGTCGCCCCAAGCGCCTCCAAAACAACCTGCTTCTCAAGACTCATCTTCATAGGCATGGTGATGATCAACTTATAGCCCTTGACTGCGGCCGCCAGTGCCAATCCGATGCCCGTATTGCCGCTCGTCGGTTCGATGAGAGTGTCTCCCGGCTTAATCCGGCCGGAACGCTCCGCCATTTCGACCATTCGGTAGCCGATGCGGTCTTTCACCGAACCTCCGGGGTTCAAGAATTCACACTTCGCAAGAATTTCGACGGGATATTCGGTTCCGATCTTGTTCAGTCGGACCAACGGCGTGTTGCCGATGGCATGCAAGATATTTTGCAAAACTGGTGGGCGGGCTTCCATTGCTTAGCAGTATTTAACATCAAGCTTCTCTTGTGTTAGGAAATGCCGTCATCCAACAGAATTTCCTAATGATTGTCCAGCAGAAGAACTGAAAAGGCCCTCCTGGCTAAGCGAAAGGAACCTTTGTCGTGTGTTTGTTCGTTCCCAAGACGAACGAGCTTCTGATCTGGTGAATCCCGCGGATTTTGCTCAATTTCTCCCGAATGAGGAGCTCGTAGCCTTTGATGTCCTTGACGAGAATTTTAAGGAGGAAATCGTATTCACCGCTCACGTGATAGCACTCGACGACCTCATCGATTTCCATAACCGCCTTGCGAAAACGCTCGATCGGCTGATCCTGATGCATTGATAAGCTGATCATGGCCAGTACGGTGGTCTTCAGCCCCAGTTTCTCGGCATCCAACAAGGCGACATACGCCTTGACGAGGCCCGCCCGCTCTAACGCGCGGACGCGCTGCAAAACGGATGGTGGTGACAGCCCAACCCGCTTAGCCAGATCGGCATTGGTGATTCGGCCATCCGTTTGGAGGATGGCCAGAAGGCGGATGTCGGTCTCATCAAGGTGCTTCATAGTTCAAAAATTGGAACCCATAGCTTACAAGATCGTGCATCTAAGCAGCGCCATAGGGAACACTCATGAAACGATGCCTTCCGTAACCGTTTGCCCGCGTTGGGACTTGACTCCCTTTTTCCCCTCGATTGAATCAGAGGAATTCCTCGAATCCCTCAAGAGGCTCTCGAAGGATGTGTCCACGTGCGAGCAGGTTTTTGACGTCGCGGGCATAGACGCTGGCGCGAATATTGATGCATTTGAGCATGTCTTTCAAACCTTCTGCGACTTAAGCGATTATTTCCATCTCATCAAAGCCTATGTGGAGGCGTTGACAAGCGCGGACTCCAGCGATGCCATAGCCCAGGCGCGTGAAAGTGAGATTGACAGCCTCAGAAGCCGTCTCCAGACTTTGGACACTAGGCTGGCCACGTGGCTTGGAAAACTTGATCTTGATGTCTTGATCGAGCGATCCGAATTGGCCCGCGCGCACGCCCACTTCATCAGTAGGGCGCAGACTCGGGCACGCAAGCTTATGTCGCCGGCTGAAGAATTGTTGGCTGCCAAACTTGGCCCCACTGGCGCCACTGCCTGGGCAAAACTGCACGGCAACGTGACCAGCCAAATCCAAGTCAAAGTCGCTCTTCCGATCGGTGAGGAAGTTCTGCCCATGAGTGCCGTTCGCGGGTTGGCTTACGACGGGGATCGAGGCGTCCGAAAGAGCGCATACGAAGCGGAACTTGCTAGCTGGAAGTTGAATGAGGTGCCTTGCGCTGCCGCCATGAACTCCATCAAGGGGGAGGTCAGCATCCTGGTTGCACTCAGGGGTTGGGCTTCCCCACTTCAACGTTCGTTGTTTGATGCAGCGATCGACGAACAGACGCTCAATGCGATGTGTGGTGCCGCCCGCGAGTCATTCCCGGATTTTCGGCGATATCTGAGAGCCAAGGCGAAGCTGATGGGTACCCCAAGGTTGGCCTGGTACGACCTCTTTGCCCCTGTCGGCGAGGGCGATCAATCGTGGTCGTATGGCGACGCGGCCGCATTCATCGAGCGCCAATTCAGAAACTATTCAACCAAATTAGGGGATTTTGCCGCTCGGGCGTTTACCGAATCCTGGGTTGACGCCGAGCCCCGTGTCGGAAAGCGCGATGGCGCCTATTGCGAGGACTTCAGGTTGGGCAGATCCCGAATCTTCATGAACTTTAAACCCGCTTTTGGCTCAGTTTCGACTCTTGCTCACGAGCTGGGCCACGCTTACCACAACATGTGCTTGGAATCACGAACGATCATCCAGGAACACACCCCAATGACGCTGGCTGAGACCGCCAGCATCTTCTGCGAGACGATTTTGAAGAGGGCGGCAATAAGCGAGGCGACCGAGGGACAAACCCTGGCCATTCTGGAAGCGTCGTTGCAGGGTTCCTGCCAAGTGGTCGTTGACATCATGAGCCGTTTTGAATTCGAAAGTGGCGTGTTCGCACATCGATCGGATCGCGAATTGTCAGCCCAAGAACTCTGCGACCTGATGTCGGGCGCTCAGCGTGCCACTTACGGAGATGGCCTAGACGAGAGCTGTATGCACCCCTATATGTGGGCGGTAAAGCCCCACTACTACTCTTCGGGCCTGTCGTTCTACAACTACCCGTACATGTTCGGGATGTTGTTTGCGCTTGGCCTCTACGCCATTTATGAAGAAAGTCCGGAAGGCTTTCAAGACCGATACGATAACTTGCTCTCGCGAACAGGCATGAACGATGTTGCCACGTTGGCATCGGAATTTGGCATCGACATCAGGACCCCGGAGTTTTGGCGTGGGAGCCTGAACGTCATTAAGCAGGACATCGACCGCTTCGAAGCCCTAGTAGGTTAGACCTTGCGAATTCCGTTTGACAGCCTGACACTCGCCGCCGTCGTGGCTGAACTGCAACCCTATGTGGGAGGAAAAGTGCAGCGCGTCGTTCAGCCAGACGCGTTGACGGTTGGCATAGGTCTCTATGCCGGCGGAAGGGAGGCATTTTTGCTGCTGAGTTGCGATCCAACCTTTTTTCGCGCTCATTTTGTGACAGCACGCCCAACCAGTTCAGACGTCCAGTTTGGACTCTGCTCGGCATTGCGTGCCCGGGTCGACGGTGCCAGAGTCCTAAGCGTAAAGCAGGTTGGTTTCGACAGAATATTGCGTATCGAGTTCCAACGCTCCGACTCGGAGCACACATTGATCGCAGAGTTGATGGGAAAACATTCAAACCTGATCCTAACAGAAGATGGCGGTCGGATCGTCTCGGCCGCTAAGTGGATCAATAGGTCAAAAAGTGTTCGCCCAATTCAAGCCGGCACTCACTATCAAGGGCCCCCATTTCCAAAGAAGCCGTCCTTGCTGACGGCGCATGAGGGCGACGACCTAAAGGAATGCGAGGGTGGATCGCCTTTCTTGCTTTCGCTCATCTCCGCCGGGGGTGTGTCGTTAGAGAGCCTTCGTCGGTTCGCGTCCGCAAATTTTATCTCGGGCAATCCAATTCTAAGCATCGGGAGCGGAGCCTATCCCGTGTCGGTCAAAGCCCTTGGTCTAGAAGAACTCGGACGCCCAAGTGTCAGCTTGGCGCTTGAGCAACACTATGCGCAGGCGATCCCGGCCTATGAAGCGGCTAGCCTGAAAGCATCGTTGGTTGGCCAACTCGAAAGAGTGGTGTTGGCCCGCGAAGTTGCACTTTCGGATTTGGGGCAGACGGTCGAGACAGCGGGACGAGCTGGAGAAATGCAGCTGAAAGGTGAGCTGTTATTGGCGTATGCAGGTTCCATACCGACCGGGGCCAGCATCTTTGAGACCGTTGATTATGCGGGCGAGCAAATAACCATCAAGCTGGATCCGGAGAAGTCGGCCTTGGAAAACGCCAACGGAATGTTTGAAAGGGCAAAGAGGGCCAAAGCCCGCTTGGGCTCGGTACATGATCAGATTGTGCGACTCACGTCCGATTTGTCGCAACTGCAGGCGCTACTTGAAAAAATTCGCGTTGAAGCTAACCTTGAGAAGTTGCGCGAATGCAAAGACTTGGCAGAAGAGAAGCGGTGGCTCTACAAGCAGTCCCCGCCGGCCCGCACGAAGGAAGAAAGGCCCTACGCGGGGAATAAGGTCAGAGAATTACTTGGGCCGGGTGGAGTTCTCGTGCTCTATGGCGAAAACTCCGAAGCCAATGACTATCTAACCTTGAGGGTTGCTCGTTCCAACGATTTATGGTTGCACATCAGGGGCGGAACTTCCTGCCACGTGGTGATCCAAACTCAGAACCACCCTGAGAAGATCGGAAAAGAGGCACTCCTATTTGCGGCCAAGATTGCCGTTCAAAACTCACCCAGCAAACACGCCGGGTATGTGCCCGTGGATTACACCCTGAAAAAGTACGTTCGTCGACCAAGGGGCGCGCCCAAGGGAACAGTGCTGTATACGCACGAGAAAACGCTTCACATCGAACGCGATTAGCGGCGGTGTCTACGGGGTGCTATTGACGGTGTTTGCCGGACGGCTCACATTGCGGTGCTTAATGGCTGCCATAAAGGAGTTGATTCGCAATTGGATGCCAATGCGAAAGTCACCAGGAAACTTGCGATAGAGAACGATGACGTCTAAGCCTCCAACCGCTTGAGTAATCGCGACTTGTTGGTCGTAGCTCTTATGGTTGTCAACGTCCAACTTGGATAGTAGGCTGAGCTCCGTAGCCCCCAGATCCAAATCCACTCGTCCAATTAGCCCTTGGCGCACGTAGAGCCGATCGTCGGCATATAACGCGTCACCCGCCTCACGACCCGCGAACGCTGCACCACCAAGCCGGAAAAGGCGACTCATCCTATACGTGAGTCCAGCCTCAGTGCGGACCCACCCAAAAGAACCTCCACCCAAGTAGGCGTTTGCGTCAAACCTTAGGTGTCCCTCAAGCCCTTTGGCAAAGGTATGCGGCGAGGCGTCGATCGTCGTCTGGGTGACGATTCGCCTGTGGGTGGCTTCCTGAAACCGTTGCACCGACTGGAATCGGATCTGGCTAGAATAACCAAGGCTGTTTAGGGCTCCACCATGTTCAAACACGAGATCGAGAGGTTTCGAGTACTGGGCATTGTCGAGACGGTCGACTGCGCTGACATTGCGATAGGTCCCAACCGAATATAGACTCCTTGGAGCCCGGATAACCGATTCATCGTTATGGGTATTCGTAACGCCGATGTTCTCGAAGTAACTTGTATTGAACCTGGCGTCCAGCTCAGATCTAGGAGCAATGACTTGGGACGTGGCCTCGGGCTTCAGGAGGCTGTGGGACAGTTGAAAGACATAGCTGGGCGAAAAGGATCTGAAGCCCGTAAAGGCTCCGCTCAAATCGGTTTGGGGAGCGACCAGGAATGAGCTTGCCCAGTTCACACCTAAACCTCTGTCCTTTCGATAGATTAATGCCGGAAAGGTGACGCCCGTGGCCCGCTGATCCAGATTGGCAACAAACTTCGGAAATGGGCCCAACTTCATGCCCAAGATGTCTAGACGGGGCTTCTCGATGACGGCTCTGTGGCCCAACCTGATGGTTGCATGCGGCGATGTCAAGAGATACAGTGGGCGCTTTTCAGCGCAATTCGTTGCCGAAAAGTCGTAAATGTCCCAAGTTCCCGGCTTAATGTCGATCTCTCGCGCATCCACGATGAGTTCCTGGACGACAGCATGGGCGTCGTATGCGCTACCCGTCTTCAGTTTCCAATTGAACACAAGTTTCGCCGCCGCGGCCGTCCCTTCCGGATCCGTAAGGTGGACATGACCGATGGCTTCGCCATGGCTCTGGTCTTCATCAAGATAGAGAGTCAGCTCGTCGGCCACGACGGTGGTTGGCCCGTAGGTGGCCTTGATGCCATCGGTGAACTTTAGGATACGAGGGTTCGCTGTCGCCGTTTCATGCTTCCATTCGATGATAAGGTCGCCCTGAATGACGCGACGTCCCGAAACGGGCTGCCCGTGCATTGAAGCTTGGTAGGGCACGAACTCAGCCGATGCCATGGGGTTTACGACTGCGGGCCACGCCCAGGGCAAAGGCATGACCGAAGTATACGGGTGCGAAAGCCCGAATTTTCCTTTGATTTGAACGTTGGGCAAATTTCAAACGTCGTGTACAATGACGTGACAAAAGCGGTTAGATCCATGTTCGAAACAAAGGTCTTCACGGGAATCGCCGTTGATCCGGCGGCACAAGAACGTCAGTGGGTGTATCGATGTCGCATGGGCGAAGAGACTGCCATGGCAGCCTTGATTGCGCGACACCGTGCACGTCTCATCCGCACGGCCACAAACCTTCTCAGAGACCGCCATGAAGCCGAAGACGTCTCCCAAGACGCATTTCTGAAGGCGTTCCGCGAGCTTCACAAACTCCGAGACGACCGTGCCTTTAGCGGCTATCTCTACCGGATATGCGTTCGTCTGTGCATGGACAGGCTGCGAGCGAAGAGGCCGGAAGTAAGCGATTTTGATTGCGTGCAGCAACACTCGGGAGGCGCAGTTGAAAATCGCGTCGTCGTCGAGAAGCTGCTTGCCCAACTGCCCGCCGAACTTCGAACGACATTGGTGCTAAGGGAGATGGAACAGCTGAGCTATGAGGAAGTAGCCGAAGCAATGAGGGTTCCTGTCGGCACCGTCCGATCTCGATTGCATACGGCCAGAGAGAGATTCCGTAATCTCTGGATCGAGGCGGTGGGCGAATGAAGTCGCGGCTTTTTGGTTGCGGCAAGTTTCGCCGCCTTTCATCTGAGGCAGCGGACAGGATTCTTAGCGCCAAGGAACAGATGTTCCTTGAGAAACACCGAATTGTTTGCATCGATTGCGTGCGGATCGAGGATCAAAGCGTATCGGCCCTGAATATGCTCCGCTCAGTCACGCTTGAAGCTCAGGTTGCCCCAATGTTTGAAGAACGGGTGATTCGCCGTTTGAGGGTCAGCAAAACGCGCGCGAGCTTGCGGTACTGGTCTCCAGCCTTTGTCGGTGCGGGCATCGCCTTCATCGCGATTTTCTCGGCGCTGCAAATGGTGGAATCCACTGCCCTTCAGCCGGGATTCAAATCGGCGATGAGTGCTAAAGATCTTAAATCAAGGGCCGAGTTGCCTCTGCTCGTTCTCGAAAGACCTGCTCCGTCGCAAACGAGAGCGACGGACGGTCCGGTCGAAGTTCGGCAATAACTATGAACGGCACCGTTCGCGCTCTTTTAGGCGCGGCAATCGGAGCCGTTCTCACCCTCCTTATCCATCCAACCTCGCGACCGTTCCTATCGGTGGTGTTTTGGCATTCGCCCGCGATTGACTCTACGCGGCCGCTAACTGGCGCGATGCCTGCAGTCGACATGTTGGGCCGCCCCCGAACACTGCTCGAGGCGAGCGTCTGGATGCAGGCGGCATCCGAGCGGATGAGGAGGAATATGCCGTTGAGCAGGCGTGAGCTCTTGGATTCCCGGAGCGTTGCCGACGCAGCGTCGAAAGTCGACCCGGATAACGCCTTTTGGAAACAGATGACGGCCGTATTCCTGAATGCGTTGGGTGACAATGCAGGTTCGGACGATTACCTGCATCGCGCCTCTCAGTGCGGATCTTGGAACGACTGGCAAACAAAGCGACTTCAACTCATGCAAGCCGAGTTGGCGACCCGATACGGGGCGTGGCAAAGTTGGCAACTGGGGAAGGTCTACAAGGAACGATCTCTGTCACCCGTTCTTGCCATCGAAGGGACCATACGAAAGAAGCTGGATGTAACCGACACGGCAAAGGACTCGGACCGAATGGAACGCTATTGCATGATTCGGAACGGCAACTTGATACGGAAAGGGTCTCAATCGTTTTCAACGGGGATGGCCGGAGCGAACCTGGTTAACCTGGCTTTCGAACGGCCCGGCTTTCGGCCAGGCGCAACAGCCAGGAGCCGTATTACCGAGCGGGAAGACTTTAAAGAGTCGATGGAAGCTTCCGGGCATGCCGAGGAGGCCCGTCAACTTCGAAGAATCTTTGATGACAACGACAGTTTCTCGGAGTTCTTAAACGAGAAGAGCGCAACGGCAAACCTAGAGCGCCTGAGCTTGATCGCGGTGGTCGTTGCGACCCTGCCCAGCGTCTTGCTCGCACTGTCCATCATGGGAATGGCGATATGGGCGGTCGGGGTGTTGATACCTCGACTCGACTCGTTGCAGCAGGCGTTGTCCTATCCGGCTGTGTTTTCGGTCGGGCTCTTGCTGGCGCTGGTCACCTATACCTTGACCTTGCTGCCCTTGGCTGCCTTGGCCACCGGACTCTGCGCTGCATTCCTTGTCTTTTCACCCAAGAACGAACGAACGCGGAAATTCGAAATCATAAGCCCGCTTTTTCGGTTCACCACGGTCTTTCTGGCGCTGGTGTTCGTCGCTCTCATGAGCCTGTATCTGGTGTTGAAAACGCCCCCGAGCTTGCAAATTCTTTCGGCGATGGATGTCCAGACGCAAGCGACATTGGGCTCACCCGCCCTCATAGGACTGTCGGTTCTGGTTTTGGCGCTGCTTCTCCTGATGTCGCCATTTTGGGCATTTGCGAATCGTATCAGAACTTCGATGGTGCTCAGCATGGGTTTGCGTTCATTGGGAGCGCTGATAGCGGCCAGTTGCCTGACGGGTAGCATCATCCTTTGCCCACTCGCCGTATATGCCGACCGCGGACTCGGCAACACGTTGACGGAATTGGTCACTAACGAACCGGTTCACTACTATCTAGAACGCGGATGAACGACTCCCTTCAAAGCATCATCTCTGGATTTGCCAACCAGAGACGCCTTATGCTTGAATCCTTGCCCTTAAGGCCAAGTGGCAGCGCCTGGTGTGATGCGCACTCGACTATTGCGGACCGGGTTGTGGAAGCGGTGCACTCCGATCTCTGTGCGGAGTTCAAAGAAATTCCACCGATTGCAATCCTTGCGACCGGAGGATACGGCCGAAAGGAGCTCGCTCCGTATTCAGACATTGACATTACGGTCGTGCCCGAGGACGAAAGCTCCAGGGAGGTCGACGCATTCATTCGACGCCTTTTTCAGAATATCCACTCAGCCTTCGAGACGGACATGCGTTTGAGAGTGGGATATGCATATCGCCTCATTTCCGATGCGCCTGGTTTGGATGCAACGACGAGAACGGGACTCCTTGACAGTCGATTGATCGCCGGGTCTCGATCACTTCAAAAGCGACTTGGGGATGCACTCGCCGCCAGTATGCCCGTCGGGGAATTTCTGATTGCCAAAATCAGGGAGAGGGAAGAGGCTTTTGCTCGGCACAACGAGACTCCGCTCGTTGTTGAACCGAACCTAAAAGAAGGTGCGGGTGGTCTTCGGTGCTTCCATTGCGCGAACTGGATGCGAGAAGCAATTGGAGAACGTCCCAGCGGTCCCACTGAGGCGTTTGAGCACGTTCTGACGATGCGCAACCTTCTCCACTGGAGGGCCGAGAAAGACCAGAACTTGCTTTCTCGCTCACGGCAAGCCGAACTCGCCGATGTCCTAAACCGCGACATGTACGAGATGATGAGCGATTTGGCTGACGCAGGGTTGATCCTGAACGGTGAGTATAAGAGAACGCGTGAAAAGTTGCTTGAAAGCCGTTTTGATCTTTCCGCAGGCGTGACCGCGATTCGAGGCGAGGCGCGAATCGGACCCCACGCGGACGGAGGTGCGGCGGCTGTCGGGATCGCGCTGGCGACTGAACTTGGCTTGCGGATAGAAGAATCCGAAGCGGTCGCAACGGAAGGTGTTTCAGGGCCCGCAGCCATGTTTGCGATCTCAAAGGGCGAGGCAACACTGCGGAACTTGGATCGATGCGGCCTGTTGGTGGCCATCCTGCCTGAATTGACCGCGTGTCGCACACTCATGCCACGCGACACCGCTCACGAATACACCGTGTTCGAACACACATTGAGAGCGGTCCGCAACATTGAAAGGCTGGAAGTCGATTCTGTTCTAGGCCAGATCAAAGCGGGCCTTAACGAACTGGGGGTCCTATACCTGGCAGCGTTGCTGCATGACGTTGGCAAAGTTGACCACAATCGCTCCCACAGCGAAGTCGGCGAGCGTATCGCTCTCGAAGTTTGCGCCCGGTGGGGCCTTGGCGACGACGCACGTCGCCTGGTGGCTTGGCTCGTCCGCGAACACCTTTCTATGGCCCGAACCATCCGCCTAAGGGACGTGATGAATCCCCAAACGATCGAAGAATTCCTATCGATTGTGGTGACTCAAGAGCATTTAGACCTCTTGACCCTCCTTACTTACGCGGACATTGCGGCGGTTTCGGATGCCGCGTGGACTCCAGCGCTAGAGGCGTTTCTGCTGGAGTTGTACTCTCGTACGACCGAACGCCTCGCCGGTGATGTTAGACCGCAACAGGACCCGAGCGCTTATCGAAGACGGCTGATGAAAGAGCTTAAGAGCCAGGATGTTCGGGATGAGGACGTCCAGGCTTTTGTGGAAAGTTTGCCCGCGCACTATCTGGTCAGCACCGACTCCGAGACGGTTCGACTGCATTGGCGCTTTGCAAATCGGGCACAGCAGGCCCATGCCACCATCGATTTGGTTCACCAACCCGCTCTGTCTGCTACGAACGTTACCGTTTGCGCCTTGGACAGTCCGGGCCTTTTAAGCCGAATGCTGGGTGTCTTCTATGCTCTGGATCTGACTCTCGTTGGGTTACGAGCTTGCACGACCGAAACACAGCCTGAAGTTGCGTTGGATGTCTTTACGGTGTCTTTCGGGGGTCGCCCGGTACCCAGTGCGACAGCGAGACAGCTTGTCGCTGAAATGGAGTCTGTGCTGGCCGGCAAGTCAGTCAACGAACTCATGCGAAGAAAGGGTAAAGACACGGAACAACGGCAGCGTTTATTTCAGTACTCATATGTGGAAGGTAACCCGGGGATCATAGAGATCCGGGCGCCAAGGGGCCGGGGGATGGCGTTTCGCTTCTCACGGCTCCTGGCTGAACAAGGCTGGAACGTACTCGCCGCCCGAGTGGGTCAATGGGCAGATATGGGTGCTGCAGCCTTCTATGTTACTGGTCCAGGGCACAAACCGTTGGGTCAGGAAGACATCGCTGACGTCCTTTCAGCTCTCGGCTGACGACCCAAGCAGATGATCGCTCTCCGGGCAGCCAACGTACGCGGTTATACTCGAAGTCGCTTGGCTTCACTGATTGTAACTGCGCAGCGGGGCTCGGTTTTTTCGAAGATTTGGAGCCACT
>CAZUCK010000008.1:28494-55171 GCA_964619505.1 uncultured Fimbriimonas sp. | reverse complement strand
GTCCTTGCCCTCAATGTTTCCCTTGAACCATGGGTGGCCGGCGAGAAGCTTATAGGTTTGCTTGGCGAAGGCGTTGCCTTTGCCCTCCTCCTCGCCGATGTTGAGCAAATGGACCGTTGGATTGGCCTTGCCTTGAACCTTCTGGGCGTAAGCTCTACCCATCAGGGCGAATTCCAAAAGATGTTCGGGATCCACGTCTGGGCTAGCGCCGGCATCAAGCAACAGAAATTGGCCTTCCCGGTTGGGCATTACGCTCGCGATCGCCGGCCGGTGTATTCCAGGGAATTGGCGCCAGGTGAGCTGGCACGTGGCGGTCGCCGCCCCCGTATTGCCTGCAGAAACGACCGCATCGGATAGGCCCTCTTTCACCATTCGCGCCGCAACTCGAAGAGATGAATCCTTCTTCTTACGATAGGCGTCGAGGGGCTTCTCGTCCATTCCGACCGCTTCAGAGGCGTGTACGATCTCAACGTTTGGATGTCGATGGGTCAGATGGGGGGTGATCTGCTCGGTATCTCCGACCAACTGGATGTGGGCGTCCGTCAGAAGTGCCGCCTCAAGGGCACCTTTGACGATTTCGCGTGGTGCTTCGTCGCCACCCATCGCATCAACGGCAATTCTCACGATCCTTTATCCTCTTCCTTGAGCAGACTTGAAAATTTCGAGAGCCTGGGATCATGGGATTTTGCTCGCGCTTCCACGATGGCAGCGGCCACTGGACATGGGCCGTCCCACCCGTGCTCACACAAGGGTTGCATGGGCAGTTCAAGAAGAAGACCCTGCCTCAAAAGGGCTTCGACGATCAAATTATTCCCTTCGAACATCTCATAAGGCTCGTCGGGAGCTACCCGAGCATAGTCCTGCGCCCCATAGCTGCTGGGCACTCCCTCAACCGGAAACTGTTCTTCGATATCAAAGGAGACGTCTTGTTCGAGCGGAGCGGAGCACCTGGCACACTCAAGGACGGCCCGGGTTTGAAATTTCCCAGTGATGAGCAACACATTGCCTGTGCTGACCGCCTCAATGAAGCCTTCGAGGGGCTTCACAAGATCAATCTCAGCTTCCTCGGGGAGTTCTGTGGAGATGTCCACAGCGAGCTTGCGACCTGGATGCTGCAGAACATCATTGAGGTCGAGCAGGTCGTCCCGTTTCATGATGCGTGCGGCATTGTACCTGGGGGGCCTGCGACCGGCCAACACTCAAGGGCCGAAGGTGACCGGAACAGCTCCAGACTTTGCTTCGATCTTTGACATCCCGCCTCGCCGCGGCGACTGGTCAATGCCAAAACCGCGATGGGGCAACACCGCGGCACGCTCTGTGAGGTTTAATCTTCCCCGGAGAGGTCGCATAGTGGTCTAGTGCGCCGCACTCGAAATGCGGTGAGGCGCAAGTCTCCGTGGGTTCGAATCCCACCCTCTCCGCCACCCCCCTCTGATCGCACGGCAACCGATGTTGGCGGAGCGCGACCCACTTCCCATGACGCCCGACCGAGAGTTGATGTGACACGAGCTGCAACATGTGCAAGTCAATAATGTCGACTGGGCCGATCACCGCATAGAACCTCCCTCTGATCCCCTTGATCGGAGTATTGGATGGCCCCACAGCCGCCAACGCCGCCTGGCCAAAGGCTGGATGATCGGCTGCTGAATGGAGATTGTGAGAAAGCGTAGACCGGGATTAGGCCGCGATCGATCTTGGAGCGAACCGCCCAAGTGCCTCGATCAAGTCCAAGCGACGAATCGGCTTCGAAAGATAGTCGTCCATCCCGGCATCAAGACAACGTTGCCGGTCACTCTCCATGGCGTTCGCAGTCAACGCAATGATGGGAGTCCGTTTGCCGGTGCCCATTTGCTTTTTCCTGATGGCGCCGGTTGCCTCGAATCCGTTCATCGTCGGCATCTGACAGTCCATTAGGACCACATCGTAATGGTTTTTTTCGACCGCTTCCACGGCCTCAAGGCCGTTGACGCACGCATCGACGTCCACACCGAGCTTCTCAAGAATGCGCAAAGCGACAAGTTGGTTGACTCGATTGTCTTCGACGAGAAGAATCCTTATGCCTGCCAGCCCCGCGATGTCGGGCTCCACGGCACTGGCTGGGGAATCCTGAATTTCAGGCTCGACCGCGGCACGAGCCAAGGAGACTTCAAACCAGAAGCAGCTGCCCTTTCCGACTTCGCTCACAACGCCGATGTGACCTCCCATCAGGGAGACAAAATGCTTTGAAATCGTGAGACCAAGACCGGTGCCTTCAAATCGGCGGCTCATTGACCCATCGGCCTGCGTGAAACTGTCAAAAATCTGGTCGAGGTGATCTGCCGGAATGCCAATGCCCGTGTCCGTGACCTCAACTCGCAATGCGGTTCGACTCTCATCTTGGTCGGACACCTTCGCGGTGACTTTGACCGAACCCACATGAGTGAACTTGACCGCGTTGCCCACCAAGTTCAACAGAACTTGGCGCACCCGGTTTACGTCGCCAACGAGAATCGCGGGGATGCGCGGGTCACATTCGAAACTCAGATCCACCCCCACCTGGTCGGCACGGATTTTGAGCAGTTGACAGACGTCGGAAACGGTCTCCGTCAATTCGAACGGCCCCTCGCACAGGGTCATCTTGCCCGCTTCGATCTTCGATAGGTCCAACACGTCGTTGATGACACTGAGAAGCGATTCTCCGCAGGAGTGAATCGCGTGAGCGTAACCACGCTGGGTCTCGTCCAGCTTCGAGTCGAGTAGCAGAGATGCGAGCCCGATCACGCCGTTCATCGGCGTACGGATTTCGTGGCTCATGTTTGCGAGGAATTCCGACTTGTGTCGGCTCGCGAGCTTTGCCAACTCGTTCGCCGCACTGAGCTCACGATTCATTTCTTCAAGCCTGCTGGATTGCTGCTGGGCCCAACGTGCCCTCTGCCGAGCTTCCGCGAGTTTGACGTTCTTTTCAATTTCACGGTGTGTTTCAGCCGCGATCGCGGCATTGAACTCGATGAGGCTGTCGCAAGCTTCCTCAAATCGACCCGCCTTTCGGTACGCCTGAATCAACGCCTCCGCCGCCCGTCTCCATACGGCGGCGGAATCAATCTCCTTGGCCATGTCGCGACTCTGCTTGAGCAAGCTGATCGCGAGATCGTAACGTCCAACTCTAAGGTAGGTCTTGCCAAGATCCCAGAGAGGCTCTGGAACGTTGATGGCGTGCCCGCACATCAAATAGGCTTCCTGGACTTCGCGAGCAACCGCAAGGGCCTCTCGATCGCAACCTCGATAGGCCAGGACTTGGCCGACGTTTGAGCGGAAGATGGCGGAAAAATAGGTGTCGTCTGGGCCCAATATCTTCAGCCCGTGCTCAAGGTAGGGAAGCGCTTCTTCGTAACGGCCCATCTCGCAAAGCGCGTCCGCCAAGTTGTTGTAAAGGTGCAAGGTGTTGATGTGGTCCAACTCATCCGGATAGCGTTGGACCGTGCGCTTGTAGAGGGTGACGGCTTCGGCTTGACGCCCTAGATCCGCCAAAATGTATCCCAAGGCCATCGTGGCCGAGACCACCTCTCGAGTCAATGTCTCCCGTACTGCGGCATTGTAGGCGGACTTGGCAAGTCGTAGCCCTTTCGAAGAGTGGCCGAGGTCGTGGCAGATCAAGCCCTGGATCGCTAGAGCCCTCAGGTAGTGCCCTCTGGCGGCAGTGCCCTTGAGAAGTTCGGTCGCCTTCACCGCGTGAACGAGCGTCTCGGGATCTTGCTCCCAACGAGCCGTTCTCGCAAGCAGTGCATGGAGGGCCCCCGCCACGATCGGGTGCTTCGCTTCGTCAACCTTCGCGAGCAGTCGGCGCGACGTTCGCAAGGCTCGCTTTGGGTCAGAAAAGCGCATTCGATTGACGCCTTCAATCAACTCATCGAGTTGTTGAGGATCTGTCAGCCAAGCCACGGGTTTTGCGCGCTTGCTCATCGTATGGATTTTCGTTCCCCCACCCACCTGTTAGAGTTATCGGACTAACGCGATGAAAAACGCACAATCGTGAAGCGCGTAAGTTTGCGCAATTTCCAAGACAAGGAAGGTCAAGGCGTTGGCGTTGGGTCAACGGACGGCCGGTAGGTAGAATCCCCGTCGATGAAGCTCGCTGGCCATGTGGCTCTTGTCACCGGCGCCGGAAAAGGGTTGGGAGCGGCCATCGCGCGCGTTCTGGCCCACGAAGGCGCATCCCTCGCACTTTGCGGACGTCGCATTGGGCCACTCGAGGAATTGGCCGCCGAACTTGGTCCAAATCATTTCGCCCTCGTTTGTGATGTCTGTGATGAAGCTCAGATTAAAAACGCGGTTGCTCAGACGGTGAGCCGGTTTGGCAAGCTCGACGTCCTTGTCAACAATGCCGGCATCGCCGACTGGGTTCCGTTCGATAGGACCACAACGGAGTACTTCGACGAAGTCATCTCGACCAACCTTCGCGGGCCCTTCCTTTGCTCACGTCACGCGTGGCCGCATCTCAAGGCAACGAAGGGGCAGATTCTGAACGTCAGTTCAATAGCGGGATCGCAACCCTTCGAGGACATGGCCGCCTATTGCTCAAGCAAATTTGCGCTAAACGGCCTTTCCGGGGTGTTATCGTTGGAAGGACTTGCCCACGGAATACGCGTTTTGAACCTGTCGCCCGGTTCAGTCAACACCGACATTTGGGGCTCGCTGGCCGATGTAGGGCAGAAGGGCAGGATGATGACCTCAGAACAAGTCGCAGACCTCGCGCGTTGGCTCCTCACATCGCCGCGCAACGTGCAAGTGCGACACACTTTGATCGAAAATTTCAAGAGCCCATTTGACGAATAGGTCGGATCGCTCGCTATGCTGATCACCTGCGTTTTGACCGTGCTGACCGTCGGAAGATCAGCCTTTGCATATCCGCAACACAAAGCCTCGTTCGCAGGGCCGATAGACTCTCGCGCAAGGTCGATCGTTCAGCTGATGGAATCCACTTACGGCGGAATCCGTAGCTATGCCGACACGGGCTTCTCGTCCACCGTGTTCGCACGTGGCGGGGAAATAACGGGCCACCGGGAAACATCGTTCAGAACCCGCCTTGCAAGACCGGCAAGCATTCGTTTTGAGATCTCGACTCCCCAACACGACGGGAAAGTCGGCTTTGCGCTGTGGGGCGATGGGAAGCAGAGGATCGTTGACAAAACGAAGGTCTTTGTCGCCAACGAATTCGATGGCCGCGACCAATCCATCCAACGGGAAGTTCCCTTGGACGTTGGGATCGCCGGCCTCACAGGCATTTCGGAAGGAGTCGCCCATGTCGTGCCAAGGATGTTCTTCCCAAGAATAGGCGGGCGCACCTTCAGCGATTTGAAAGATCTTCGCCTCGTACGTGAGGACAAACTCGCCTTGGGCGATTGCCAAGTTCTGAAGTCGGCATCGGAAGGGACGACGATTTGGATCGAGAAGAGCCACCATGCGCTCCTGAAAATGGTGGTGATGGAAGACTTGGGTGCCCTGGGCCATTCCAGGGCTCATGTCCTTTCGACTCAAACGATCGCGTACAGACCCGAATTTAACCCGTCCTTGAACACGAAAGACTTCTGGTTCACCCCTCCCGGCTCGCCTATGCATACCGGCTCCTAGCGGCCTCGTCGCAAGCCTGCTATGATTGCGGACGTAATCCTCGGTGGCGACAATGCAGACAGATCTACCCAACGAAGGCGCAGCTTCTGAATTGGACTCCACAAACAGTAGAGGGCTCACCCAAATCATGGCGCTCGTGGGCAGTGCCTATCTCTTCCTGATCCTCTGCGACCCTCGTTTCGGCATCGCGAACCTCTCGATTCGCTTCATGTTGAAGGACGGCCTTCACCTCGGCGCAACTGAACTCGCGGGGTTTATGGCGATCATAACTTTCGCTTGGTACTGCAAGCCGGTGGCGGGCCTTCTCACCGACAACATTTCGCTCTTCGGCTTTCGCAGAAAGGGGTATCTCATCCTGTCGTCCGCCGCTGCAGGCGCGTTATGGATCGCCCTCATTGTGCTGCCACGAACCTACGGCTGGCTCATCTGGAGCCTTGCCCTGTTGAACGTTGGCCTGGTGATCGCGCAGACAACGATGGGCGGCATGCTCGTGGAAACCGGGCAAGATTATCGCGCGACGGGAAGAGTGAGCGCCATTCGCCTTGGATCGGAAAATCTGGGCTTGGTGCTTGCCGGCGTCGTCGGCGGGTGGTTTGCCGCACGTTACGCCGGTTATGGATTCATGACGTGCGGCGCATTCATGCTGGTCATGGCGGTCATGTGTGTCGTTATCCTTCGCGAAAAAAAGATCGACCGGACCGGCGCAATCCTGCGCACTTCATGGTCCCATCTTAGGTCACTGTTCACGTCGCGAATGATGTGGGTGGCGGCGTTTTTCTGGATGCTCGTGCGGTTCTCCCCCGGGTTTCAGACACCATTGTTCTTCTACCAAACTGATGTTCTCAAGCTGAGCCCGGAATTCATCGGGCTTCTCGTCTCCGTCAACAGCGGCGCGGGCCTGCTCGGCAGCATCGCCTATGTTTGGATGTGCGGCAAGTTTCCGCTGAAGATGCTTCTGTATCTGGGGGTCACCCTGAACGTGCTCACTGGCCTTTGCTACTTCGCCTATCATACGCCCACTGCGGCGATCGTCGTCGAGGGTTTGTACGGGCTCGGCACTATGATGGCCTTCCTGCCCATCCTGGACCTCCTTACTCGGGCGACTCCGAAAGGGAGTGAAGCCCTCGGTTACGCCCTCATCTTCAGTTTTGGGAACATCTCATTGTCCGTCTCCGACGTTGCCGGGTCAAAGCTGTTCGAGCAGCTTGGCCACAGCTTCGTTCCCATGATTTGGGTCAATTCCGCATCGACTGCGCTCGTCCTCGTCGCAATTCCCTTCCTGCCGAAGGTTCTTGTGGCGCACCAAGACGGCTATTTGCCCGGTGCCGCCGAAGCCAAGACCGAGATCTCTTGAATTCGATTCCTCGTGTGATCCTCTGGTACCGTAACCTCGTTGAGCGAGACTTCCGCCGACATATCAAACGCCTACCAACACGACAAGCGCGCCATTGCCCTTGAGGTGACGTTCGCCGTGCTCGCCTTTTGGTTCCCGAGTTTTCTCGCGTCCGCGGACAGTTATTTGTCGAGCCCCGCTCCGGTGTCCTACGCCGGACACGCATTGGGGCCCGCTTATTTGATCTCCATTCGTCTGGGCGCAACGGTTGGGGTTCTACTCATCGCTTGGAAGGCCGGGAAGGGCTTGGCAAGGTACGGCATTACGAAACTGCGCTCAACGGACATTGTTTGGAGCCTCGCCGTTCTTGCCGGGCTCGGAGTCGCTTCGGGATTGACCGATGGGTCGATCAAAGTTCTCAGCCGCTATCCCGGCGGGCACTTGAATTTCACGCTGGGAAGGGGCATGAGCGCGGCCGGAATTCCGTTCTTTCTCGTCGCGGCCGTGCTGTATGAGGAGGTGTTTTTCCGGTCCTACCTCTGCACCAAGTTGACAGACCTTCGGTGGCCGAAGGTTTGGACGATCACGCTGACCTCATTCCTCTTCGCGATGCCGCATCTCTATCAGGGCTGGGCCGTGCTGCCTGCGGATTTCGTTTTTGGCGTCGTTTTGGGTCTCGCGTTTCTCAGGCTGAAGACAATCTGGCCGGTTTTTCTCGGCCACCTAGCCTACGATTTCATCATTGTTTACGCCTTGCCTTGGTATCGCCTTGTCACTAAGACGTGAACTGCTTGTAGATTAGGAAAAGGTTGAGTCCCGCAATGGCCGCCGCCATGCTCCAACCCAATGCTTTGGTCCACGGCCCGTTGGCAAAAGGGCCCATCTTGCGCTTGTCGGAAGTGAAGTGGATCAGGGGTATGACGGCGAACGACAATTGCGCGGAAAGGACAACCTGACTCAGAATCAGCAAGCTCACGATGCCCTTCTCACCGAAGAACCAGACCACTGCCACAGCAGGCACGATTGCGATGCCCCGCGAGACCATCCGTCGGAGCCAAGGTTTCAGGTTCGTATGGAGGAAGCCCTCCAGGACGATCTGTCCCGCCAAAGTTCCTGTTAGGGTCGAGTTCTGGCCCGAAGCCAGCAGGGCGACGGCGAACAAGGGCGTGGCTAGCGAGGCACCCAATAGAGGCGTCAACAGCTTATAGGCCTCGTTGATGCTGGCCACCTCGTGGTGGCCCGACCTGTAAAAGGCTGCCCCTGCCAAAATCAGGATGGCGGCGTTGACCAGGAAGGCAAAGCCAAGAGCGATCGACGAGTCCATGTAGACCATCCGGATCGTTTCCTTGAGGTGAGCCACGCTGGATCCATAGCGCCTGGTCTGAACGATCGCGCTGTGAAGATACAAGTTGTGGGGCATCACGGTCGCGCCCAAAATGCCAAGCGACAGGTAGAGCATGGCCGAATCCTTCACAATCGCCGGCTCTGGAGTGAACCCGCGAATCACGGAGCCCCATGCGGGTTGTGCGTAGAACAACTCGAACCCAAAGATGACCATCATCGATACGATCAGGGCCACGACGAAAGCCTCGATGATCCGGAAACCCTTGTTTTGCAACATCAGCACGAGCAACACATCGCAGGCCGTCAAGACCACCCCGAGAGCAAGGGGCAGGTGGAACAGTAAGTTCAGCGCGATCGCGGCGCCCAGCACTTCCGCAACGTCGCACGCGACGATGGCCACCTCCGCGGAAAGCCACAGGGCGATCACGATGGGCTTTGAGTACGCGTCCCTGCACGCCTGGGCAAGATCGCGCCCGGTCACGATGCCGAGCTTCGCGCTGAGAGCCTGGAGAAACACGGCCATCAGGCTCGAAATGAGGACGACGGACAACAGGCGGTAGTTGTAAGCCGCGCCGCCCGCGATGTCGGTCGCCCAGTTGCCCGGATCCATGTAGCCCACGGCAATGAGGTAGCCGGGGCCGAAGAAGGCGAGAAGGCGTCGCCACAGGGAGGCGCCGTGGGGGACAGCGACGGTGCGGAAAACTTCGGGGAGGCTGGGCACCGCCAGAGAGCCCCGCCAACCGGAGGTTGGCAGCTTGGCGCGATGCTCGGCGTGGTCTTCCGTTTTCAACTAATTGTAGTATAGGCTAAATTTATGAGCATCGGCAGAATTAAAGGTTCCCTAAATGTCTGAAAGGAGTGCTACACTTTGTGCCCATGCGTAAAGACGGTCCGGCAGGTCAGGCGCACACGTTTAGCCAGGCTCGTCAAGACCACGCGATCGAGACGGCGGCTGACTACGTGGAGCTCATCGACGAGCTTCGTCGCCAAACGGGTGAAGCACGCGGGGCAGACTTGTCCCAAATGCTGGGTGTCAGCCATGTCACCGTCACCAAGACTCTCCAGCGGCTCGCCAGGGACGGCTATGTGATCGCGAAGCCGTATCGAAGCGTGTTTTTGACGGAGAAGGGAACCAAGCTGGCCGAGGCATCCCGGGAGAGGCACCGTTTGATGGTCGAGCTGCTTGAACGCGTGGGCGTGCCCAAGAGCGTCGCAGAAGCGGATGCGGAAGGTATGGAACACCACGTCAGCGAAGAAACACTCGAGGCGATCAAGCGATTTCTGACGGCCAACAGCTAGTCGGGGCTCTTCCATGCCACGATCTTGAACTGCGCCAAGGCAGCGCCCTACATCCGTTAGCCCTTCGGATTGCTCCATCCGTCGAACCAGGCGACTATGAGCCATGTTTGGGGCACGACAAACCTCCAACCCCGCTTGGCAATCCAAAGGCGCTGATGTATCATGGTGGCCTATCGTGGCTGTGTCTACACAACGTACTGATTCGGAGGCTTATTTTGTTGCCGGCGGCACACTCCCGCTTCAAGCCCACAGCTATGTCGAGCGAGAAGCCGATAAAGCGCTCCTGAAAGCGCTTCAGGAAGGGCGGTTTTGTTACGTTCTGAACTCGCGCCAAATGGGCAAGTCGTCGCTTTGCGTCCGGACAATGGCAAGACTTGACGAGCAGGGCGTGCAAACCGCGTTCGTCGACATCACCAAGATCGGCGGCCGCAATGTCACCCCGGAGCAATGGTATGCGGGCCTCCTCGTCGAGGTTGGGCGCTCGATGAACCTCAAGACGGAGGTCCTCCAGTATTGGAAGACGGAAGAGCACCTCAGCCCCATGCAGCGCTTCTTCGGCGCACTGAGAGACGTGGTTCTCGAAAAGATCAAGGGCAAGGTCGTCATCTTCATCGATGAGATTGACTCCACAAGATCCCTCTCCTTCAATTCGGACGAGTTCTTTGCCGGAGTCCGTGAGTGTTTCAACCGGCGTGTTCAAGATCCCGCCTATGAACGCCTGACGTTTTGCTTCCTCGGGGTCGCGGTTCCGAGCGATCTCATTCACGACGCGCGCACCACGCCGTTCAACATCGGTGAGCGCATCTATCTGCGTGATTTCACCTTCGACGAGGCCAAGCCCTTTGCCAAGTCCCTTGGACCGCAAGGGGAAGCCTTGTTCGCGAGGGTGTTCCATTGGACGAACGGCCACCCGTTCCTCACCCAAAGCCTCTGCAGGGCCCTTGCCCTATCCGGTTCTCAAACGTCGGCCGAGGTTGACGCCTTGATTCAGCGCGACCTGCTGGAACCGAAGACGCGTGAAACGAACATCAACCTCTCGGACGTCGGCAATCGAGTTCTCAACGGATACGCGGACGGGGATGACATCGGCAAGTTCCGCGCCGACATCCTTTCCGCTTACGATCGCGCCCTGACGGGCACCGAAGTGCTTCAAGACGACGAATCGAACCGCATCACCGCCGTTTTGAAGCTGTCCGGCCTCATGCGCTCGGAAGGCAAGGCGCTGAAGGTCCGCAACCGAATCTATGAGAGCGCCTTTGATCATGCATGGGTCAAAGAGAACATGCCGGGTCAGGAGCTGCGACGTCAGCGGCGCGCTTTCATCCTCGGCGCCGCGCGCACGGGCTTGGTTTCGGCCGCCGTCATCGCCGTCATCACCTATCTCGCCATCGCCAACAGCGAACTGGCCCGAAAGGCGCAGGCCGTGGCGAAGGAAAAGAGTTATCAAGCCTACGTCGCGACGATGGAACTGATGCCCGTCCTCTACGAGCAAAAGAACATCGCCCGAATGAAGAAACTCTTGACGGACCACGAGAAGGAGCCTTGGAAGGGGGTCGAGTGGTCGTTCTGGGATCGCATGACCCATGAAGCAGTCGCGGAGAGCCCGGCCATGGGCCAGGCACCCTTTTTCTCTCCCTCTCCGGACTGGAAGGAATTTGTCGCGTGCGATGCGGGCCTATTGACGTTCGTCGACGCATCCACCGCTCAAATCAAGCGGACCTTGAACACGAAGTACGACGCCATCTTTGCCGTTTATGATTCGACCGGCACGAAGATGATTTTGAATTTCAAGGGCGGAGGGGGGGCCATCATCGACCCCAAAGACGGCCACGAATTGACCCTGTTTCCGGGTGAGTTCTTTGCCCTGCCGGGCAACCGCGCGCTGATTGATTCCGACACTCAGGTCGTGGGATTCCTTCGCAATGACATCGGTGCTTTGGACCTCAAGACGAAAGCGTTTCGCAAGATTGCGACGAACCCCGTCACGGCTTCGATTTCGCAGGATTACAAGGAGATCGATGTCGTAACGGCCAACGGCCCCAAGAACGTGGTGAGCGTCTTCGATCTATCGACTCACGCACTTAAGAAGCAGGTCCCGCTCGATTACGCGCCCATCCGCGCTGCTGCATTGCACGACGGTGTTCACATTTTGTTTGGCACCGCGAGCGGAGACATCGCGATGTTCGACATGAAGACGGGTCAGATCACGTCTCGCCTTCACGTAGGCGATTCACCCGTGAACGGGTTCTCTTTGGCTGCTGACGACACCGAAATGACGGTGCTGGTTCGGAACCGAGCCGCGGCGTTGGTCAGCTATCGCAGCGGGGCACTTCAACTGTCAAGATGGTTTCCCGAGGCGAACGTGGCTTTCATCTACCCGGATAAGTCGCGAGTCGCCACGATGTATTGGAACATTAAGCTTTACGAACCGGCTCAGCCGCCCACCGTCCGCGTGACCAGTGTAGGTCCCGGACCCTGGGGCCAGCGCTTCAGAAGGGTTGACGGCAAGAACTACGTGACGTCCCGCGGTTCAACGTTCTTGGTCCATGAAGTCCGCGACGGCCAGGTCTTTGGAGTTGCAAGTTTTGACTTCCCGCGCAACCTTGACGCAGTTGATCCTGCAAGTTTCTGCGGGCTCGCCAATGACGGTACGAATTCAACGGTCAGGGACTATCTCGCGAAGAAGGATTTGCTCTCGATCAAGGGCGTCGGGGAGCACCCATCCCTCTGCAAATTTGGGGACCGACTGGCGATCTCGATGGATGGGCATCGCATCGACATCTACAACCTTACGACCAAGGCGAGCGAAGCCAGCGTCAAGTGGCCCGAAAAGATCCGCGGGATCTTGTCCGATTGGCAGCATCGCCGACTCGCCATCGCCGACGAATCTGGGTCGGGCGGCATCCTCAACGCCGATGGTTGGAAAATGATCTGGAATCATCCCCTCCACGCACAAAGCATCCTCTCGGGCCACTTTTCGCGGGACGGCAAGTGTTTGGTCACATGCGGGGACGACGATATGGCCCGTTTGTGGGATGTCGCCACTGGCGCCAAGCTCCAAGAGTTCGAGGGCCACGCTCAATCGGTCACCGACATCGATATCACTGCGGACGGAACGAGGGTTCTGACCGTGTCCGACGATGAGACCATCCGTGTGTGGGATACGAGCACCGGGCTTGAGATCACAACGTTCGGACAAGTCGGCGACGGCGTCAACGTATGCCAGGTGACCGAGGACGGAAAGTTTGCCGTCACCGCCAACCGGGCAGGCGAAATCAAACTGTGGCCCATCACACCGCGTTGAGGCTTTGTGTCAGGCTAACACCTTAGTAAACATAAGATGGAAACGATCCGCCAAGAACAAGCAGCCACCCAAATCGCGCACGTGCTGTTCCTGGACATCGTGGGTTACTCCCAGGGGACAACGACGGCCCAGTCGAAGTTCCTCGGCGATCTGACCGATGCGGTGAACGGCACTCCCACCTACGCTTCGGCAAAGGCAAACAATTCCGTGCTCGCGCTTCCCACCGGCGACGGCATGGCGCTTCTGTACTCCGGTGACGTGGTGTCCGCCGCACGCAGTGCCGTTGAGACCGCGAAAGCCTTGAAACAAAAGCCCGAGTTGAAGGTCCGGATGGGCATTCACAGCGGCCTCATTCAGCGCCAAAAGGACATCACGGGCCGGGAAAACGTGGTGGGCGAAGGCATCAACACCGCACAAAGGATCATGGACTTCGCCGACCCCGGCCACATCCTGCTTTCCGCCCAATACGCCAATTGGCTTCGCCAGTTCGACGATTGGGCGCCCTACGTTGCCGAAATCGGCGAGGGCACGGCGAAGCACGGGCTCAAACTTGGTGTGTTCAACCTTTGTTCCGAAGAATTCGGGCGATCCGACGCGCCATCGAGGATCGCGCCCATCACGTCGGTTGCAGCGGCTTCCGGACCCTCGATGAAGTTGGTCATCCTCTATAAACGAAAGGCGGAGCCCGACGACCAAGTCCTTGCGATGCTCGAGGAACGTTTAACGGCCCTTGGACATGAGCTGTTCATTGACCGTCACCTCAAGATCGGCGTCGAGTGGGCGAAAGCAATCGAGGAGAAGATCCGATCCGCGGACGCCATCCTCGCCATCCTCTCCGACGCCGCCGTCGGCAGTGAGATGTTGGAATATGAATTGGAGACGGCGTTCGACGAGAACCGCAAGCGCGGCAAGCCTTACTTGCTGCCGATCCGCGTGGGTTCCGACAAGGCGATCGAGGGCCCCGTGGGCTCCTTCGTCAACAGCCTGAATTTCTCGACTTGGCACGGCCCGCAGGACAACTCGAGAGTGGTGGCAGAGATCGTCTCGTCGATCACGGAGCCCATCGAACCCAAGAACGAGGAGCTGCAGCTCGAACCGGTGGGCGGCGCGGTGCCTCCGGACTCGCCCTTTTACGTCGAGCGAAGCGTTGACGCCGAATTCACCCAAGCCGTTCGCTCCAACGAGAGCATCATCCTCGTCAAGGGTCCGAGGCAAATGGGCAAGACGTCCCTCATCGGCCGTGGCGCGATGCTGGTCCGCGACCTCGGCTGGCGCACGACCATGACCGACTTCCAAAAGTTGAGCACCGCTCAACTGGCTTCCGAAGACCTGTTCTATAAATTGCTCGCCGCGACCATGAGCAAGCGACTGAAGTTCAATTACGACTTCGAATCCGAGTGGCTCGACGTCTTCGGCGCCAACATGAACATGGACAACTTCATCCGCGCCGCTTTGGAGGCGGTGGACGAGCCTTTTGTCTGGTTCATGGACGAGGCGGATAAGCTTTTTGGAGTTCCCTTCGCAAGCGACTTCTTTGGTCTCGTGCGCTCCTGGCACAACAGTCGCGCGACCGAGCCCGACGGGCCTTGGTCCCGATTCACGGTCGTCATCGGCTATGCCACAGAAGCACATCTGTTCATCCAGGACTTGAATCAATCGCCTTTCAACGTCGGCCGCCAGCTTGAGCTGCGAGGCTTCACCCTCGCCGAGACAAAGGATTTGAATGAGCGATATGGATCGCCAATTAAATCGGCCGAGGATGCCGAACGGTTGCACGCCTTGATTGGAGGTCAACCCTTCTTGACCCGCCGAGCTTTGGACGTCCTGAGTAGAGGAGTGATGGATTTCGAGGCTCTGTTGGCCCAGGCGGACCGCGAGGACGGACCCTTCGGGGACCATCTCAAGAGAATTCTCATCTCCGTCTCGCAGATGCCATCCGTGCTGGAGGCGCTTCGCACATCCCTTTCGAATCCCCTCTTGAAGGACTCAGATGGGTTCCATCGTCTACTCTCGGCAGGAGTCGTGGAGCAGACGTCCGATAACAAAGTCAGAATGCGGTGCGAGCTGTACAGCCGATACCTATCGGGACACGTGGGCGCGTAAGGGGCACGCTCTTGCCGAACTCGTCGCCATGAAGGATAATGGCGAGACTCATGCAGTACTACGTGATCGCGTCCGACGGCCAGAAGTACGGGCCAGCAGACATTGCCACCCTTGCCAGTTGGGCTCAAGAGGGAAGAATCAATCCAGAAACCATGTTGGAGTCCATGCAGGATGCCAGCCGTGTTCCCGCGTCCAGCGTGCCAGGCGTCATCGCTCAGGCAGCTCAAGGTTCCTACGCTGCGCCGACCGAGGCTCCCCAGCAGTACGCGAACTACCAGCGTACAATGCCGAGCTACGGCGACGACGGAGCGGGCGATGTCCAAAAGGCTTGGATTTATGTCGTGCTCGGCTTCGTATGCTGTGCCTTTCTCCAGATCGGTGGGATTTACTACGGCAACCAGGCCAAACAGAAGGGCAATCCGGGCGGCCAACCCCCCATCATTGTTGCGTCGATCTTGCTCGGCTTACAGCTAGTTTTTGTCATCGTTTACGTGGTCTTCCTGATGGGCATGGGCACTAGGATGCGCTAAATCACCTGCTCCAATGCGGGAGTCGCCTCGGTGAAGGATAATGGCGGGAAGCCATGCAGTACTACGTGATCGCCGCCGACGGCCAGAAGTACGGGCCGGCAGACATTGCCACCCTTGCCACTTGGGCTCAAGAGGGAAGAATTAATCCTGACACGCAGTTGGAGTCCATGCAGGACGCCAGCCGACTCCCCGCATCCAGTGTGCCGGGAGTGATCGCTCAAGCGCCTCCGGGGCAGTACGTCGATCCGCCAAGCCCTCAGCAATTCGCGCAGTATCCAAGGACAGGTATGCCCGCCTCCGCCACGAACACACAAGACATAACCTTGGCATGGGTCTTTGGTGCCCTTGGACTTGCAAGTGTCTGTTGCTGTGCAATCTTCGGCATCGCCTTCGGCGGCTTGGGTGTCTTTTTCGGCAACCGAGCCAAGAACGGGGGCAACCCCAACGGGCAGGCCGCGATGATCCTTTCCCTGGTCGCCCTGGCCCTATCGGTCGCGTCCCTTGTCCTAACGGGTCTGCTGCAATTCTCACCTCGATGGCTCGGCGTTCCCTTTGGCAGGTAAGTTCAAGGCATGAGTTTCATCGTGCCGTCCGACGCAACGAGCTGGATCGAGGTTGAACCGACCTCCGACTTTCCGATACAGAACCTGCCATTTGGCATCGCAGAGTTGGGCGGCGGATATGAACTTGCCAGTCGCGTGGGCGACACGGTCGTGTTGCTCTCCCCCTTGGCCCGTGCGGGCCTCATCACGTGGGGTGAGGATCGATTGGTCGGCGACGAGCCGACGTTGCTGCAAGTCACACGGGACGAACTCTCCGACCTCAGGATGGAAGTCTTCGGCGTCCTTTCGAAGGAAGAAGGCATCGACCCGCTTTTGAAGGCGCAGTGCCTCATGCCGGCGGCGATGATTCAGATGGCGGTGCCAAAAGTCACCGCTTTCATCGATTTCTATTCCGGCATTAACCACGCCGGCAATGTCGGACGGATGTTCCGTCCCGATCAGCCCCCGCTGCTTCCGAACTACCGTCATCTGCCTGTCGGATACAACGGTCGAGCCTCGAGCGTCATCGTCTCCGGCCAACCGGTGACTCGGCCCAAAGGTCAAACAAAGAATGCGGACGACCCCACGCCCACCTTTGGACCCACGAAAGAACTGGACTTCGAATTGGAGATGGGTTTCTATCTGGGCGAAGGAACCGAAATTGGAGAGACGGTGACCATCGATGAGGCCGAGGCCAAGATGATCGGACTTGTCCTCGTCAACGACTGGTCCGCTCGCGACGTACAGCGCTGGGAGTACCAACCGTTGGGTCCATTTCTCGCCAAGAGCTTCGCGACCTCCATCAGCCCTTGGGTCGTGACCCTCGACGCTCTGGAGCCTTTCCGTAAGCAGGGCCCCAAGCAAGACCCGGAAGTACTCCCGCACCTCAAACAGCCCGGTCCGAGCCATTTCGACATTGAGCTGGAAGTCACCCTACAGACCTCCAAATCCTCGACGCCCCAATCGATCTCAAAGACCAACTACCTCGAACTCTATTGGAGCCCCTCCCAGCAGCTGGCCCATCAATCGTCCAATGGCACCCCCTTGGAAGCGGGCGATCTCTACGCAAGCGGCACGATCAGCGGAACAGAGGCCGACTCTTTCGGTTCGCTGTTGGAACTGACCTGGAGAGGAACCAAGCCGATCAAGATCGAGGAAACCGGTGAGCAGCGCACATTCTTGGAGGATGGCGACCTGCTTACATTCCACGGGTACTGCCAAGGCAAAGGCTTCCGCGTTGGGTTTGGAGAGGTTGCATCGGTGATCTTGCCCTCAACCTAGCGCGTCTCGGGATTCTCGCTTCAAAGCGGGCGGGCGAGCCCTCCCTGCCTCATTTTGGTGGCGCGTTGGACTTCGTAAATGTCATCACAGGCAAGGGGGCCGCTTGGGCGCCGGTGTTTGGCGGAGCCTCGGTCGTCATGGTCTTGCCGTCGCCAGACATCGCGATGACGATCGGCTTATCCAATCTGTTTTCCTGATCAGCGGGTGGTTTGTTGGCGGGGTTTGCCGCCGCCGCCTTGGCCTGCAGCTCCTTTACTTGAGCCTTGTCCATCCCCATTATCTTCGTCCAATGCAGGTTTAACTTGCCATCTGCGATATCCCAGGTGCCCTCCATCCCACCAGTCATCGTAAAGGTCTTGTCAGCCTTGACCTCCAACGTTTGTACGGGCGCATTTTCGAACGCTTTTGCCGCAGCGCTGTGTTCCTGGCCCTGCGGCATGGTGATCTTGCCCTGCCACTGCCCGACAACCTGGGTTTCCAAGGATCCCTTGTTGCAGCCTGCGGCAAATGCTCCGACCAGACACAGGGCAAGGGGAAGAGCGAGGTGGGAGCGTTTCATAGCTCTAGAACGTTGCGTCGCTCAGAGAAGATTCAAATTGCATCTAGGCGAGATCGCCAATCAATCGCTTGAGCCGAGTCGTTTGAATGTAATTTTCCCAGCGGGGGCAAGGGGACCCAGGAACGAAAGATTCTTGCTTAGGTCTTGGCTCACCAGGGTCTTTGCTTCAGGGTCGACCGCGAAAACAAGCGGCTTGTCCGCCTGATTCAGGTCCACGTTGGGAACGTACGGGTTCTCCTTGATGCGCTTGGCGGCGACGCTCTTAAAGGCGTCCTTACTCTTCCCGCCAACCTTGCCGATGTCCAGAATGACCTTCTTGTCTTGGACCTTCCAGGTTCCTTCGATCGACATCACAGCCACAGTCATGTTGAAGCTCTTGTCCTCTTTCAAATAGAGAGTTGGCTGGAAGTTCTCTTGGATCATCATAAGCGTCGGATTCGTCGTTGAGGCTTGGTCCAGCGTCATGGCGCCCTTCCATTGGCCGATCAGCTTCGATTCGAGCGTAGGCTCTTCGCAGCCGTAAAGGGAGAAGGCGCACAAACCAAAAAGCGCAAGTTTGAGGTGGGCCACGAATCTCACGATACTTCTGACGCCCTCAGCGTCCCATTCCATTCATTCGCAGCCAAGGGCCTACCGGTAAACTCAAGCTGACCCATGGCCAAATACGTCGCCAGCATCGGTATGGAGGTTCATGCCGAGCTCAACACCGCCTCAAAGATGTTCTGCCGCTGCCAGGTGGCCTTTGGAGGGGAGCCGAACACGCGTGTTTGCCCCGTTTGCTTGGGGCTACCCGGCGCCCTGCCCGTTCCCAACGAATCCGCCGTCGAAAGGGTCCTACGGACGGCTTTGGCCTTGAACTGCACAATCGCGATGCAGTCCATCTTCCACCGAAAGAACTATTTCTATCCGGACCTGCCGAAGGGCTACCAAATCAGCCAGTACGGTGAAACGAATCCGCTCGGATATGCGGGGTACTTGGAAATCCCGACTGCGGGCGGTGGAACGAAGCGCATCCGGATTCGACGCGTGCACCTGGAGGAGGACACAGGGAAGCTGATGCACCTGCCCAACGGAGGGTCCGGTGTTGACTACAACCGATCCGGCGTTCCATTGATGGAAATTGTCACCGACTTTCCGCCAGACATCGTCAACGCCGAAGAGGCCAAGGAATACCTCGTCCAACTCCGAAACATTCTGCTCTACCTCGGGGTCTGTGATGGCAAGATGGAGGAAGGATCGCTCCGCTGCGAGCCCAACATCTCGATCCGGCCCGAAGGGTCTGCGGAATATGGCACCAAGACGGAGTTGAAGAACCTGAACTCCTTCCGAGCCGTTCAACTTGGCTCAGAATTTGAAATCAAACGCCAGCAAGCGGCCCTTGAGGCGGGTGAGATCATCGCTCAGGAGACCAGAGGCTGGAACGAGCAGAAGCTGCAGAGCTTTCTCATGCGCGTGAAGGAAGCGGAGAACGACTACCGGTACTTCCCGGATCCGGACCTTGCCCAGATGTGCTTCGAGGAGGAATACATCGAAGGATTGCGCGCTGGGCTGCCGGAGTTGCCGCTCGCCAAGACGCTTCGTTATGCGAAAGCTTACGGCCTCAGCGCCTATGACTGCGGAGTGCTCGTGGCCGATAAAGATTGGGCTGCCTTCTTCGAAACGGCTGTTTCCCTGGGTGGGGATCCCAAGGCGATCTGCAACTGGATGAACTCCGACTTCGCCAAGCTTCTCAACGAAAAGGGACTTTCGGCCCAAGAGAGCAAGATCACGCCCGCCCACTTAGTCGAGCTTGTCAAACTGATCGCGGACGGCGCAATCAGCGGGAAAATCGCGAAGGAAGTGTTCGAAGAGTGCTTCGAAAGTGCCCAAATGCCAAGTGAAGTCGTCAAAGCAAAAGGACTGACCCAGATCAGTGATCGCGGATCGATCGAGGCAGCAGTAACGGATGTTTTCGCCGCCAATTCGGACGCCGTGGCCAAATATCGGTCGGGCCAACTTGGAGTGTCGGGGTTCTTGGTCGGCCAGGTCATGAAGCAGACAGGCGGCCGTGCGAATCCAGCACTCGTGCAAGAATTGGTCAAAGAAGCGTTGGAGAAATGATGAAAAAACTCATGGTGGTTGCGGCGCTGGCGGCGCTGATTTCGGTCGTGGGGGCCGCTTCTCAGAAGCCTGATCCGAAGCGGATGGAAGCTCTTTGGGGTGCGGCGACGGATCGCCTTACCAAGCAGGACGACGCCTGGTTCTTGGTCGGCGACTACCCTCGCATCGTCGAGAATTTGCGCTATATGCATGAGCTCGATCCAAACGACTATGAGACCGCAACGAACCTGGGATGGATGCTCGAGAATATCGAACGCTCAGACGAGGCTCTCGCCGTCTATATCGACTACCGGAAGAAGAATCCAAATGTGGGCGGCTCCGAATTTCCCGAAGCCAACTTCTACTATCAACACAAGCTCTATTCGAAGGTCCCGCCACTGATTGAACCGAGGATCGCGGCGAGGCATGCCACCGCGAACACCTTCCGCATCCTGGCCCACGCCTACGAAAAGCTAAACCTGTTTTCAGACGCGAAGCGCACTTGGAACGAATATATCGCGGTCGAGCCAAACGATGCGGCGGCCAAAGCCAACCTTTCTCGCGTCGATAAGAAGCTTCTAGCCAACTCCAAGCCATAGCCCATACTGAATCATGCTTCTGGCGGGATTGTTGGCGAGCGCTCTGTGGGGCGATTCGTTAAGGCTGCAAGAATCAAAGGTTGACTTAACCCCTCGCGAATCGTTGCCCTTGGGCGGCTATACCTCTCGCGGAATCGAAGTTTCTCAGCCGGGTGGCGATCACTTGTACGTGCGTGTGGTCTTGCTCAGCCAAGGCGGGAAACGCCTGGCGCTGGCAAGCTGCGAGATGCTGACCATGCCGGACAGCCTTTACCGCGAAGTCAAATCGAGATTGCCTTCGGATGTCATCCTCTTCCTCGCTGCGACGCACACCCACTGCGCCCCCGACAGCCAAATGCTCAATGATCGCATGACGTTTTCAATACCCGGAATCGCAAGCTACAGACCCCGTTTGCTGGATTGGTACGCCGATAAGATTGCCGGAGCCGTCTTGCAGGCCACACAGGCTCCCGCCGAGCCCGTCAAGCGACTTGAAAGCGCCGAATTCATCGAAACGCTCAACCGAGGTAGGAGGGAAGCGGCCGCGCCGGACAAGACTGCGACCGTCATCTCGGCCGACCACACTCCCATTTTCTTCAGCTACGCTGCCCATCCCACCTTCTTTGGTCCCGAGCGGCTTCAGTTCAGCGGCGATTGGGCTGGCGCCGTAGCCGCAAGGCTCGGCTGTCCGGTGTTCGTCGGCGCCATCGGAGACGTGTCCCCCCATGAGCAAGGCAAGACGCCGCAACAGATGATTGAATCCTTCACGTACAAAATGCAGCACGGCTTTAGGGCTGCCCGAACCAGGTCTTTGGGAAAGTCCACGCTCAGCACTGAGTTTGAAGCGGTCCGCTTGGGCGGGATTGCCGCTCACCCCTTGATGGGTAACTACTACAAGGTGCCCCAGCCTCTGGCTTCGAGTGTGGTGAGCCAGTTCGCCCCCAGACAGGCGCGAATCACTGCTTTCCGAATCGGAAAGTTGGCCGTCGTCGGGGTGCCCGGCGAGCCCACCTCCCATCTGGGCCGTTCCATCAAGGCTTATGGCATGTCGCTTGGGTTCTCCACCGTGGTTGTCATCAGTCATGTGAACGGTTGGATGGGTTACATCCTGGACGCCGCAGACTATGATCGGGGCGGCTATGAGGCCACTCTCTCGTTCTACGGAAGGGACGAAGGCGTCCAAGTGGTTGACGCCGCCGACCGCGCCTTGCGGGCCTTGTCACGGCATTAAGCGAAAAGCCCCAGGACCCTTCGTCCTGGGGCTGCGGATTGAACCGTTGAGCCTACTTAAGTCGGACCGCTTCGTTCGTGCGCTCCCAGGGGAATGCGGGGTTGCCAAAGTGGCCGTTCTTCGCCGTCGGCAAATAGCTGACGTCACGAAGGCCCAGGTGCTTGATGATCCCTTTCGGTGAAAGGTCGAAGCAATCGCGTACCGCACGCTCGATGTGGGCAATATCGCACTTTTCGGTGCCGAACGTCTCCAGGTTTACGGAAACCGGCTGTTCCACGCCGATGGCGTAGGCCAGGGCCACGACCACCTTGTCCGCCATATCCGCTGCGACGATGCACTTGGCAACGTGACGGGCCATATAGGCTGCGCTCCGGTCGACCTTCGTCGGGTCCTTGCCACTAAATGCGCCGCCGCCGTGTGGGCACATGCCACCGTAGGTGTCCACGATGATCTTTCTGCCCGTCACGCCTGTATCAGCCTGGGGTCCGCCGATTTCGAACCGGCCCGTTGGGTTGATGTGGAACTTGATGGGGCCCTCAACATAATTCTTATACTCATCAAGCACGGGGTCTATGATGTGCTTGCGCACGATCTCGCTGATCGCCTCGTGGGACAGCGAAGGCGCATGCTGGGCGGAAACCACGATCGTATCGATGCTCCGCGGCAAGCCCTTCTCATCGTAAATGATCGAAACTTGGCTTTTAACATCGGGTCGAAGGCCCAACGAAGGGTGGTCCCTTCGAACCTTGGAGGCCCTACGCGTCAACGCGTGGGCGATTGCGATGGGCAGGGGCATCAGCTCGGGTGTGTCCCGGGTCGCCATGCCGAACATCATGCCTTGATCGCCCGCGCCGCCCGTGTCAACGCCCATGGCGATGTCGGGCGATTGCTCCTGGATGGCCACCATGACGCCGCAGGTCTTTCCGTCAAAACCTAATTCGGTGTCCGTGTAGCCAACTTCTTTGATCGCGTTGCGAACGATGTCCGCCACTTCGATGTAGCCGTCAACAGTGACTTCTCCTGCGACGACGGCAAGACCCCTTGTGAGCAACGTCTCAATCGCCACGCGGGCGTTCTTGTCTTGAGCGAGACAAGCGTCAAGTAGGGCGTCTGAGATTTGATCTGCAAGCTTGTCTGGGTGCCCCTCGCTCACGCTCTCTGATGTGTAAATCCTCATGGCTAGGTGGAAAAGTTTACCCCCTCTTGTCGGGACCGACCCTCGAAGTTTCCTCGCATCACGTCGAAGAGGGAACTCGCCCCGATCCGGAAAAGCTCAGGTTTCAAACACTCGGGCCCTAAGATCTTTTCCACCACAGTTATCCACTCTAAGGCTTGTTCAACCGCCTTGATTCCACCCGCCGCTTTGAAGCCAACCTGCCTTGTCGTCTCGAACTCCTTCAACGCGCGAAGCACGGCTGCCCCTTGAGCGATCGTCGGAGGAAGCGGCGTTTTGCCTGTGGAAGTCTTTATGAAATCTGCTCCCGCCCGCATGCAAGCAAGGGCTGCGTTGCGGATGCACGCGCCGTTATCCAACTCGCCCACTTCCAAGATGACCTTCAGGCAAGCGTCACTTGCCGCCTGACGAAATGCCGTCACCTCGGCTTCCAAGTCCTGCCAATGCTCTTCCAGCGCGTGGGATCGGCGAATGACCACGTCGATCTCATCCGCGCCCTCGGAGTGGCTGGCTCGGATCTCATTGATCCGAACGGCAAGGGGGCTGAGGCCATGTGGAAAACCCGCAGCCACGGTGGCTAACTTGACCGGTGCGGACCCTAATCCCTTTCTCACCTGGCCCAGGAATACAGGGTAAACGCAGATCGCCGCCGGACAAACACCCCACGATTCGAACGTGCGAACAACGTTTTCCACAATTGCTTCGATCTTCGCCGACGTGTCGTCCCCGTTCAGACTCGTCACGTCCAGCATCTGGATGAGCCGCGCCGACAAATCTGGGGAGTTTTTTTCGTCTTTAAGCCGGTCGAACATGCGCACTTCACGAAGCTTATCACCCAGAGAATCGACGAATGGCTAAGTGGGATGCCGGAGCATGGACGCCAAAGTCCGTTCAATTCCTGTCGAAGTACAAGACCGCCACCTTTTCTGCTGATCTTGTCGCGGGTTTGACCGTCGGCCTCGTCGCCCTTCCCCTTGCAATGGCCTTTGCCATCAGCTCCGGAATGCCCCCTCAAGCGGGCATCTATACAGCGGTCGTCGCGGGGCTGATCACATCCCTTTTCGGCGGCACGAGGACGCAAATCAGCGGCCCCACGGGTGCCTTCGTCGTCGTCGTCGCTGGAATCGTCGCCCGCCATGGGGTCAACGGCCTATTCATGTGCACGCTCATGGCGGGTGTGATGTTGGTCCTTCTTGGGGTGACCGGGCTCGGAACCGCCGTAAAATTCATTCCTCGTCCCGTCGTGGTCGGCTTCACAAACGGCATTGCCCTTCTCATTGCAAGCACGCAAATCAAAGACTTCTTCGGCATCCACGTCGCCAAGGTCCCCAGTGAATTCATGCCGCGGTTGGCCGTATTGTCTGACAACTTCGGGAGTTCATCTCCGCAAGCAACAGGCCTTTCCATCGCCATTCTCATAATCATCATCCTGCTCGTGAGGCTTGCGCCACGCGTTCCTTCGACCATCGTCGCCCTCTTTCTAGGCACCCTCCTCTGCGTCACCTTGAAGCTGCCCATCGAAACGATCCAAACCCGTTTCGGCGGGATCCCACACGGGCTGCCCGCAGTACACTTTCCTGAGTTCAAGCCTGCCCTCATGGGCCCCTTGATGTCTTCCGCATTGACGGTGGCCATGCTCGGCGCGATCGAATCCTTAATGTCGGCCGTTGTCGCCGACCGAATGACACAAGACAAACACAACCCCAATGTCGAGCTGATCGGACAGGGCCTTGCCAACATTGCGTCCCCTTTGGTCGGCGGCCTCCCCGCAACCGGAGCCATCGCCAGAACGGCCACGAACATCAAGTCCGGCGCGAAGACGCCCATTGCGGGGGTCATCCACTCCGTCGTTCTGCTCGCCGTTCTCTTGTTTGCCGCCCCCCTTGCTGGCTACATCCCACTCAGCGTCCTTGCCGCCATCCTGATCGTCGTCGCCTACAACATGGGCGAGTGGAAGGAGATTCCCCAAATCGTCCGCTTGAGCAAAGCGGACGTCGCGGTTTGGTTTGTCACGTTCATGCTCACCGTGTTCGCGGACCTGACTGTGGCCGTTCAGGCGGGAATGATCCTTGCCGCCCTCCTCTACATCACGCGGGTGACGAGCACGACAACGGTGCAAAGGGTCGACGAGGGCTACCTCGCCGAGGGACATGAGCACATCCTTCAGTTCAAGGAAATCCCCCACGGGGTCACCATCTTTCGCATCCACGGCCCGTTCCTCTTCGGATCCACCGACAAGATCGATGAAATACGCGACCAGTTGAGCGAGCTGCCTCCCGTTGTCATCATGCGGCTTCGCAACATGACCGCCATCGACACGACTGGGATCCAAGCCCTCGAAGAATTGGCGCATAGCATCACGTCCAGCGGACGCCACATCCTGTTCTGCGGCATGCGCGACCAGCCCATGCGCTTTATGGAACGAGCGGGCTTTGACACCTACGTGGGCAGAGAGAACATCTGCCCGAGCGTCAACAGAGCCTTGGATCGTGCGCGTGAGCTGCTCGGTCAAGAAAGGCTTGACCTCAAGCCCTGAAGCCGCCCCGCCGCCCGCTCACGGCGTAGAATGAATCAGATGCGATTCGCAACCATTCCAGAGGCGTTGGACGACCTCAAAGCCGGCAAGATGATCGTCGTAGTCGACGATCCCGACCGCGAAAACGAGGGCGACCTGATCATGCCAGGCGAGACCTGCACCGCCGAGGCCATGAACTTCATGATCAAGTACGGTCGCGGCGTGCCATTCATCCCCACGACGGCCGAGCGCCTCGCCGAGCTGGCCATCCCGATGATGACCAAACAGAACACCGCCCGCCTGGGCACCGCCATGGGCGAGACCGTGGACGCACTCACGGGCACCACAACTGGTGTTTCCGCGCATGACCGCGCCGCCACAGTCGCCGTGTTTGTCGACGACCATGCGAAACCGAGCGACCTTGCCCGCCCCGGGCACATCATCCCCTTGCGCGCCGAAAAGGGCGGCGTTCTCCGTCGGAGTGGCCACACGGAGGCCAGCGTTGACCTAAGCGTCCTTGCCGGCTTCAAACCGGTCGCCGTCGGGTGCGAGATCGTCAGTGACGACGGTACGATGATGCGACTGGAAGGCCTTCAAAAGTTTGCCTCCGAGCATGGCCTCAAAGTGGTCACCATCGCGGATCTCATCGCCTACCGGCGCAAGACCGAAAAGCTCGTTTCTTGCTCCGCCGGGCCCATCGATTTCCCCACCAAGTACGGCCACTTCACCCTCTATGCCTACGAGACGAGCGTGGAGAGCCACCCCTATGTCGCCATCGTCAAGGGGGACGTTTGCACGGAGGAGCCAGTCCTCGCCCGCATTCACTCCAGCTGTTTGACCGGAGACCTCCTTGGCTCGATGCGGTGCGACTGCGGTGACCAACTTGAAATGGCATTGAGACGCATCGAAGCAGAGGGGCGCGGCGTCGTGCTCTACGTCGCGCAAGAGGGCCGCGGCATTGGCCTCGTCAACAAACTGAAAGCCTACGCACTCCAAGATGAAGGCATGGACACAGTCGAAGCGAACCACGCGCTAGGGTTCAAAGCGGACCTGCGCGATTACGGCCTCGGTGCCCAAGTGCTCGCTGACCTCGGCCTGAGAAAGCTTCGTCTTATGACGAACAACCCGAAAAAGGTCTCAGGCATTCAAGGCTATGGTCTGGAGATCGTGGAGCACGTGCCCCTCATCGCCCAAGCGG
>CAZUCK010000008.1:0-28484 GCA_964619505.1 uncultured Fimbriimonas sp. | reverse complement strand
ATCGCGAGAAGTATCTGGGAACCAAACGGGACAAGCTTGGCCACTGGATGCCGAAGGAATAAAGAAAACATTAAGGTTCCAATCTCTGCGAACCATTGATAAATTGTTGCCCGTCTGTCATCAGTGGGCCGGGGGTTTCCGTCAAGCTTGTGCGCGTGCCAGAGGCGGTTCGCTCAACAGTAGGGTTCCCCCTTAGAGGACTCACAAGTTCACGGAGGTTTCTAACAGATGAAGAAAATTGTCGCACTTTTGATGGTTCTTGGTGTAATGGGTGTCATTCTCGGCGGCTGCAGCGGCGGCGGAGACGCCAAGCCAGCCGATTCGTCGGCCCCTACGAAGACGGACGCCGCTCCCGCGAAGGCTGACGCCGCAGCGAAGACGGACGACACAAAGTAACTCGTTCGGTTTCGTTCCGATTCAAGGGCTCTGCGGGACCGCAGGGCCTTTTCTTTGCCCGGATCGCGCATCCTTTGACGGGGCGAAACGTACAAACCAAAGGGAATGCTCAGACGCACACTTGTTGAGGAGATCGCGGCGAACAGGCGAAAGAGCTTCATCTTTTCGTTCCTGATGATCTTGCTTCTTACGGCGCTCACCGCCGTGATCGTCGGCATGAGCGCCCCGCGCCAATGGATGTATGGCGCGGCAGGTGGGTGCATACTCGCCATCATTTGCGCCCTCATCGCCCGGTTCAAGGGCCCCGACATCATGCTCGCGCTCTCCGGGGCAAGGCCCGCAACCCACGCCGAGGATCAAGTGCTCGACAACGTGGCCGAGGAAATGGCCCTTGCGGCCGGCATCCCAAAGCCTCAGGTCTACGTCATCGACGATCCATCCCCAAACGCTTTCGCCACCGGCTCAGATCCCAAGAACGGCGTCGTCGTCTTCACCACCGGCATCATCCAGAAGCTAAACCGCGACGAGTTGCAAGGAGTCATGGCCCATGAACTGTCGCACGTGCGGAACTACGACGTTCGATACATGACGACCGTCGCCCTCATGGCCGGTCTCGTGCCGATCCTCGCCGGCGTCATCCGCAATATGTTCTGGTTCGGAGGCGGCCGACGCAGTTCAGACGACAGTGATTCCGAAGGCGCCGGCATCTTCGCGATCGTCGGGCTGCTTCTCGCCATCGTCGGGCCGATCTTCGGCGTGCTGATCCAACTCGCCATCAGCCGCCAGCGCGAATTTCTGGCCGACGCCAGCGCCGCGCAGCTCACGAGGAATCCCGAGGGCCTTGCCAATGCGCTGATGAAGCTGGACGCCGACCCTCTGCCGATGATGTCGACGAACGTTGCCACCCAGCCCATGTTCATTGTGAACCCGCTGCGTGACGGTGGCTCCAGCCTCTTCAGCTCGCACCCATCCACCGAGGAGCGTGTCAAGGCTTTGATGGGCACCATGGGCATGTATCAAATGCAGGCCCAGGCCAGCGCCCCACCCGCGGCACCGCAAACTACGTCGCCTCCCGTTATGCCGCAGGCCATGCCGCAAACGTCGGCGTCGCCGATCCCGCCGATCGCAACACCCCACATCCTCCCCGGCCAACCCCCCAGCTTCACCCCGATTGTGCATTCAACCACTCCGGGCTTCGAAGACATGCCCGAAATCCCCGATCAGCATCGCCCCTAAGATAAGGTAAAGGGCTTCAAGGACAAATGGTGTAGGGTCTTGTTCGGATTAGGACCCGCCATTGCGGCACGCCAAGTCGAGGCTTCTTTAACTTCGAACGTCTCCCACTCCGCAAAGGCTAACGCTGGACCCCGGATCTTCAAGTCGAGCCATTTCGTCCATTTTTTCGGCACTCTTAGAGCTACCTTCAAACACAACGCGCGATATGGACCCCACAATATCCTGATCCCAAAGGCCTTCCGAATTACCGCCCGAAATCGAAGCTGAGTTCCACATTGAATCCCTTCGCTCGGTACCAACCGGTCGTCTGAGCCGGGTCAAGATTCGTCAAGCTGCGCACCGTGTAGCTGCTGACGACGGCTACGTTCCTATAAAGCTGATAGGAATAGAGCAGGCTCGCCATGGCATCGTCCTGAGGCAAGTAGCCCGTCGTTCGTCCCGTCTGGAACTGCACCCCCAACGTCTGGTTCTGACTCACCCTTCGCGTCAGCCCACCGTCAAACGCAACCCGGTTCTGCGAGAATTGAGTGCCGCTGGAAAGCAACGTGCTCATCCCCAACCGGAAACTCCAGCGTTTCAACGGCGAGCCGCTGAGGTAAGTGTCCCAAGTGGTCGCTCCGGAAGCATTGTCCGTTCCAATGTAGCTGGTGTGCGTCCTGTCAATCGAAGTGCTCATCGCGGTGGACTTGCCCAGATCGAACTGCAGCCCTCCGCCGTAAGCCCGTGTCATGGTGTTGGAACTGACCTCGCCTTGGGTGTCCGATTGAATGAAGTGGCTCTCAACGTTCATCCGCTTTGAAATGCGCACCGTCGAAAAAGCCTGAAACGCCCTTACGTCGGTGCCTCCGTTTCCAAACGGCGTGCCCGTCGGTGCGCCCGAGAACCCGTTGCCGCCGTAGCCGTAGCCGAGCCCATTCTGGAACTGCGACAGCGCCGCCAACTCGCCCGCCCTGCTTACCAAATACGAGGTGTCCAAGGAGAAGCGGCCCGGCGGGTGATATGCGGCGGCGAGGGAAAGATCACTTCCATTGCCCGTCTGGCCGGCCGTCTGAATGGTGCTCAGACTCCCCTTCCCGGAAAGGACCAGCGAGTGGCCGGCGTCGTAGTCAGTCTTCAACTGGACTGAATTCGACGTGACCGTTCCCAAGGAAATGCCGGTCAGCGTCGCGACCGGCCCTACGGCGGAAAGGCGCTGCAACCCAACGCTTAACCTCAGCTTGCCAAGCTTGCGCGTGTTCGTCAGCCCGGTCGTGTCAATGCGTGTGTCGCCACTGGCTCCATCACTCGTGGAACGGCTCTCTTCGAGAGACCAGGAACTGGCCTTCTGATCCAGGGCGACGTACGCGCGGGAGTAGGTCACGCGGCCGCTGCTGAAAATCACGTTGCCTTGTTGATCTGTGTTGCTCGTGCTGACGACGCTGTTGTTCGTCGAAACGCCGTAGTGCACTGGCCCGTGCCCCCCGTCCAGGGCGAGATCGGTCGACTTCTCGTTCCGGTTGAACCCGCGCGTCTCGATGCTTACAAATCCGCTCGGAATGTCCCTCTCCGACGCGCTCAGTCGGAATCCTGCCAAGTTGAAAATTCCCGTGACCCCGCGCGCCGTCCCACTGAGCGGCGTCAGTGCGTCCATCAACTGCCCCGTTGCCTGACTGTAGTTGATGCTGCCTAACCGGCCCATCTTGCCAAGCGGCAACGTGTAGTCCAGGCCTGTGACCCGCCTGTCACCGTTTACGGCCTGTGTCGGTTGCGGTGTGTAGGTTACGTCGATATTGCTGGTGGCGGGCATAAAGCGAAGGAAGTAAAAGATGCTGGGGTTGCCCTTGTCGAACACGTAATCGATGCCCTGCGTCTGCAAAATGCCGTCCACCCGAATCAGAATCGGATATCCAGCCAACGGGACGAATTGAAGGAAATAGGGCGTCGCCGGCGCGCCAAACCCCTGGAACAGGTCCACCCGCGACGTCAAAGAGCGACTTCCTCCGACGGTTTGCTGCATGGCCGTCACTCCGAGCTTGCCGAACCTTCCCAGATTGTAAGCCCCAGCCAAACCCTGCACGGTTCCGGAGTTCGAATTGTAGCTGTAAGTCTCGTAGGAAGCGACGATGGTGCTGGTCTGCGCGATCGGCTTTGTGCTGAAGGTTATGGATCCGACCTCGTAGTTGATCGAGTAGTCGGTTCCAAGCTTCATTTGAACTCCATCGACCATGATCTTCTCCGAGTCCGGGATGATCTGGCTCGCGTTCAAATAGTAGGGGCCCTGAGATCCGTTCCCGGCAAGGGAGAGGGTTCGAACGCTCCCTCTAATTTGACTGTAAAGACCTTTGAGTTGAGTGCGGCCACTGTGGATCCCCGCCATGGCGCCCCGCAGCGTCTTGTTGAAGGAGGCAAATTGGTTTGTATTCAACAGCGAGCCCTGAATGTCGCCCACATCGGCGCTCACCGGACCCTTGTCGTAATTGAGGCTGATACGTTGGCCTTGTGGGTCTCCAAACCGATTGTTCTGCAGCTGCATCTGGAAGTTCAGCACTCCCAAGACCTTTCGCCCGGTCACGTTCACCTGGCCGTAATCGGTGAATGTCTTTCCGCCTTGGCCGTAGTAAGTGAGAGTTTGGAACGTGTCGCTGTCACCCTGATAGCTCTGCAAGTGGTATCCGATGACGCGACGTCCGGTGATCTGAATCTGCTTAAAGACGTTCTTATTGATCCATTGGAGCGAAGGATCCGCGCTTGCGAAGGCGGAACCCGCGAGGAACACTCCGGTCAAAGATCGTCGAATTGCGGACATGCAGAGACTCGACTGCCAGCTTCCGCCCGGCAGCACCTTGGCTTACATTGTATCCGCTGGACGGAAAGCACCTTCGATTAATTCGATGTTCTGCCTTGCCAACTTAGTCATTTCCGCCAATTGGCGGTCAAGAATCTTCTTGTTCGTCTCGCGGTCCTTCTGGAATTCCATGAACCGGTCGAACAATCGTTGCGACGTCAACCCCTTAAGCGAAGGCGCGAATCCGAGGCCCATGAGCTTGGCGAAAGCCTCCACCTTTGGGTCGTAACTCACCATCAGAGGTGCCACCCCAACCGTTGCCGCCAAGACGCCCGCGTGAAGTCGCATTGCGATGAGACTGTCCATGCGCATCAACCGCTGCTGCAATTGCATTGGGCTTTGCATTTTGCGAAGATCGGGAATCTTGCCCCCTTGTTGCTTGCTGATCTCCAAGATCAAGGGCCCGTCTTCGCTGCGATCCATTTCGATCAAGACTGGGATCAACTTGGCTTCAAACAGGAGCCTGGAGAGTCCTCCAAAAAGGTCGACGATCTCCCTATCCTTTCCGTGGGGCCGCGGGGAAAGGCCCACGGTCGGCATATTGCTGACCATGAAGTTCTGCTGATCTGGACCGTCTGCCGGCCGGGGCAGCAGGAACGCCATGTCCGCCGTGGTGGCCACCCGCTTCTTGACCCCCAGGGACTTCAGTGCGGCTGCGGAAGCGGGATCTCGCACCGTCAGGATGTCTGCCGAGTTGAAAGCCTGTACGGCGAGACGCTTGCCCAGGAAGCGGTTCAGAGGCCCCACGCCTTGAGCCAACATCGCCACCTTCTTCCCTGACCCTTTCGCGATCTTGGCAAGTTGGCTGTAGTAGGCCACGCTCCGCACACTTGTCACGTCCTGGAAAATGCTCCCTCCTGGAAACACGAGGCAATCGTGTTCGTCGATTGCAGCCTTGACCGCCTTCAAGTCCTTCCTCATCACAGATCGCACACCGTAATTGCGAAACGTCTCTTCGGCGTTGCCGGATAAAACCGTGACGTCAAAAGTCGCGCTATTGAGGCTCTGAATGAACCCCAACATGATCGCGTCATCGCCCAAATTTCCGCAGCCAAAATATCCGGCCAGGAGAAGTTTAGTTGGCAACTGCGCTCGGCTCCCGCGTGATGACTTCGGCTCCGCCGCCCGGCTCATCTCCACTCGGTAGGAAGCGTGCGATGATCGTCCACAGAATCCACCCCAGAATCGCTCCTGCGGCGAGTCCAACTCCGATCCGGGCGAGGCTCAATGCAACTGGCGTATGGAAGTGGCACATCGTGTTCACGACGTCCGTCTGGCCAACGGCTCCCACCGATAAAGCCAACGCCGTCCAGCCTGCAAACCCCGCAGGCACGGTGCGCCCCGATCTCAGCCGCATCAACATGCAAATCCCCACCACCAAGAACGGGTGCCCGATCATGAATTCCTTCGTGCGGGGGCGGACGAACAGCAGGGTATCCAGCAGAGCCCTGAACTTGAGCTCCGTGCCGCTGACCCCTGCGGGGTTGTCGTTGCCTGTTCGGCTGATCATGAACGCCACCGCTCCCAGAAGGACGAGCGTAAGGCCCATTTGGCTCCAAGTGATGGCACTGTTCAATGAGGATTTCAGGTTCGCCAATCGGGCGTACATCATCGCCGACACCGCCGCGATCGGCAGAAATACGGCCACCTTGACCCCCTCAAACTGTTGCGCACGGATGAAGTAGGGCAAGCCGTTCATTAAAGCGGCAACCCCTAGTCCGCCGACCAGCGAGATCGCGGAAACGATCAAATATTCAAGGAGCCAATGCCGCCCTTCCCGATTCGCCAGAACTTGGAACGCGACCATAGGAAAGGCCACCGACGCAAGGAACGCCATCGCGGGCCGTGCCTGGGGCAAAACGCAGGCAATGGCCAGGAGACCGATCAACGCGGCGCCCGCGCTGCGAATCCGAGTGCCTTTCACGAAGTAGGCGACGCTGAACCAGACGCCTGGCGCGAGGGCGAGGGCGATCAATGGGAACAACGGCTTCGGCACGTTTGAATCCTCAAACGGTTTCGCCACTCCGATGGCACCACCCTGCCTATCGATCTCCTTGCCGATCTTCCCGATGAAATCCCCCATCTCATCGAGCGGTTGTGCCGATCCGTAGTTCAACGGGCGAATGAGCAAGATGCGCTGGTTCCTCTCCCTTGCCGCGCGTGCATATCGATCCACCGCTTCCGCTTCCGGCAACTTGTCCAGTTCAGCGGCAAGGGCTGAATGGAGCCGTATGACGAGTTCAGGAGCTTTCTTAAGGATATCTTCGTCGCCGCCCAACTTGGCAAACTCCGGAGAGGCGTAGAGCATTTTTTGCTCTCGCAGGGTCTCGATCATCGTTGGGGTTGCGCTGCGCCGACCGAGTACCTGGTCGCCCATGGGTAGGAAGACGTCAGCCCCCTGTTTTTTGGCTTCTTCCAGCGTCGTCCTAACGTAGAGATCGGTCGCCCCAAGCGGGTTGCCAAAACGGGCGATGATGCGAAGGCCCGCCTTTCGCGCGGTGGCCGCTTCGCGCTCATCCAAACCCAGGCTGAGAGTGCGCAAGTTGAACACGGAAGGCATCCCCGCGTGGGAAAGGTCGATGACCCCGTTGGTGGGCTTCACGTTGAGGTTGGGAAGTCGCCCATTGATCGCGGTCGCCACGCGAGCCAAAGTTTTGTCCGATCCCTTCAAGAGGGGTCCTTCTTGAACCTCGATCTGGTGCGCTGTGATCAAATCGTTGACCGTCTGTTCACCCAAGACGAGGGCTCCCAGCCCTCGCGCCTTCAGGGACTTCAGCGCTGCATCCAAGGGGACGCCCTGGCTCAGAGCCACCGTTTCCGCCGTCTCGATTTCGATCGAGATGGTGGTCGCCTTGTTGTGCGCCTCGACACGATGGCGCAGCGCGATGGATGCGCACGACAAAAGGGCAGCCACGAAGATGGAAGGCAATAGCCAGCGAGGAGTGCTTGTGTTCATAGCTGTGTTAGAAATCGTAATCGACTTGACGCGCTCGATGTTTCAAGACGGCGCTGCGACCCCCCATGATGAGCACCGTCAACATTCCCGCAAGAAATCCACCTGCGTGAGCCCAGTTAGCCACCCCCTGCTGGGGAACCAGCACCTGCCAGGCGAACCACACTCCAAGCAGAATCCAAGCGCTGACCACAGTCGAGGCGAAGAGGAATACGGGAATGACGATCTCCACTTTGTTGGCGGGGAAGAGTAGGAAATAGGCGCCCAAAACCCCGCCGATGGCGCCGGAGGCGCCGAGGATCGGCACGATGGAACTGGGGTTGATGAAGATGTGGGTGCCGGTTGCGACGATGCCCCAGAAGAGATAGTAGAGGGCGTAGCGCGCGCTTCCCAGAGCTTCCTCGACACCCGCTCCAAACACCAGGAGAAAGATCATGTTTCCCAAGAGGTGCATGAGGTTGGCGTGAAGGAAGAGGGACGTGAAGATTGTCACCAAGGGAAAGCGGTCCGGCCCCTGGAACGCCTCCATCACTTCGTTTGGCCTCATTGCAAGGTCTGCGAACGCGGTCTGGGTGCCGAACAAATGCCACTGCCGGTCCCACAGATAGACGATGCAATTGAGAAGAATGAGCACCCATGTGACGATCGGCACGCTGTGCCTTATCTCGTTGTCACGGAGTGGAATCATCTCCGGTGAGTGTACCGGGGCATGGCGTCCGGCCGGGTTCAGCCTGCTTGTGTCATGCCTCAAGGATCGGAAGCCGCTGGGGGCTTGCAATCGCAAATTCAAAAGCCTTGAGGCTAAAGCGGTCTCCAACCCGGTGCTCATGGGCTAACTGGGCACGCGCTCAAACGTCTGAACAAGCGTTGGACAACCACACTTCATCCAAGAACGTGCGGCCCAAAACCACCGGAGCCCCGTGCCAAGATCGAGATCGGCCCTAAAAATGTGGAGGTCGCTGGGCTTGCAAAGCGGGACAGAGGGCTCAGATTCGATCCAAGGGCAAAATCTTTTGCAAGAAACCCGGAAATTCCCCGCTCGACGACTCCGCTTCCTCCAATCCAAAACACAAAATCCAAAATCGAAATTGACCCCCTGCCGCTCAGGCAACAGGTACAAGGAATCAGTGATCAACGCACACGGTAAAGCTTCGAGCAAAGGGCGCTTCGCTCTGGCCCTCGGCCTTGCCTGTCTCGCGCACATCACTTTGGCGCAATCGCCGCCTGTTTCACAGGCGCCGCCACCCATCCAATTCGCGGAAATGAAGGAGGTCGGTTCCGTCGGTGCCGCCACCCAATATCAGGCCGGTTTCCCCAGCGCGATGACTTCCGAGTACCCGGTCAATGACACGGTGCCCCTCCAAATCTATGTGCCCAAGGCGGCAAAAGCACCCGTTCCCGTCGTGCTCGTCCTTCACTATTGGGGTGCAACGGATCTGAAGGTCGAACGGGCCATGTGCCTTCGACTCGCCGAATGCGGCATCGGCTCTGCCATCATGACCCTGCCTTACCACCTGAGCCGAACGCCCGCCGGATATCGCTCCGGCGCACTCGCCATCCAGGCCGACCCTGAGCACCTAGTCGCCACGATGACGCAGTCCCTCATGGACGTCCGGCGATCCGTTGATTTCCTTCAGAGCAGAGCCGAATTCGACAAATCGAAAATCGGCATTGCGGGCACGAGTTTGGGAGCCATCGTCGCCGCGCTCGCCTACGGCGTCGAGCCGAGGTTCCAATGCGCCGCTTTCTTGTTGGGTGGGATCGATTTGGCCCATATAATATGGAACAGCTCGCGGGTCGTGTCCGAACGGGACACGCTGAGAGCCAACGGATACACGGAGGGCCTCTTGCGCGAACAGCTGAAGAGCATCGAACCCGGAGACTATCTGCCGTCGCGCTCATCGGGTGCAACGCTGGTCATAGGCGCTCGATTCGACACCGTGATCCCCCGTGCTTCGACGGAAGCCCTCATCAAAGATCTTCCTGGAGTCAAGAGCACGTGGATGGATACGGGGCATTACGGCGGCGTATTCGTGCAACGCAGGCTTTTGGGATTGGTTGGAAACTTCTTCACGGGAGCGTTTGGAGGGAGAGCCAATGCCGTGCCAGCAACTCTCGCCGCGCCCACCGTACGCCTTGGTGCGGATGCAGCGGTAAACAACGGTTTCGACATTGCCGTTGGATTCGATCTCATCCGCCCAAAGGGAACCCGATCGCCCTTTGCCTCCTTCTTGATTTCCCCGCGTGGGCCGCGCCTTTTCCTAGGTCAGGGGGTTGATCGAGGTGTTGCCCTGGGATTCACTTTGATGACCAAGCAATCCGGAGTGGGTCTCCTCTGGAGCACCGTTTTATGATGACCCTCGGCATCGAACAAGCCGCGTCCCGAAACCTTATCGGAACCTACTTTCGACTGGGTGCTGCAACGCCGGGAGCCCGGCTGTGGCACGAGGACGGATTTAGGATTTGCACCGGCGCTTTTGAACATCCCATCTGCAATTTCGCCGCCGACTTGAGCCTGTCAAGGCAATCCGCGTTGAGGCTGCTGGAGATTGCAGTGGCCCGGCCCAGCTTCAACGTTTACGTTCTGCCCGGCGACGAGCCGTCGAACGCATCGAGGATTCTTGAGAGTGTGGGCTTTCGTCAGGGTCATGCCCTGGCATTGATGGCTGCAAAACCGATTTGGAAGCCAACTTGTGTTGAGTTGTTGGGGGCCCAGACCCGGGATGAAAGGGCCCGAGTGGCACGGTTCATGATGGAGCAGTTCTTCGGCCGCCAGTCTCACTCGTTCCGCAAACGGGTCTCGGAAACCACATGCGCCGCGATCGAGCTGCCACTCTACACAGTGGAAGATAAAGGAAACATTGTGGGCGCGGTAATGTTGAGCGATGAAGGGTCCGCGACTGGAGTTTATAACTTGTGTGTTTCGTATCCGTTCCGCAGTCGCGGTTGGGGCGCCGAAATCGTGCAAGCCGTTTTGAACCTAGCGGCGGAACATAACCGACCGGTCGTCTTACAATGCGAAGAATCCTTGCAAGGGTGGTATCAGGGGAGAACATTCACTCGAGTCGGCATGGTCGGCATCCATAATTTGCCGAAATCTCAGTCGCTTGCTATAATGGAACAGAGTTAATCTTGCGAACAAAGCATCAGGGATTCACTTTGACCGAGTTGATAGTCGTGGTCGCGATCATTTTGATGATCGCAGCCATAGCCTTTCCTGTGTTCGTTCGGGCCCTAGGCGAGGGCAAAAAAGTCGCGTGCGCGAACAATTTCAGGCAAGCCTGGATTGCCACCAACTTATATGCGACGGATTACGAAGACCGTTTGATGCCCACAAATCACCAACCCACTGCGATGAATTCTCGCAGTGACCGAACGTGGGTACAATTGATCCTCCCATACATCACGGCTTTCGACGCTTTTAAGTGTCCCGCGGATTCCGGTCAGCGGCCAAAACCTGAAGCCACGTTCGATGAAGACCTCATCCCGGGCGACACGGCTTCCCGCTACTACCAAGCCTCGCAGCGTTCAAACATTGGTTACAACTATCTGTATATGGCCCCAATCGTGAAGGCGGGTGACACCTGGGTGGTTCAGCCACATTCCATGTCCGAGGTGTCGGCCTCAGATCACTCCATCCTCTTCATTGACACGGTTTACGAATTGAAGGACGGCCAGCCTACGGGCGGTGGCAATTATTTGGCGATCCCACCCTGCCGTTACGAGGCCAACGACAACACAACGGTCGATACATTCTTCGGATCCCCGGCCGGCGTCGCGGAAGTGATGGCTGCAAACAAGGGTTGGACGGTTTCCCAGGATTCGAACTACCAGTACGGCGGCGCTTGGCCGTGGCACAACGGCCGTGTCACCGTCATCAGCTTGGACGGAGTGTCGAGGGCGTTACAGCCTGAGCAACTGTCGAAAGGGTGCGACGTTCAGAACAATTGGAACGGATACATATCGAACGGCGCTCAATACCTGTGGCACACCCAGGACAACTGAGGTGGACTCCGCTGATTGCGGCGTCATAATCACTCGATGGCTGAAAACGGCAAGAAGATCCGCATCGTAACCCTTGGCTGCGCCAAGAACGAGGTGGACAGTGAGGAAATCGCCGGTGTCCTTGCCGCTGCCGGCCATAAGATCGACGGTGTTTCCAAAAGGACCGATGTCACGGTCATCAACACCTGCGGCTTCCTTGAGTCCGCAAAGAAAGAGTCGATTGAAGCGATTCGGGAAGCCGTCAGGGCAAAGGAAGCTGGCAAGACTGGCCGCGTGGTCGTTGCCGGTTGTCTCGCCCAGCGGCTTGGCGCTGAACTCATCAAGTTGGCACCTGGAGCTGACACCTACGTGGGTGTTGGCCAAATGGGCAGATTTGACCAAATCGTTCGCGAAACACTTGGCACCAAAGAGCGAACGCTTGATGTTTCCCCTCCTCATCACCGTTGGGCGGACGTTACCTCGAGGGCTCGGACGGGCAAGCCATGGTCCGCCTATCTGAAACTGAGCGAAGGTTGCGATCACCAGTGCACTTTTTGCGCCATCCCCAGCTTCCGGGGTAGGCACCAAAGTAAGCCGATCGAGCGCATCGTCGCCGAAGCTCGTCACCTGGTTGCAACGGGTGCGATTGAGCTCAACCTGATTGCACAGGATGTCACGCAATACGGATTTGATCTCTACAAGAAGTTCTTGCTTCCCGAATTGCTGCGCCAACTGGATGCCATCGACGGAGTGCGTTGGGTGCGATTGCTTTACTTTTATCCGAACCGCCTCACCGACGAGGTGATCGAGGCGATGACGAACCTGCCCAGCGTCGTCAAGTACATCGACATACCGCTCCAACACGCACATCCAGAGGTGCTGCGGCGCATGAAAAGGCCCTGGGACGGAGAGCGTTATCTAGCCCTGTTCGAGAAGCTTCGCCGGGCAATGCCGGACGCGGCGATTCGGACGACCTTCATCGTAGGCTTTCCGGGCGAAACCGATGAGGAGTTCCAATACTTGATGAACTTTATCGAACGGGCTCGGTTGGACCGGGTTGGAGCCTTCGTTTTCAGCCGCGAACCGGGAACGCCCAGCTATGAAATGGCGGGCCAAGTGCCGTTCAGAGTCAAGCGAAATCGTTATGATCGGCTGATGTCGTTCCAACAGGGGATATCGTTCGAAGTCAACCAAGGTTGGATTGGAAGGGAAATGGATGTCCTCGTGGAGGACATGCAAGACGGTTGGTTGATTGGAAGATCCCACCGTGACGCTCCGGAGATTGATGGTCTCGTCTTCGCAAGAGGCGAAGAGACGCCAGGGCAAATAGTCCGTACACGGGTTGTAGATGCGGAACCCTATGATCTCTATGCGGAGACGATTTCCGGGACGTCGAAGCCCATCCGCAAACCGAGCCGAATGGCCATTCCGGTTGCGCCCCGTTGAGGGCGCAACCGGCTTCTTCTTAATCCGCGTAAGCCTAGAGGTGGGGCCACCGGCTTCCTTGCCGGCGACCCCAGGAGGTTACGCAGCGGAGAAGCCGGTTATTGGATGAGCTTCATGACGGACTGCGGAAGTTGGTTAGCCTGAGCGAGGACGGCCATGCCCGTCGACTGCAGGATCTGCATCTTCGTGAAGTTCGTCATTTCAGCGGCGATGTCGGTGTCGACGATCGTCGAGTTGGCCGCGGAGAGGTTCTCCTTGGCAACGCCCAGTGATCGAATGTTCGACTCGAGGATGTTCCTCTGGAAGGACCCAATGTCGCCTCGAGCGCTCGTCACTTGGTCGATGGCCGCATCGATGACCTGGATGGCCTGCGTAGCTCCACTCGCCGTTGTGACGTCAATGTTGGACATGTTGATGCCCGCTGCGACACCCACACCCAATTGCGATGACGCGAAGTTTCCAAGTGACAGAGAGGTCGTTTGACCCGCATTGGCGCCAATCTGGAACTGCGCTGTGCCGACGTTGATCTGGCCGACGGTCGCATTTGCCGCCACCGCGTTTGCGCCCTGTGTGAGGGTCAAAGCATTGCCGTCTGCATCGGTAAGCGTCAAACCGTCCTTGCCGTTCAACGAACCCGTGAAGAGCGCGGTTGCAGCGCCGACCGTGATGGTGGCAAGGGCGTCCGTTCCGTTCGCGGTCGATGACCCGGGTGCTGCGAGAACGACGCCATTCGCATCGGTCAGATTGATCGCCTGGTTGGAACCGTACTTGGTGCTCGTGAAGACGATGTCTCCGTTGACCGCATCGAATGCCGCGTTCACTCCCGTCTGTTGACTTGCCTGGTTGACTTGGTCGACAACCTGTTGGGCCGTGTCGGTTGCAAGCGTCGTGAAAGTCGTCCCATTGATGGAGAACGACCCGGCGACTCCCACTGGGGTCGTCGCGAACGCCAACGCCTTGGACGTGATGGTCGCCTGAAGGGCCGCCTGGGTGACTTGCATGCTGACAGAACCAGCGCTGGTCACAGCGGCACCGGCAAACGTTCCGCCGATGTTCAATGCAGAAAGCTTGGTGGCATCCGTAATGCTCGCGACGACGCCTGAAGTGCCGTCAAGGAGTTTCTTGGCGCCGAACTGCGTGTTTGCAGCAATTCGGCTGATCGAAGCCGCGATGGAAGCGAGCTGTGTCTGATCGGCCTGGATCGCAGATGCGCTCAGGGTTCCTGTGTTGGCAGCCGCCACAGCAAGGCTGCGGGCGCTGAGCAAAAGATTATTGACTTCTTGAAGCGCGCCGTCCGCGGTCTTCGCGTAGTTGACGCCGTCTTGCGAGTTCTTGATGGCTTGGTCCAAGCCACCGATCTGTGCTTTGTACTTCTCCGAGATGATCAAGCCAGCCGGATCATCCGCCGCTGAATTGATTCTCAGACCCGTCGAGAGCCGAGTAATGGACTGGCTCAGGCTGTCACTGTTATTACCCAGATTGCGTAGCGCGTTCAGGGCTGTTACGTTTGTGTTTATCCTGAAAGACATGTTGCGTTTCCTCCGTGTTCGTCTCCTCGCATGAGAGCCCATCCATGGCCCAGTCCATGCGAATACCTGCAAACAACACTAGGTGAATTCCAGGTATTTCCAACAGCCTATCCTAGTAAAAATACCAGTATTCAGGCAATTGTGCCAGCTAGCGTTCTTGCGGGTCAAATGATCGGAGTGGGATGGGGTTGGTTGGCAAGGTGGGAAGTTGGTGCCCCGACTAGAGCCGCTGTGTTTGTGGCTACACTCGTGTTGCCTGCGGGCGCCTTTACGCTTGCCACAGGTCCAACCTTCGCGACCCGTTTGCTCGCACACAGTTCAACCGGAAGGAATTGTATTATCAGGCGGTGCGGTAGAGCTTTAGACTTCCTTGCTTTTGGGATGCGCCGTGCGCACCGTTTCTTTTAGTCGCTCGATGCTGACGTGAGTGTAGATCTGGGTCGTTGCCAAACTCTCGTGGCCAAGCAGTTGTTGCACCGATTTCAAATCGGCTCCGGCATCAAGTAAGTGGGTTGCGAACGAGTGTCTGAGGGTGTGCGGAGACACGTCGGCGGGAAGGCCCGCGTTCTTAGCCCACTTTTTTACAACGTTTTGGAGTGAACGTGTGCGGAGGCGGTACCCTTTGTCGTTGGTGAACAGCGGATCGCCGCTTTCCGAAGGAACTCGCTCTGATGCGAGGTAAACCTTCAACGCGGAAGCGCACGTCGGTCCAAAAAGCACGACGCGTTGTTTGTTGCCCTTACCGTTGACGACTATTGAGCGGTCATCGAAGTTGATGTCAATCACATTGATCGACACGACTTCCGATGCACGGACACCTGCCGAGTAGATCAGTTCCAACAAAGCATGATCCCGTGCGGGTGTCCTGCCCTCAATCGATTGATCTAAGAGCTGTTCGGTTTGGCCACGGCTGAGAGCTTTTGGCAAATTGCGCCGTCGGATCGGTGCTTCCAGGCTCTCCGTAGGATCGGCAGTCAAGTGTCCAGTTTGGCGGAGAAACCGCACGAATGCCCTCACGCTCGACAGTTTCCTGGCCCTTGTGACTGGGCTTGGCGCATAGCTTCGGAGGAACGAACGCAAGGCGGGAACCTTTAGCCGCTCCATCTTGCCATCGAGATGCTTGGCGAGCTGGGCAAGATCGGACCCATATGCTCGCACGGTGTTTTCCGACCGTTTGGAGGCCAGCAAGTCCAGGAACTCTTGTATCCGCTCGTCAAGCATCCATGTCAAATGACGTTTGAAACAGTCCAAGTCACACTAACCTTTTCAATAGCGTAACCAAGCTCGTTCGCAACGCGAGGAAATTGGCCCCTAACTATTTGGGGCACCATTGTGGATCATATTGACTTTTGCAAGGGCACCAAGCTCACAGGATATGCCCGCGCCAAGGAGATTTCCTCAAGGCTTCCGGAAGATGAGCGACACGTTGTGGCCGCCAAATCCGAATGAGTTCGAAAGTGACACCTGTACATCGGCCTTTCGTGCCTTGTTCGGAACGTAGTCCAGATCGCATTCCGGATCAGGCTTCTCGAGGTTGACAGTTGGCGGCAATGTGCCATCTCGCATCGCAAGGAGGCAGATGACGCCCTCAATTGCGCCGGCTGCGCCCAAAGTGTGGCCGATCATCGACTTCGTGCTGCTCACGGGCGGCACGGATCCTCCGAAGACATCTTTGATCGCCATCGTCTCAAGCTTGTCGTTGTAGTGGGTGGACGTTCCGTGGGCGTTGATATAGCCCACATCGGAGGGTCGCAAGCCTGCGTTGCGGAGCGCCATCTTCATAGAGCGAATCGCGCCGTTTCCGTTGGGATCTGGTTGCGTCATATGGAATGCGTCCCCGCTCATTCCGTATCCAATGATTTCGCCGTAAATCTTCGCGCCACGCGCCATCGCGTAGTCGTAATCCTCTAACACCATGACGGCGGAGCCTTCCGACATCACGAAACCGTCTCGCTCTACGTCAAAGGGCCGCGAGGCTTTCTGAGGGCAGTCATTGCGTTGTGACATTGCCCTTGCGGCACAAAACCCGCCGAGACCAAGTTCATTGATGGGCGCTTCGGCGCCACCTGCGAGCATTGCAATCGCATCTCCGCGTTTGACAATGTGGTAAGCGTCCCCGATGGCGTTCGCTCCTGTGGAGCAAGCGGTTACCACGCACGTGTTCGGTCCTTTGAGGCCGTGCACAATGGACGTATAGCCTGAGGCCATATCTGGAATCATGTAGGGAACAAGGAATGGGGAGACACGACCGGGGCCGCCTTCAATCTGGCGTCGATGCTGTTCAGCGAGGAAAGTTAGGCCCCCAATGCCCGATCCTATGAGGACGCCAAAATCTTCAGCGATGGAAGCCTTATCGATTCCAGAGTCATTCAACGCCATCGTGGCTGAGGCCACGGCGAATGCGATGAACCGGTCAATGCGACGTGCCTCTTTCTTGTCCAGCCAGTCTTCCGCGACGAAATCCTTGACCTCACCCGCAATCTGGGTCGTGTACTCGCTGGAGTCCATCAAGGTGATGCGGTCAATACCGGATTCGCCCGCAAGCATCCTTGGCCAAAAGACGTCGGCGCCGGTTCCCAGCGGTGTGACCGCTCCGACTCCGGTGACTACGACCCGCCCAGACGGAACGGGTCGCTCGCTCACGCTGACTTCTTGGATATGTAGGTGACTGCGTCGCCGACGGTCTTGATCTCACCGACTTCCTCATCAGGAATGTCGATGCCGAACTCATCCTCGAAAGCCATGACCAACTCGACGACGTCGAGAGAGTCTGCGCCCAGATCCTCGGTGAAAGAGGATGATTCGGAAACCTCTTCCTCTTTGACCCCCAACTCTTCAACGGTGACCTTCTTAACTCGATTCAGAATGTCCACTGACATGGCGATTAAGTTACCTCGTTTCAGACAAGACTGCTAGCCCATCGGGCCCATAAAGTGATTTGCAAAGGCAATGTGAACGTTGAGTTACTTCTTGAACGCAACCTTTCGTCGTCAGAGGAACAGGCCGCCGTCAACGGTGAGCGTTTGGCCGGTGATGTAGCCCGCTTCCGGTGAGGCGAGAAACATGACGGCGCTTGCGACATCTTTTCCAGTTCCGAGTCGCCCCGCTGGAGCTGTCTTTTCCACGTGGTCGCGAAATTCCTGAGGCAAACTGGCGGTCATTTCTGATTCTATGAATCCCGGAGCGACGGCATTGCAGGTGATGCCGCGTGAGCCAAATTCTTTGGCGACCGACATCGTGAGCCCAATGAGCCCGGCCTTACTGGCCGAGTAATTCGTTTGGCCAGCCTGGCCGTGCAGTCCAACTACGCTGGAAAGGTTCACAATCCGGCCGTAGCGAGCCTTCATCATCGCTCGGGACACCGCTTTGATGCAGAGAAATGTGCCCTTCAGGTTGACGTCGATGACGCGGTCCCACTCCTCGTCCTTCATTCGGAGCATAAGGTTGTCCTTGGTGATCCCGGCGTTGTTCACGAGAACGGACGGGGTCCCGAGCTGTTCTTGGATCGCAGAGAACATGGCCTCCACCAGGCCTGCGTCACTAATGTCGCAGGCGTAGCCCTTTGAGCCTTGGAGCCCACTTGCGGTGGCGCTCGCTCCCTCAAGCGTTGTGGCCACGCAGGCCACTTTGGCCCCTTCAGCGGCAAAGGCGCGGGCGATATCTTTGCCGATGCCTCGGCTTGCTCCGGTGACGACGACGACTTGGTCTTTGAATTTCATGGGAAGGGTATGGGTGTTTATGCTGTCGTCGCCCTCAGCGCTTCGGATGCCTTCTCCAACGAAGCAGTGTCTCCGACGGCCACCGTTGTGACCTTCTTGTCGATTCTTTTAATGAGTCCGGAGAGAACTTCACCGCCTCCACACTCGATGAAGGTCGTGATTCCAGCCGCGATCATGTTCTGGACGCATTCGGTCCAGCGGACTGGGCTTCTCAGCTGATCTTCCAGAAGTTGGGGCCAATCGGCGGGATTTTCCACGGCCCGAGCGGTGACGTTGGAATAGACGTTGATACCGCTGTCGTTGAACGTTGCTTGGTCCAGAGATTCTCGCATCGCCCTTGCTGAATCCTCCATCAGCGGGCTGTGAAATGCGCCGCTGACGTTGAGAGGCAGGACGCGCTTTGCTCCCGCTTCCACTGCCTTTTGGCCCGCCATTTGAACCGTGTTTGAATCGCCGCTTATGACCAGTTGGCCGGGGCAGTTGTCATTGGCGACTACGACGATTCCGGGACTAACCGATGAACACACCCTCTCAAGATCGCTCCTTTCCAAGCCTAAGACAGCAGCCATGCTTCCTGGCCTTGCCGTGGCCATCAGTTCTCCGCGCCTCTTCACCAAGTGGGCGCCATCGGCGACCGAGATGGTTTTGGAGGCTGCAAGGGCCGCGTATTCGCCGATGGAATGACCGGCCATGGCGTCGGGCAAGATGCCCAAGCAGGCGTGGGCGACCACTCCGCAGGCATAAAGGGCCATTTGGGCGTTCTCTGTGTGGCGAAGGGCGTCTTCGTCGAGATTCGTGAGCTTACGAACGTCGACGCCGATCGCCTCGTGGATTTGCTCGAGGATCGCCTTGGCGGGTGCGGCATCAAAGAAATCCGCCCCCATGCCCGGTTTCTGGGAGCCCTGCCCTGGAAAAACGACGGCAATCATTGGGGGTGAGACTACCACCTTACGTTGTCACCGTTCGATGGGTGTCATCTCGTTCCAGTTCTTGCCGACCTTTGCGTCAACCTCCACCGGAACGCTGAGCGGCATAGCAGTCTCCATATCCGTCCGAATGGGTTCAATGAGATCTTCGTCGCCCTGGGCGAGTTCAAAAACGAGTTCGTCATGGACATTCAGGAGGAGCCGCGTCTTTCGCCCTTCCAATCGGCGGGCGACGTTGATCATAGCGAGCTTGATCATGTCTGAAGCGGTGCCTTGGATTGGCGCGTTGATCGCTTGCCGCTCGGCGTACTGCCGCTCCATTATTTTGGCGGCGTGTATCTCGGGGAAATACCGCCGCCTCCCGATAAGGGTTGTGGTGAATCCCTTGGACCTGGCCTCGTTGATGATCGAAGTCGTATAGCCCTTTACGCTTGGGAAGCGCTCGAAGTAGTGGTCGATCAGAGCCTTCGCCTCGGCCACGGAGAACCCACCCCCCAATTGCTGCGCAAGCCCAAAGCCGGTGACGCCGTAGAGCACCGCGTAGTTGAGCATCTTTGCAAGCCGGCGCTGCTCTTTTGATGGCGACTCGTCTCCGAGGTTGAAAACCTTCTGAGCGGTGACGGTGTGGACGTCTTCTCGTCTCTCGAATGCCTCGACAAGTGCTTCATCCCCGCACATGTGGGCAAGGATCCGCAGTTCGATCTGCGAATAGTCCAACGAGAGCAAAGAGTAGCCCTCGGCGGCAACGAAAGCCTGCCTTATACTTCGTCCTAACTCTGTTCTGATTGGTATGTTTTGTAGGTTCGGATCAACTGATGAAAGCCGACCGGTGGCGGCGACGGTTTGGTTGTAAGTCGTGTGGATCCGGCCGTCTGCTTGGATGAGCTTGTCCAACGAGTCTGCATAGGTGGACTTTAATTTGCTGAGCTCGCGCCAATTCATTACCTCGGCGCAAATTGGATACTCGGCCGCCAGCAGCTGAAGCACTTCGGCACCTGTCGCATACCCTGTCTTCGTCTTCTGATTGCCTGGAATCTGCAGCTTGTCAAAGAGGATCTCGCCAAGCTGCTTTGGAGACCCGATCGTGAATGTTTGCCCTGCAAGTTCGTAGATGGTTGTCGCCGTGCGTTCAATGGCACTTTCAAGGGTCTGAGAGAACTCGCGGAGCATCTCACGAGAGACACTGATTCCACATTGTTCCATGCGGGCTAGGATGGGAATGAGCGGAATCTCGACTTCGTCGAGAACCTTCGCTTGGCCCTCCTTATCTAGACGATCGCTTAGGGCACCCCTTAGCAGAAACAATGCGGCGGCCATTTCCTCCGCTTTGTTGGGTGGTTGAATTTCCAAATAGCCTTGGACCAAATCTCGAAGGGCATACGCAGAGCGGCCCGATTGCAGGACGTACCCCCCCAGCATCGTGTCGAACAAGGGTGGATCGATCTGCTTCTGCAGTCTGCGATAGAACGGCTTCGCGTCGTGGAGAATGGCTTGTTTTGGCTTTTCGAGCAGCAACCGCACCGCATCGGACTCTTGAGCTTCGCGCACGTCGGCGTTAACCGCAACGTAGGCCCTTCGCTCGGTCTCGTCGAACAAGTCTCGCCCTATGGGCGAGCTGAAGAAAATCGCAAATGGCAGGTCATTGACGAAAGCAGCCAGCGAGGCGTAGTCCGGTGACTGCTCCACTTTGACCTCAAGTTGTTCGTTGACGACTTCCTTGGGAGCTTGCTCCTTATCCATCCCCTCCAGATAGCGGCCCATTACAATTGGAACTCGGCGAGCGAGAGCTCGGAACTCCAACCATTCAAACATCTCTTGCAGCTTGGCGAGTTGTTCGGAGTTCAAGACAAAGGGTTTGAAATCGTAGGTAAGTGGCACCTTTCGGTCGATGGTCGCCAGCCACTTTGATTTGAGCATTTGCTCTTGGTTGCCATCGATCTTCTTTCGGTATTTGGGGTCAATCTTGTCGAAATTCTCCACCATGTTTTCGATCGTTCCGAACTTCTGGATCAGGTCAGCCGCACCTTTCGCACCGATGCCGGGCACGCCAATGATGTTGTCGCTCGTGTCTCCAACGATGGCCTTGTAATCGGGTATGTGCTCAGGGCCGAACCCATAGCGCTCGACGACGCCCTCAGGCGTATAGGTGACTGTGTCTGTGACGCCCTGCTTCATTGTCAGAACTGAGACGCAGGGATCTACAAGTTGGAGGGCGTCCAAGTCACCGGTGACAATGATGGTGTTGTAACCATTCTCCTCGCCCAATCGACTGATCGTGCCCACGACATCATCCGCTTCAAACCCTGTGACCTCGATGGAGGGAATGCCGAGTGCGGCAATGAGGTCTCGTGCGACGGGAAACTGCGACTTCAATTCGTCAGCGGTCTCGCGCCTGGTGCCCTTGTACTCGGCATATTCCACATGTCGAAACGTCTTCCCGGGTGAGTCGAGGGCGACGACAATGGCGTCGGGTTTGACGTTATCCAGGAGGAGAAAAAGCATGTTCGTGAACCCGTGCAGAGCGTTGGTTGGTCTTCCGTCGGCCGTGCTGAGGAAACGGGTGGCGAAGAAGGCACGGTAGAGCAGGCTGTATCCGTCGATGATGACGAGCCGCTTGGGTTCCATCGTTAGACAGTACCCCTGTTGGAAGCCATGAGCGACCCTTACATGCACTGATTCGCCGGCTTGAGAGCTCTTGGAAAAAAGTCCCTATGCAACCGGTGAATTGCCCAGTCGCCCGGTTGGATTCTAGGGTAAACTAGCTTTCCTTGCCGAAAGGATTTTGCATCTTTCCGAGGGGCCGCTTCGACCCCTCGTTTTAGCGACGAAATGGTTTACAGACCGATTCGATACGAGCAGATGATGCGGGCCGCCGAGGCCTATGACGTCCGTGCCAGACGCATGTTTGGAGGGATGGGAATCTACACGGGTGAGAAGATGTTCGCCTTTCTTTACGACGAGGAAATCGGCCTCAAGCTTTCTCCAGAGGATCTTCCCCAGGCTATGGCGTTGCCGGGAGCTGGACCACTGATTCCAGATCCAAACGCAGATCCCATGCGCGAATACGTGCAGATGCCAAGAGACGTGCTGGACAACTTCGACTCCTTCACTTATTGGGTGGAGCGCAGCGCGGCGTATGCGCGCAGCAAGATTCCCCACTAGTTGCGTCGCGATTGCCAGAAACGGCGAAATGCCAGAAGCGCTTATCACGCGCCGGCGGTTGTCGGTTCTTTCGCAAGGGAAACCAAAGTCGTCGGGAATCCCTCCAAGACTTCCCGAACGGCGGCGCGAATATCGGGTTCCCCATGTGCGTGTTCATCCACTGAAACGACCTCGCCCAAAAATTCTGCGGCAGATTGAGCATTGGATCCCAAGCGCTCGAGCCAAGCAGCGCTATCTGCGTCGTTGAGGATGGGCGTCGCTCCGTTGATGTGAAGGAATGCAAGGCAACCTACGAACGCGGTCCCGGCGTTGCCTGCTTCGAACGGCCGCAAACGCGCGAACCCAATCAGGAATCGGGCCGCTGGAGGCAGCAAACTGTTGCTCCCGCCATAGGCGTACTGATAAAACGTGGCCTCTTCCAGCTTTGCGAAGCTGAAGTGCTGCACCTTCTTGGTGATTTGAAGGTTAATCCAAAGAATGTCCTGAACGGTCAAATATTGGAGTGATGGCATGGGCGCGGTCGATTCCTTTCGACGAAAGCAGGACAGACCGTGTACGGGTGCCCCGTCTCGTTCGAACAAACCCAGTTTACTTGGTTCGTTCCTGCGTGCGCCAAATCGCCTTGGGCTGGCAACAAGTGAAACGTGACGGGCTGTGTTGTTGGACAGTGCTTTGCAACCATCCGCCGCCCGCCACTCTCACTTTGTTCGTTAGAAGCCGTCCGCCAACTCTTGGTTCAGGCTCCAGCTTTGCTTGAGATGCTGTGCGCGAGTGAGCTTGCCCGGCTTATGCTTCTTGCGCTCCTCGAGCGGCTTACCAAGGGAGTCAGATGATCCCAGTTGGCGCAGAAGCCAGTTCTTTGTACCGTTGATCTTGATAACGATGAGGCGACCTTTTCGCCGCCTCCAAGCTCTATCGCGGTTTATCATCACAATTACCTCGTTGGCACGAATGCTTAAGCCCTTACTCGTAAGATGCCCTGTATTCTTCAAACGTTCGAAACTTTGGCTTTGGATGCAGATTCAGCCAGCAAAGAGCCCGGTGGGCTTACCCGTGATTTCAGTCGTCGAGAGTCCTTCTGCCCCTCCGTTCAGGCTAGGTCCTTTGCAGAGATGCCGGCTTGATGAGCTTCAAGAACGTTGCCGTCAGGATCGGAGAAATCGAGTACGACACCGCCGGGGACGTCGTGGAATCCCCCATGGATGGTGGCTCCGACCGATTCCAGTCTTGATTGTAAGGCTCGGATGTCTTCAACGGCCAGCCCGACAAACCAACCGCTGCCGTAAGCGCCGTGTGGAGGGTTGTGCCCAGAGAGGCTAGGATGCAGGCCGAGCTTGATTCCTCCAACGTTGAATTGCGACCAATGAGGGCTCGAGAATTCGAGGGGTAGGCCCAGAACGTCGCGATAGAAAGCGACAGAACGTTCCATCTCCGACGCTTGGCACCACACCGTTTGAAGTCCAGTGATCTTCATGTGGCGGATGTTACATCAAGATGTTCACCGGCCAAAGCTGGGACTTGGTGCGCGCCGGCTGCGACGTTGGGCATTTGTGCCCAATTTCCTCATATCGAACGGAGAACTCCCGAACTTTAGTTTGGGCGGAGTCGTTTGGGTGATGTAGGTGAAACCAATGTCAGACGATAGAACCGCTCAGAATCCCAGGTTGGTCGCCGTCGAGGCAGAACTGGCCAGCGACCGAGGAGAAATCTTCGATCCCTCGTCCTTGCGAGCTCACGAAGTTCACACTCTTGGGCGATCCGAGAACGTCCAGCTGCTCATCATGCAGGCGGAGCGCAAGATCCAATCACCGCGACGCCGCTCGCTCATGGGGATGAATCTGTCGTTTGCATGGATCCTGAGGCTGTTTACGTTCGGGCGTTGGAAACCCCATGAGAGTCCGCAAAGGGACTACACGTACGAATTCGACCCGAAGACGGGTGGACAGCGGCGGATTTACGTGGTGGAAGACCGCAAACACGCTTGAGTTCACTCCAAAGCATAACGTGAGGCGTGTCGCTCGCATGGAGAGGCACGCCGCCGTCATTTTTGGGTTCAATCCCCGTCCTGCCCGTGCTCCAATTCCTCAATGTCATCGGGACTCATGTTCGTCTTTTTTACGGTCCCTGTGGAGGATGGCGTTTTCGGAAGGTACTTGGCGGGCGGAGCCGGAACTTCCTTCAACGCGGGTGCCGCGTTGATCGAAGCAAGGTTGTTCTTCTTCAGGATCGCATTGAAGTCGGCTAGGTCTTTGCCGTTTAGAGCCTTCCATTTGTCGGCGATATCCTTCAAGTGCGTCCAATTCTCGCCGTAGTTCATCAACGCCGCTTCGGTTGGCGCCCATTCGCTGAAGTCGCATACACCGAGTTGGCCGACGAATTCTCCGTTGGAGAGCACGAAGCTCGGTCCAGAGGAAGGGCCGAAGAAACTACGCGGTTTGTCTGGTGACCCGCCCACTGAGGCGAGCTTGTCATCGAACTCTCTCGCCGCCTTCGCGACTTCGTCGGAGGGCTTGGATTTCAGAATGTCTGCGACAGCGCCTCGCATCGTGGCGACTTGTTGGTAGCCTTCCCATGCCTCCCGAGTCCCATCTAACAGATTCATTTGCAACTGGTGGAGGGTGCGCAATTGGGGCATAGTTCCGTTCGAACGTGGGTCGTTTCTCACGGTAAACGGTTGCTCGTAGTTCTTTCCATCGACGATGAGCCGTGCCACATAGTCGCCTGGAAGGGCCAACGGACCCTCAACACCCGCCGGCGTCTGACCGGCAACGGCCTGCATGTCGTCCGCTGGGTCGTGCTTGAATTGACTTGGTTTGTCGTACCGAACGTCCCAGTTGATGCGATTGAGACCAACTTCTGTAGGCAGGGGCCTTCGGACCTCCTCCCAGAAGTCGGGAACAGCGTAGAAGCCGTGTCCATAAGAATCGACGGCCGCGCTCGACATATGACGGACGACATTTCCGTCCTTATCCAAGATCTCGAGTCGGATGTCGCCCGCGGGCTTTGCGGCCAGCGAATAGTAGATCACGGCGCCAAGCGGAGGATTGGCGGCATGAGGCACCTCGGGCGGGAAAGGTGTGTCTCCATTCGTGTTGCGACGTACCCGGATGGCCTCGCCCGGCTTGTAGAGATAGGCGGGTTCCGCCACGGTTTTGGGCTCGATTTCCCGGAGGGGAGAATAGTCGTCCAGAATCCAGAATCCGCGCCCATAGGTGCCGACCACGAGGTCGTTGCCGTGGATGGCGATGTCTCGGTACGAAGTCGTTGGCAAGTTGATTCGAAGAGACTCCCAGTTGTCGCCGTCGTTGAACGAGACGTACATTCCGCTCTCTGTTCCTGCAAAAATCAAGCCGGCCCTCTTTGTGTCGGCGCGGATCACCCTTGCAAAGCTGCCGCCAGGCTCATCCGTCGGAAGTCCGTTGTCGATCGCGGTCCAGGTCTTGCCGTAGTCACGGGTTCGGAAGAAGTAGGGTTTGAAGTCGCCTTTTCCGGAAAAGTCGACGGCGGCGTACGCTTCCGCAGGGTCATGGTGGGAAGCGTCGATACCGGATACGTCAGCGCGCGCTGGGGTCGGCAGGCTTGAAATCGAAACATCCTCCCATGTGGCGCCCCGGTCTTTCGTCACCTGAATGTGGCCGTTGTTGGTACCGGCCCAAAGGGTGCCGGGGGCTATGGACGACTGCGAGAACGATTCGATGGCGCTGCCGAATCCTCTAAACGGATTGGAGGATTGAGATTCGGGCTTATCACCGGGCTTGGTCGTGAGATCCGGGCTCAGCTGTTTCCAGTGCACTCCGCCGTCCGTTGTCGACATCATACATTGAAACGCAGCGAGGAGTTCGTGTGGGTTGACAGGAGAAAACGCGAGGGGTTGATTGAGCACTTTGCGAAGGCCGTTTTCGCTCGTGGCTGGGGTGACTTCCGTCCACGTCCAGGTGTCGCCATCAAATCTTGAGAGGTTCAGAGCCCCCCCCAAGGCGTAGGTCGTCTTGGGATTGAGTGGGTCTGCGACGATTGAACCGAATTCGAAGCCTGGATGGGCCATCCAGTCCAGGGGCGTGACTGCGCCGAAATTGCCACGGCTCGACGTACCGATGCAGCCGCTGTCCTGCATGGTCGCATAAACCCAAAACGGGTATTGCGTGTCGACTGATATGTGATACACCTGGGCGGTCGCCTGGTTGTACCAAAGGCCCCAGGTTTGACCGGCGTCAACTGAGACCGTTGCGCCCTGGTCGCCGCCATAGAGAATGCGATTTCCATCGGTTGGGTCGATCCAAAGCTGTTGCGGATCATCTCCACCCGGTGCGCCTTTGAAGCCGGAGAAGGTCTTGCCTCCGTCAAGGGAACGATACATGCAAGTGGCGAGGGTGTACACCACGTCGGGATTCTTGGAATCGACATAGACACCCGAGGTGTAGTTGCCCTGGCCGTTGGCGATGCGGGGATCATTCGCCGCCATTTGACGCCAAGTCATGCCGCCGTCATCGGATCGGTAGAGTCCGAATTGGCCGATAAGAAACACGCGCTGGGCGTTTGTGCCGTTGGCCACGGCCAGCGTTGTGCGGCCAAACATTTTCGGCAAGCCGTCCCCGCCAAGCTTCTTCCAAGTGACGCCCTCGTCGGTCGACTTGTAGATTGTCGTATTCGGCCCGCCGGATTCACCGCCTCCAATTCTGCCCGTGAAGTTCGCGTCTCGCTGATGCCGAACGGTGGTGGCGAAGACGACTTCAGGATGATCGAATGCACGGGCGATGTTCTGGGCGCCCGTTGTGTTGTCCACAAAGAGCGTCTTTGACCAAGTCTGCCCACCATCGGTGCTTCGGAAGACGCCCCGATCCTCGGATTTTTCGAAGAGATGCCCTTGCGCTGCCAAAAGGACGTAATTGGGATCGTGGGGATCCACCAAGAGTGCGGGGATTTCCTTGGTGTCGTCCAGGCCCATATGCTGCCAGGTTTTGCCTGCGTCGATCGATTTATAGACTCCGTTGCCTTCGTTGACCCGGCCGGTGCCGTCGCCGCTGCCAGCATAAACGATGTTGGGATCGGAGGGCGCCACTTGAACGGAGCCAATGCCCGCGACGTCTTTGATGGAGTCAAAGACGGGGAACCATGTTTGTCCCATGCTGGTCGTCTTCCAAACGCCTCCACCAGGCAGACCAATATAAAAGGTTCCAGGTTGGCCGATTGCGCCGGTGACGGCAGACACACGCCCCCCTCGGAACGGGCCGATGTTGCGCCATTGCAAGCCTGCAAACTTGCTGGCGTCGACGGTCTCTGTGCCGGCGAGGCTGACTTGGAACAGGGCGGACAAAGCGAAGGCCGAGCAAACGGCCGCGATGGCTCTACGATTCATGTGATTGCATCCCTCGACGTGCGGCGTAGCCGCACGAATCAATCATACGCAGTCGAATCCCGAACAAGTTAGCGAAATAGGAAAAATGCGGTGTACATGGCTGTTTCCACAGGGAGATTGGGCCCTTTGGCGAAGTCTCACAAGTGAATTTTGGACTTACAGAGATTCGTTTAGCCGGATGTTGGAATACAAAGCGATTGGCCGGAAGGCGCGGCTTGGCCGGCGCAGGGCGTGTAGCGCTAGGGCCTGCCCGCCAGGAGAAGTGGTCGTGGTTCGGTCTTGGTCGGTTGACAATGCTGCGGATCATCGAGATCGATGGCGCTTTCGTTCGTAGTTCTCGCAATCGTTGTGGCGATAGGGAAGCTTGGGCCAGGAGAGCCTTTGCCGGCGGGCCGCCAACACCCGATCGACCTGAGGGACTATTTTAAGGAAATCCCGCATGGTCGGCCGGTCGACGCTTCGTTCGAGCAGCGCCAGCGCCTGCCGCCGTTCGCCCATGAGCTTTCCAATGCAGTAAACGTAGGTGCCAGTTGAGCGAAAGCCTCGCCGGAAGGTCTGCTTCGATTTAACCTTCCAGTCCCGATCTTCTTGCACCCATTCGGAAAGTGCGTCTTTCGCTTGCCCATAGAAGCGAGCCAACTCTTCGGGATAGCCCTGCGTCGAGTCGACCAGGCGATTTCCTTTTAGGTCTAGATACGTCGGCAAATACGGACCGCGGCCGACCAGCTCCGAGTATGCGAAGCCGTCGTAGCCCGTCCAAATCGTAAGAAACACATCATGTCTGAGTTTCTTCAACTCAAGGCCAGAAACGTTGCCCATGAAGTAACGAGCGAGAAGGCGAGGCCGCTTGCCGAGTTCCGAGAAGTAGTCGGTCTCGTTTCCATGAGCGCCACCCGTAGACGTACTGATGGAGGCCACGGGAGGGCCACCGGGAGTCAGATCTTGAAGCCACA
>CAZUCK010000007.1:0-60982 GCA_964619505.1 uncultured Fimbriimonas sp. | reverse complement strand
GTGGTGAGTGGTGAGTGGTGAGTGGTGAGTGGTGAGTGGTGAGTGGTGAGTGGTGCGCTGGTAATATAGCAATTGGGAGAGCGAGGCATCCTTAAACATTGTGGGGGCTTTGTCAACCACCACTCACCACTCACCCACTCACCACTCACCACTCACCATGCTCGATAAATTCCGTCATTGGTTTTCCCGTGCGGACAAGGATACGCGGCTCCAGAAACGGCTGGAACAATTACAACAGCGGGCGCCGTTGCCGGTTTTCTGGCTTTTCGGCAGGACGCAAATGCCCGCTGCGGCAGGTGAGCACCCGGCGCTGTACGAAACATTGTTCTTTGCACCGCTTCTTGTCCCCATCTGCTTAGTGGCGGCCCTCCTGTTTTCACCACCAAGTCCGTCGCTTCCGACTCCACAGGGTCAGTGAGGAGCATCTGTTGCGGGGCAAATGCATAGAGTGGATTCACGTCCCCTTTTGAATGACATGAAAGAAGCGACTGCGCGACAAACGTACTGATGGGTACATGTATCGTAGGAGCAGGCCCAAATTTGGCCGGCAGCTCCTTTGACCGTTTCCCAGCTATTTGGGCGAGCTGCTGCCGCCCAGCTTGATGGGGAACGGAGGGTGAGTCGGCAATTGGATGGGATGCTTCTTGAGGTCCTCCAGCAAAAGGGCGATCGCCTTGTCCAACTGTGGATCTCTGCCCGCCATGATGGAAGCTGGATCTTGATCCACCTCATAATCTGGAATCGCTCCGCGCCCCTCAATCACCCACTCATTGCCAGTCCAAGCGCCGTAATTCGGAATGAAGATGCTTCCGCCATCCACCAATTCGTAGCCGCCGCCTGATCCAACTTCGCCACCGCCCGTTCGATGGCCGACAAGCGGACCCAGCTTCTCCCTCTTGAAGTATTCGGAGAAATATTCGCCATCGGAAAACGCCCACTCATCTGTGACTGCGGCTAGTCGACCCAACGGCGCCCACATTTCTCGGCGAAACGTGCCGCCTGACCTGAATGCGAAGAATCCCGAAACATGAGTTGAAATGCGACTCAGAAGATTGCCGGAGATATTTCCGCCGCCGTTTCCGCGAACGTCAATGATGATGCCTGGCTTGTCAACGTTTGGGTAGTACCCACGGGCGAATTCGTTCGCCCCCATCGTGGTCATGTCCGGCACATAAACGTATCCGAGTTGCCCACCGGATGCCTTTTCGACGTATGCCCGACGGCTGTCGATCCAATCCTGAAGGCGAAGATCGCTGTCTCTGGCGAGGGGCACGATTGGCAGGGTCTTCGCTCCCTCCGTCGAAGGTTTTGAGTTGATCGTGACATCGACCGTATGTCCCGCGGTCCCCAACAATAAAGCCTCCGGGTTTTGATCGATCGTCAATGGGACGCCCGATATCTTCATGAGGTAGTCGCCCTCGTGGACTCCCAAACCTGGGTCGGCGAACGGCGAACGGGAGTCGATCGTCCATTCATTGCCGCGGATGATGTGTTTGATCTTGTAAGCCTTGGCGGCGACGTCGAATTCCAAATCAACCCCTAACGAGGCAGTTCTTGGAGCCCTTCGCGCAAACGGAGAGGGCCCAACCACATAACAGTGCCCGGTGTTTAACTCCGAAACCATATCCTCGATGACCCGGGTCAAATCAGCTCTGCTTCCAACGAGAGGCAACTCGGCTTCGTATTTGGTCTTGACCGCCTTCCAATTCACGCCGTGCATATTGGGGTCGTAGAAGAAATCGCGTGCCACGCGCCACGACTCGTTGAAGATCTGCCTCCATTCGGCCGACGGGTCGACGGTGACCGTCAGACCAGCCAGCTTTAGGGCACCCTGTGCCGGCGAAAACGGGCCCGTACCGCCATCGACGACCTGAGCATCGCTCCCCCTAACGACCAACAATTTCTTGCCATCGGCGCTCAAATAAAGATCGTTGACCCCTGTGGTCAACAGGGTCAGCGATTTTCCAGAGATGTCATAGGCTTGGAGTCCAGCGCGAGACAACAGCAGCAGCCTATTGCCCTGGGCGAGCAAGGAAGCATATTCCCCGCCTGGCACCTTCATGTCGAGGACTCGGTCAGCAATCCCGTTCAAGTCGATCTTGATAGTCTTGGCTTCAGGTGCCTCAGCCTTTTTCGTGGCTTCATCCGGTTTCTTGGGCGATTCGTCTTTCTTGGGAGCTTCGTCCGGCTTTTTGGGAGTCTCTTCAGCCTTCGCCGTTACTGCCTCTTCCTCGTCCTTTGACGCGTAGGGAGAGGCCGTCGCGGGCTCCAAAGTCACAGCGCTGACCGTTGTTTTATACGAGTGGCTGAAGTGCCAGGAGACCGGCTCGCCCACCAGTCCTACTTGTCTGTCCTGCAGGAAGTAAAGGAACTTGCCAGCCGGATCGAAAGTGGGAGAACCAGAGCTTATCGTGGTCCCAGTCACAGGCGTCGAGACACTTTGCTGGACGTTGTAAAGGAAGACACGGCTGATGTTGTAAGTGTCCGGTTCAGAGTAAGCCACCCACTTGCTGTCCGGGCTGAAGACGAAGTCGGTTGTAACAGCGTCGTATGAACTGGGATGCGTCGAGTGGGCGATATTCTTAACGCTCCCGGTCACGGCATCCACCAACTGAATGTTCGATTCCCGGTCGCCGATCAGCAACAACTTGCTGTCAGGCGACCACCTTGGCGCCGAATGCTGCCCCTTGAGCTCGTGGGTCAGCTGTTTGGGAGCCGTTTGGCCAGTGGGATCGGCAAGATAGATCTGCTCTTCACCGGAGGCATCGGTCACGTAGGCCACCGATTTCCCGTCGGGTGACCAGGCCGCGCCAATGACGCGCTGGCCGGAATCTTCAACCAGCGGGTGCATGGCGCCTTCGCCTGCGGCAACCGTGACCAAGTGGCCCCGCGAGAGGACGATCACCCGCTTGCCGCTCGGTCCGATGTCGACCGGCTTGCCCACCGTTATTGGCACCTCGTACGGCCTCGCGTGAATCAAGTCGGAGTGCAAGTGAATTTCCAACTCCTGGGTCGCGTCCTTCTCCGGATCGAAGACGGACAATTTGGAGCCGAGCTCGAAAATCACTCGCTTGCCATCCGTCGACGGATTTCGGACAGGCTCCGCTGTTGACCGGGTGATTTGCTTGACCTTGCGAGTGACAGGGTCAAGGCGCCACAGGTTGCGAACGCCCGAACGTTCGGACACGAAGTAGATTGTCTTGCCCACCCAAACAGGCTGGGTGTCGACACCTTTTGAGTCAGTAAGCTGCTGAAACTTGCCCGTCGAGAAGTCGGCAAGCCAAATCTTGTCCGCTTCGCCCGCTTCATATCGGAACCAATTCATCCAGGAATTGCTCGTTGGTACGTACGCCAGCGTGTGCCCATCCCCATTCAGCGAAGCGAAGTGTCCCCACGGCACTGGCATCTTGGTGGGCATGCCGCCACCGAAGGCCACCGTGAAAATTTCCGGCGTCTCGAAAGACTGAACGTAGCTTGCGTAGAGCTTTGATGTCGAGTCAAACACCACCCTTTGCCCGTCAGGCGTCCAACCTCGGACGGTTGCTCTTTGTGGATCGAACGTCAATCGCTTTGGCATGCCACCGTACGTGGGCATCGTGTAGACGTCGCTGCCTCCGTCGTAGCTGCCCGTAAAGGCAATTTGGCTGCCGTCGGGCGAAAACTTGGCGCTCGTCTCGACTCCCGGGTCTGAGGTGATCCTTCTGGCATCACCCGTCTTCATGTCGGCCAGCCACAAGTCGCCCTCAGCGGTGAAGACCACCTGGTCGCCGTGGATGTCGGGCGAAGTCAAGAACGCCTGGGTGTCAGCCATGGCAAGCGAAGTTGAGGCAAGGGCGAGTATGAGGAGAGTCCAGCGCACGCCTCATTCTATCTCGGCAGACGTGACTGCGGTTCCGACGAATCCGGCCGGTTCGAATTTCGGGAGCACCAACTGAATAACATGGCTAAAATTTGTCGTGGGCACAAAAACCTAAGGCCAATACTGGGGGAGTCGGCACAGGCATTGCACAGACACATTTGTTTGGAGATCGCTGAATAACCAGATGTCTCCGCGTGCCTATGAACACACAGAACAACGAAGCCAAAGAGCCCAAGATTTCCAGGCGGCTCCTAATGGAGCTCAACGGTCCGCGGTTCGACCGCCACTCAATGTGGTCAGCAGAAGTTCATTGGTTCGCTCGCAAGCATCGAAATGCTCTTGTGATCTCCATCTTATCTCTCCTCCTGGCATGGCAATGGCATGCTGCTCGAATGGCGACCCAGCGAGCGGAGATGGCCGAAAGGGACATGCAGCTTAACGCTCGGCAGGCGATTCAACTCTCCGATGCGGTGCTCCAAGCTCAGGCCGCCCATGACCGGCTCGAACGTAAGATCGTCGGCAACGTTCTACCCGAGCCGCGCTGAATTCCGAGCGAAGCTGACGGGCACGGCATGTGAAAAGATGTGGCGTCATGGGCGCGCCACATCTTTTCAACATGTCAGTCGTCGTCGCCAAACGAGTGCGGCGGCGTCAATCCCGTAAAGTCACCAATCTCCTTCGCATCGTACGGCGCGTTCAGCTGGTTTGGTCCGTTGCCAACCACTCCGATCATGCCGTAACTCCAGACGATCGCACCCAGCGAGTCCACCTCAAACACCTGATTGTTGAACTGGTCGCTGATCAGCGTGCCTCCGTCGCGTAGACGTACGGCGCGTGTTGTGGAGGGGTTTGCAACGCTTCCCGCGCGTGTGTTGGTGTAGTACGCCGCCACCTGATTGCCCAGGGCATCAATTTCGACGATCCGGTTGTTGCCTGAATCCGAGATGATTGTATAGCCGCTCGGAAGTCGGCTTGCGAATGCCGCCTGGCTGAGAATGGTCGTATCAAGGGGGTTGCCATAGGTCGAGACGATGTTCTTGGCCTGATCCACCTCGATGACTCGGTTATTCGCCTCGTCGGCGATGAGCACATCTCCATTGGGCAAGCGCTCTGCGCTGTTAGGGTTGTTCAACTCACCCGGATCGGCGCCCGCCGTCCCGGTGAGCCCGTATTGCCAAACGATTTGGTGCTTTGGAGTCACCTCAATGACGCGTTGGTTCCCTTGGTCAGTAATCAGGACATTGCCGCCGGGGAGGTAGACGGCACAGACCGGTGTGTTGAGTTGATCGAAACCGCTTCCGGCCACGCCGCCTTGCCCGTATTGCCAGACGATCTTGCCTCGATGGTTGACCAGAATTACCCTGTTGTCGGGAATGGCGCCGCTTCCGGTCCCTGAGATCAAGGTGAAGTTGCCGACCCGCTCGGCATCGTTGGGTGCGCCGACGGAAGTCGGCCCTGGTGTTGCGCTGCCGTCTCCAAAGGACCAGACGATGCTCCCGCCGCGGTCCACTTCGATGACGCGGTTGTTGAACTGGTCAGAAATGAGAATGTTGTGCCGCTCGTTGAACATGCCCGCTTGTGAAAGAGGGCTGAGAACCAACGTGGCGAGTACCAGAGTCTTTTTCATGGTGTCTCCTCTTCCCCTATGACCCGAAGCTCAAGTGCCCTGTTCGGGTGATCCGAAGATTTTCGTAGACGCTTGCGGAGCGAAGCTCCGCCTCGGGAGCCACAACTCTCTGCCCTTGGCTAAGTTCGCCTGCTTGAACAGCGAGGGTCATTGACGAATTTATTCAATTGTTTGGAGCCGTAAAAATACTGGGTTACAATGAGTTTATGACAATAAGGAAAAGCACTTCGTCCCTCACTGTCGCTGAGCAAAACGACTACACTTCCGCCGTCACCCAACTCAACGCGGGCGCCCACCCAACCCGATTGGGGAACCTTGTCGCCATCCACGGCGACATGTCCCACAACATGCATCGAATGATGGCGGGTGACACGGGCCAATTGCGTTTCCTTTACTGGCACCGTCGATACCTGCTGGAATTTGAAGCTGCGCTGAAATCGGTCAACGCCAACGCATTCATACCGTACTGGAATTGGGCCGTTGACCGGGCCATCCCACCCTTCATTGCAGGCTTCTTGCCCCAGGTCTTCGTCCCCGCCGCAGGGGGGAATCCTGCCGCCACCTACCAGGTTCAACGCGATCCTGGCCACCAGGCCAGCTTGCCGACCGTGAGCCAAATCCAAGCCCTCATCACCCACAAATACAGCTACCGAAGGTTCGCGGGCCTACTTGAAACGGCCCATGACAATGTGCATGAATGGGTGGGCGGGACGATGTCGAACATCCCGCCGGCTCCCGCTGACCCACTTTTCTGGATGCACCACGCTCAAGTGGACCGCATTTTCGATCTCTGGCTTGCCCGATCAGGCAATGCTGGACTGACCACGGGCCTCACTGGCGCCGACACGATCATGGACCCATGGTCGGACCACCTGAGCAATTTGAAGAGCTCAGCGGCGCTTGGCTACAGCTACGCCTAAAGTCCGCGGGGTCACCAGGGCTTCATGGTGACTGGGCCCGGCGCAAAACTACAAGGGATCTGCTGGGTCGTTGGGTTTGGCGACACTGAGAGCGAGATCTGGTACACGGTGGGTGACGTTACGTCGCTGCTTGGCATCGCAGCAACAGCCAAATTGCTGGTGAACCCGGTCAGGGCGACGGGAGCACTATTGCCGATCGTGGTGAACCATTGTTGGGTGGCTTGGTCGAAATAGTAGATGACAAGCGAGAGTTGCACGGGCACCTTGGTGCCGACGTTGCCCGAAACTTGGAGCAAACTCCTATTGAACTGTGAGACGTCGCATTTCAAGCTGAGCGGGTCGGCCATGCCGCCCGACCAACTGAAATAACCGAGCGCAGCCGCAGAATTCGCCGCAGTTGTGATCCCTGTGGTCGGGTTCGTACGGGGCAAGTCAATCTTGAGAGTTGTCACAACCGGCGCACCGATGGACAGCTTAGTGATGTAGCCGAACCCGATTTGATTGGTTTTCTGAAATGAGAGTGCTTGAGCGGGGCTCAAGTTGGAGAACGTATTGACGGGTCGGGCGGCCCGTGTTGCCGCGGCGGGGGCGGAGGTCGAGAGACCGATTGTGTTGGGAATCAGGATTCCCATAAGGGAAAGGGCAGCAAACATAGACGACATCCTCCAGGTACAGCCCCCTTCACTCAGCGGGCGGCGTATCGATTATGTAACGGACGTCCGCTTGACTGGATCGTGACGGTGATTTGAACGCGGAACAAGGGTCGCCCTTGGTGGCTTGGCCCAAGACCTGCCAAGGAATGGGGTTAGGACGCCGCTGCGGAGAGCCATTGATTAATCCGGTTGACGAGCGCTTCGCATGGTTCACGAATCACACTATTGGTCGAGTGATGCATCGGGAGGCTCGGTCTTGCCATGAAGGTTAAGGACACGCCATAGGTGTCCGGGTCTGAACCCCCCGGCGAGATGAACAACTCCGCCCGTTGAATCTCGTGCAGCCCTATGGTCACGTGGCCCTTGGCGCCATCCACATAGAGCGTATCGGACTGCTTGTCAAAACGATAAGTGCAGTTTTGGGTTCCGAGAAACTTCAGGCCCAAAGCGGCGAAAATCAAGCCGGTGATCGCCATCAACGCGACGACCGGAACCTGATCTGAACGGAGCGCCTGAAAATCTGGCAAGGACTGAACCGGTCCGAAAAGAAACATGCCACCGACACCCAGCCAGGCAACGCCTGCCCACCGCATGCCGGAAGCGGACGCTCGGATGATGAGCATTGATGGAGTGTCTGCAATGACTTGCAGTTCTAACCGAAGCATTGCGAATACTTTACGGCAACAACCGCGATGTTGTTGTTAAGGTTCGGACGCCGCTGTCGGCCCACAAGAGTGTACGCCCCCCTCCGACGGCGCACGGATCCCGCAAATCCGGCGGGCGGTAGAAGATAATTTTTGATGGCCGCTTGGATGCATTTCAAGACTCCATTTTGCTGTGAATGTCGGTGGTGCTCCTGGAGCCTATTCTGCATCATTATTTTATTTAGTGGCTGGCGGACTAGGATTCGAACCTAGACGTACGGCACCAAAAACCGTTGTCCTGCCATTAGACGATCCGCCAACGAGGGTCATTATACTTGCGCGTTTGCAGGCCGGGGCGGCTTCAGTTACATTCACTCTTGAGCGAAGGGCGGCCGAGACTCTTCTCAGGGAACCTCGCCCGGCAATCGCCTTATAATGTTTAGCATGAGTTCCCTCACCAGCACCCACCGCGTCGAGAGATTGGCGACCCAGCTGCAAGAGGACGGCATCGACGTCTTCTTCGCCAACCACCCCATCACGACGGGCTATCTTCACGGGTTCTGGGAAGGGTCGCACGAGCGATTCATGACACTGGCCATTCGCTCGACGGGAGAAGTGCGGTTGATCTGCCCCGCCCTCAGCGAGACGCAGGCGCGTAAGAGCGGAATCGCCGACGTACAAGGGTGGCAAGACGGCACCGATCCCATGGCTCTCTTTGACAAATTGGCGCATGACTGGAACCTGAAGAGCGGAATCCTCGCCGTGGACGACGAAATGCCCGCCCAAATGCTCCTCAAGATGCAGGATGTTCTCCCGGCCGCCCTCTTTAAGGCCGGCCAGCCAACCCTTTCCAAGTTGATGCGCAGGAAGGACGCCAACGAAATTCGCCTGATGAGAGAAGCGGCCGGCATCGCCGACCGGTCGATCTCGAGCGGCCTTGAAGCGATTCGCCCAGGAGTCAGCGAACGCGACGTGGAGCGAGCCATCAACAACGCAATGGAAGCCCTGGGCGGCAAACCCACCTTTTGCATCGTGGCCACGGGGGCTAACACGGCAGAACCCCACCATCTCACGGACGGCACCCTCATCAAGGAGGGCGATGTGGTCTTAATGGACTTTGGATGCAGCGTGGATGGCTACCAGAGCGACATCACCCGAGCCGCCTGTTGCGGCACCGCGACCGACGAGGCAAAAAAGGTCTATAAGATCGTCCTCGACTCCCACAACGCGGGGCGCGCCGTGGCCAGGGCGGGCGCAACGTCAAGCGAAGTCGATGGCGCATCGCGCAAGGTCATCGAAGATGCAGGCTATGGTGAATACTTCATTCATCGAACCGGACACGGCATCGGCTTGCGCGGACATGAAGAACCTTACATCGTAAGCGGGGATTCCACGGCTCTCGAGGTCGGCGATTGCTTCAGCGTTGAGCCAGGCATCTATCTGCCGGGCAAATTCGGCATTCGCATCGAGAACATCGTAACGATCGGCGAGAAAGGTGGCTATTCGCTTGACGAGGACCCCGCCACGGAGTTGATGGAGCTCTCTTAGCCCCCTGGAAAGATTTCGCCGCCCCATCACCAGCTTCACTCGTAAGGATCGTGAACTGATTCACGAGCCCTGCGGGCACGATCAATGAGTTGGAGGGCGTCGTTGGCGGCAGCCTGCTCGGCTTCTTTCTTAGACCGGCCATGCCCCTCTCCCATCACTTCGTCATCGAACAGAACTTGAACCGTGAACCGCCGGTCATGGGCGACGCCGCTTTCACGCGATATTCGATACTGCGGCGTCTTTCGCCAAATCGCTTGGGCTGCCTCTTGGAGCTTCGACTTGAAGTCGTTGGGGCTCACGTCGCCCCCACTAATCTGCATCAAATACTCATGGAGTTGCTCAAGAATGAACCAACGGGCAACCTCGAGGCCCGATTCCAGATAGACGGCACCGATTACGGCCTCGAGGACGTCGGCGAGGATTGAGGGGCGTTGCCGACCGCCCGTTGATTCTTCGCTGAGACTCAACTCCAAATGCTCTGACAATCCTAGACGCAGAGCTGTCTCCGCAAGCGGGCCCTCCTGAACGACACTAGATTTTGCTTTGCTGAGCATGCCTTGATCCCAGTCCGCGAAGTGTTCGTACAGGTACTGAGCGATGACGAATCCAAGGACGGAGTCACCGAAGAACTCGAGGCGCTCGTAACTGTCCTGAATGGGGGCTTGCGTGGCCGAGCGATGCCGCATCGCCAGCTTGAAGACGGTCTCGTTTCGAAGCGGGATGCCCTTTGGAATCATGCTTAGATCTTCGCGAACGCATCGGCGATGCGTTCGACGCCTCGACGGATGTCGGATTGACTCGCGGCGTAACTGAGCCGAATATGGCCCGCACCTTCGAACACAAACCCTGGAATGGTCGCAACGTTGTATTCTTCAAGCAGGTACCCGGCAAGGTCGCCGTCAGTCTTAAACCGGCCGCCAAGATAATGCCTCACGTCGGGGAATGCGTAGAAAGCACCGCCCGGCGTTGTGATCTCCACGTTCGGAATCTTTCGCAGCAACTCCACGATGAGGTCCCGCCGAACCATGAACTCCTGCCTCATGCTCTCGACCGAGGATGGGTCCAGCTTATAGGCGGCCACGGCACCCTTCTGGGCAAAGGAGGTCGGGTTGCTGGTGACCTGGTCCTGCAAATTGGACATGGCACTTGCCACCTGCTGTGGTGCGGCCGCGAAGCCAATGCGCCACCCGGTCATCGCGTACGACTTTGAACAACCTCCTATGGTGATCGTTCTGCTCGCGATGTCGCTGCCCAGCGAGGCCATGCTCATGCTTGGTTCTTCGTATGTCAACCGTTCGTAAATTTCATCGGCGATCACCCACAGTTCATTCTTAAGGGCGAGGGTCGCGATCTCCTTCATCGTTGCGCGCGGGTAGACGGCACCCGTCGGGTTCGATGGGCTGTTGATCATGATCGCCCGCGTCTTCTGCGTGATCTTCTCGCGGATATCGTCGTAACTCGGCACAAAACCGTTCTCAGGCGACGTTTCCACGACCACCGGGATGCCGCCGGCAAGCCGGATTTGCTCCGCATAGGTCATCCAATAAGGGGCAAAGATGATCACCTCGTCGCCTGGATCGACCAGGACCATAAGTGAGTTGTAGAGGGATTGCTTCGCACCACAGGAAACGACGACTTGGTTTGGGTGGACCTTAACCGAGTTCTCGCGTTCCAACTTCTCGGCGATGGCTTCCTTCAGGGGCATGATGCCGCTGGTTGGGGTGTACTTGGTGAAACCCGCCCTAAGCGCCGCGATCGCTTCTTCGCAGATGGGCTGAGGGGTTGGAAAGTCAGGCTCGCCAGCGGCAAATGATACGACGTCGATCCCTTCTGCCCGCATTGCATTTGCTTTGGCTGTGATGCCAAGGGTTGGAGAAGGAGAAAGGAGTCCCGCCCTGCGGGACAAATTGGCTGTATCCACCGAACAGAATTGTACCGCCGCTTAAGAAGGAGACCGCTGAGGTCCCAAGCCATAATGTCAGTGCCGCCTTCAAGTGTTTGGTGGATGGAGGGCATATGAAAACAGTCATTGTTGGAGCCGTCGCCTTGCTGATCGGTGTGGCCGTAGGACAGCATACGGCGGCCGTGGAAAAGAGCGGACAGTCATCTAAGACCCTGTTGGAACACGTGGTCAGCGGGCACCTTACAGACCTCAATGGAAAGTATAAGTTGCGCGTTTCCGAGGTGGTTTACAAGCCCGGCGGCCACATCGGCGTTCACCACCACGCAGGCCCCGGAATTCGTATGGTCACGGAGGGAGTCTTGACCTACATCCAAGGGCCGAAGACCTTCATTTACAAAACGGGTGACTGCTTCTATGAATCCGGCGACATCGTGCACACCGCGTACAACAAAGGGAAGAAGCCAGTAAAGTTGATCAACTTCGAGCTGCTACCCGTCGACTGGAAGGGGGGTTCCGCCATCGCCCCGCCTAAGGAGTAGGCGGGACGCGAGGCTATAATCGCCGCGTGGCACAAGTGAGCGCGGCACGTTCTCGGAGTCCCTTCGGCACCTTGGTGCTGATGAAGCTCGCCGTGCTCGTGTTCTTCATCCTGACGGTTGGCCTTGGGGGGTCCGTGTTCATCCCTCCTGTGGACGTCATCAAAGAATTGTCGCGCGGCCAGGTCGTCAACGAGATGGGCAACAACTACATCGTGTGGCAACTTCGGCTGCCTGAGGCATGCGCTTGTGTTTTGGTCGGTGGCATGCTCGGCATCGTCGGCTCAGCTTTCCAGGCCTTGTTCCGCAATCCGCTCGCCGATCCGTTCATCGTCGGTGTGGCATCTGGGGCGGCCGTAGGCGGAGTTGCCGCCATGGTTTCAGGCGCCATGATCTTTGGCACGTTGACCCTCCCGATCGCCGGATTTGCCACGGGCCTGGGGGCTCTCGCACTCGTCATGTTTCTGTCCCGTCGACATGGCCTCGTTGACGTTTCTTCGTTGCTCTTGGCAGGCGTCGTCACCGGCTCCCTACTTGCCGCCCTTCAGTCGCTGGTGCTGCTGATGGCGGGAAAGGACACGAACGAGGTTCTGCGCTGGCTCATGGGGAGCATGCACCCGATGTTCTGGGATCGCGTGGCCCTGTTGTTGGTCGCGTTGGTTGTAGGGGCCCTCACTTTGACACTGCAAGCCCGCCAGCTGAACGCGCTGGCCATAGGGGAAGACTCCGCTCAACGGCTGGGCGTCAATGTGAAGGCTCTCCGCAACAAGGTGTTGGTGACGGGCACGGCAATGGTTGCCGTTTGCGTGGGCTCCGTCGGGGTGATCGGCTTTCTCGGACTCGCCGCACCCCACATCTCGAGAAGGTTGATCGGAGTCGACTGGAGGTGGTCGCTGATGGGCTCCATGCTGACCGGCTCAGGGCTCCTCCTGTTGGCAAACGTCATTGCCACGAAAGCAACACCGACAGGAGAGCTGCCTGTAGGGATCGTTACAGCTTTGCTTGGCGCGCCCTTTCTCCTCGTACTTCTTCGAAGGGATTGACACGAGTCGGAAATCGGCGCTGCACCTAGCCGAACAGGCTCGCTGGGATACCTCGCTCGAGCTCCAGCAGCTTCGCCTTCGTCTCAAGCCCGCCGCCAAAACCTGTCAACGTTCCGTTTGAACCGATGACGCGGTGGCAAGGGACGACGATGGCGATGGGGTTGGCTCCGTTGGCCGCTCCGACTGCTCGACACGCCTTCTCGTTCCCAATGCGCGACGCGATTTGCCCGTAATTGCGGGTTTCGCCGTACGGGATTTCCTGCAAGGCGTTCCAAACCGAAAGTTGGAATTCTGTCCCCTTAGGCGCTAGCCTCAAATCAAAATCACGCCTTTTGCCCGCAAAGTATTCATCAAGTTGGCGCTCGACCTCAGCCGTCTCAGGCGATTTCGCAGATCCTTCAGCATGGAACTCCAATTTGGTCAGACGGCCTGCAGCGTCAACTTCAAGCAATAGGGGACCGATGGGCGATGGGTAGTTGGTGGTGGGCATCAGTTTTTCTCCGAAAGGCTGTTCCAAAGATGGTAGGTGGCCAGGCTCCGATAGGGGGCAAAGCGTTGCATGAGCTCCACGGTTCGGGGCTGATCCGGCCGAATTTCGAGCTCGAAGAGACGTTGCAGGGCGGACGTTAGGCCGGTGTCGCCAAGAGGCGTACAGTCCATGAAACCGCACGCTCGCATCATGAGGTAGTTGGCCGACCAGGGGCCGATGCCCTTGGTCTTCATGAGCTGACGCTCCACCTTCGTGGCCGGCATTTCGGGCATTGCATCCAGCCGCAAGTCGCCGTCGATGACGCGACGAGCGGCGTCGATGAGATACTCCGCCTTCTTCGCGGAAAACTGCAAAGGCGTGAGATCACTGATCTCCAGGCGGGACACCTGCTCTGCCGTCGGCACGCAGATCAAACCATGTGAAACCTTTGTGCCCGCCAATTCGGTGATCCGGCGCTTCATCGTCGCGGCAAATCGATAGTTCACCTGTTGCCCGACGATGGACCACAGCATGCCCTCCCATGGATCGCCGGTCTGGGGAATGCGCAAGGCCCTTCCCTTCACCAATAACCTTTGCACCACGGTGCTTTCGGCGGCAAGATTCTCGAAGCCCCGTGTGTCTTGATTGAAACCGAGTTTCCGCACGAGCCATCGGTGGGCTGGTATTGCGAGACCCTGCTCGACCTGGCATCTCACTGCATTTTCGCCGATATTGAGGCCAATGACGCTGGGCTGACCCACAAGGGTCACCGCGAACAGCATCTCTTGAGAGGCCGTGATTGATTCCGAAACGCTGTCCTTGTCCCGAACCAGGTAGGCGGTCCATTTCGCCAGATCGAAGGCATCTGGCAACGTCATCACAAAACATTTCGCTTGACGGAGAGAACGGTATTCCTGCGGCGTCAACGCCGTAGCCTTTCGGAAGTTTTCGTAAAACGAAGACAGTGACTCACAGCCGGCATCGAGAGCGATTTCCCCAATCGGCTCGTCCGTTTCCGCAAGAGCCCTTTGCGCATAGTCCATTCGGGCGCGAGTCAACACCGCGGCGGGGGTTGCGTGGTAATGACGGCGAAACAGCTCGTTGAGTTTGGAAGGTCCACACTTCAGTCGGCCCGAAAGATCTTCCGTCGTCTTGAATTCAGACGGACGCTTGCGGGCGCTATTCACTACCCGCTCAACCTCGCGCTCTTCAAGGAAGAGCCCAAAAGCTTCCGGCTTGCACCGCTTGCACGCCCGAAGACCAAACGCGAGCGCGTCCTGCTCGGTGACGAAAAAGCGCACGTTCTCGCGCTTCGGCTTCCGGGCATGACAGGAGGGTAAGCAGTAGATGCCGGTGGTGACGACGCCGATGTAGAAACGCCCGTCGAACGAGTTGTCGCTTGCCATCATCCGGTCAAACATCTGTTCTTCAGTCAGGCTCATAACCGTATGATGTCCCTGGGCCGGATCACTTGTCTTCCGGATTTTTGCGCCGGAGTTTTTTAATCGCCATTGTGATCTCTGACGAGTCCAAATCCAGCAGTTTCTTCGTCAGACGCCTCGTATTCTTACGCCTATAAAGGTGCGCTCGGCGGCGGGCCATTGCATTTGCCCGATACATCTCGCCGAACATCTTGCGACGAGCTTGAATGCCCTTCTTGATCCCGTATTTGTGCTCTTTATAGCTGTTGCTGACGTCTCGCAGCACAACCCGCTTCACCGTACGGTGGGTCAACTTCTGATAGTTGTGCATTCCGAGTTCGACGCCGAAACGAAGTTCCCGCAGGTTCGGGATCTTCAAGAAAAGTGCGCGCGTCATGGCTCGTTGGCCGCTGATGTAAGGAAAGATGATCTGGCTCGCGTTGCTGAGCAGCTTGCCGCCCCGAAAGACGCCAAGGCATACATCGCATAAACCCTGCTGGATGGGTGCGATGATGGAATCGATGTGCCTCCCCGTCAGCCCTATGAGGTCCGCATCGACAAAAGCGACGACGTCGGCCTGGGTTGAGTCGACACCGGCGCACATGGCCCCACCCTTGCCCACGTTGGCCTTCAGATCGATGACACGCACGCCGCGAAAGGTCGAAGCGACACGTGCCGTGCGATCTACACTGCCATCACTTACAACGATGATTTCAGTCGCCAGCCTACTGTCCAGAGCCGCTCTCAGAACATCCGCTATCCCTTCTTCCTCATTGTAGGCAGGGATGATCACGGCCACTGTTCGAAGCCGTCCAACCTTGTGCAAGCCATTTGATGACTCAGCCATTACGAATTGATCAAACCACGGCCCTCAAGGCGCGCGCGCAACTTGCTTTCGACTCGGAAACCGGCATGATTCCACGCTTCGCCGAGTTTGCCGAGCATACCGCTGCTGGCAAGAAGAATACGAACGTTGTCGACCGACCGTTGCGGCTTCCAACGCCGCTTGTAGGGTTCGTCGCCTCTCATGAAGTCGAATACTGATTTACCCTCTTCGATGGCCCTTTTGACCGTGTGGGCGACCAAGAGAGTTCCGGGAGAGAGCCCTTTGTACGCCGGATCAAATCCAGCTTGATAGAAGTAACACGTGTCATGTATTGACATGCCGTACAGTGCGCCGACCGGCTTGCCCTCCTGACTCATGGTAGACAGCCACAGCCACCCCTTTGGGGACGCAAGCGATGCCCATTCTTGATGGAAAGCATGGGACTTGCCTACAAACGCTCCGGGCAAACCACGCTTTCGCCATCTCATCTTATGAGTTTCAAACAGCCAATCCATGCCTTGCTGCACTTCACTGGGTCCAACGTCCTGGATTACGGAACCGCCCCCCACAAATGAGGACCTCTCCATCCTCTTGCAGTCATAGCGCAAGCTCTTGCTGAGTGTCGAAAGGAAGACATCGTACGTCGGTGGGATGTCAAGCAATAGGCACGTTGCCTGGGTGAATGCCCTCGGGAAACAGGCCGCGAAGGGCGTGTCGCTCCTCACCTGGTGCAGGTCGATGACATCGACCGATTTCAATCGGGCGATGTAGTCGGCGAAGGCTTGAGCCACCGCAGTCTCGCAACCTTTTCGTGCGATCGGCTGCAACACGTCGGATGGCCCACTTCCCATTGCTCGTAGGGCTCTCCAGGGTCCACGGCTCTCGACAAGAGGCATGAGGCCAACGAGGTCTCCGCCTTCGTAGGATGCATAAAGGTGTGGCCGCTTGGTTGCCCCGAAATGTTTGAACCAGGTGGCCTGCCACTCCCAAGTTTGAAATGGGGTGGCTGCCGGTGCGTCGTCCACGAGCTCCTGCCAGGCTGTCTTTAGTTCCTGGAGGCTCGTAGCGCCGGTTAGAACGCTCGTTCGCAGCACAAGGGAATTATAGCTGTCGGCAATGAGGGAGGGGCGTAGGTCCGGGTCTACACGACGACCTTGGATTCACAGAATTCCCTGACAGTCTCGGCCACATGTCTGGCGGCATCTTCGCTCAAGTGCTGGTGGCACGGCAGGCTCAACACCTGTTCGCTGACACGCTCTGTGATCGGAAGGCTTCCGTGCCCGTTTCCGAATCGCTGGTATGGCGCGTGGAAGTGCAAAGGCACCGGATAGTAGATCGCGGAGTCGATTTCGCGCGACTTCAGGAACGTTTGCAATTCGTTTCTGCGATCGCTGAGGATGGAAAACTGGTGCCAAACGTGGTTATTGCCCGGCAAAATCGTCGGCAGACTGATGTTTGTGCTCGCCAACTCCTCCAAATATATGGCGGCAATCTTCCGGCGATGGTCATTCCAAGCGGCCAGCTTGGAAAGCTTCACGTGGAGCACCGCGGCTTGAATTTCGTGCATTCGGCTCGTGTAGCCGAGGTAGTCATAGTAATAGCGCTCGCGGCCCATGCCGTGGACTCGCATCGAGCGGGCTTTCTCGGCGATGTCATCGTCGTTTGTCACGATCATGCCGCCGTCGCCCGCAGAACCAAGGTTCTTGGTGACGTAGAAGCTGAACCCCGCCGCGACGCCGAAGTTCCCTGCTGGCAAACCGTTGTGGCTGGCGGCCACCGCTTGAGCTGCGTCCTCAATGATGATCAACTCATGCTTGCGCGCGATCGCCGTGATGGCGTTCACGTCGGCGAGCTGACCGAAAAGGTGGATGGGCATGATCGCCTTCGTCTTAGGCGTAATCGCTGCTTCGATCTTCGTGGGGTCGATTTGATAGGTTTTGTCCTCAATCTCGACGAATACAGGTCGAGCACCAGTTTGCACGATCGTCTCTGCGCTTGCCACGAAAGTGAAGGCGGTCGTGATCACTTCGTCGTCAACTCCGATGCCGGCGGCGTCCATTGAGATCCGCAAAGCGTCAGTGCCACTGTTGAGCGCAATCGCATGCTTCACCTTGTGAAGCTCGGCCATTTCCTGCTCAAAGATCTTGTGGTACTTGCCCATCGAATATGAACCACTGGACATCACCTCATGCGTGACTAAATCCAACTCAGAGGCGAGCTCGGTGTACTGGGCTTTGATGTCTAAAAAAGGAACTCTCATGGTCACAAATCAATGCAAACGTGACCATATTCTGACTCATTTGGCACTCACGGAGCGAGTCTGGTATTGTCAGCGGCGTGCTCACCCTCCCTTTCAAGGTGACTCTCGCAAGTGCCTCGCCACGGCGGTTTGAGTTGCTTAGCAAGCTGTTGGAAGATTTTGACGTGGAAGTATCCGACGTCGATGAAGAGGCAATGACCCTCGCCGATCCGGTCGCGACCGCCGAACTGCTGGCCCTTGAGAAGGCCAAAGCCGTGTCGGCTCTTCGGCGTGGCAACCTCGTGATTGGGGCGGACACTGTGGTCGCTCTGGACGCCATCCAACTGGCTAAGCCAGGGAGTGAACTGGAAGCTGCGAGCATGCTGAGAATGCTGAGCGGAAAGGCCCACAAGGTGATCACCGGCGTCAGCATCATCGCCCCCGGGGTCGAACAAACCTTCTCCGTTTGTACCGCGGTTAGGTTTCGAGAACTCACGGAAGAGGAGGTTCTTGATTATGTCCGCACCGGTGAGCCGATGGACAAGGCTGGTGCATATGCCATCCAAGGCGGAGCGGCGACATTCGTTGAAAGCTTCGACGGTTCACTTTCAAACGTCGTCGGATTACCCCTGGAAGCCTTGGAGGACCGGCTTAAGGCACTGGGAAGCACCTAACGCGAAAAGGGCGCAAGGCAACGCTGCCTTGCGCCCTAACAAGCGGTCACCAACATGGACCGCCACAATCACTTGAAGTTACTTGCCAGCCTTCTTGGTGCCCTTCTTTGCGTGCTTGGCCTTCGCGTGGCCCTTGGCCTTGCCATGAGCCTTTGCCTTAGCGTGACCCTTGGCCTTTGCCTTCGCGGCGGGCTTAGCAGCAGGCTTTGCGGCCTTCGCGGCGGCTGCGGGCTTAGCCGCAGGCTTGGCAGCCTTGGCGTCCTTCTGAGCGAAAGCGACTGAGCCGACCGCGAGGGTGGCGACGATGGATGACAAAACGATTGCGCGAGCGATCTTCAGCATTTTGATAATTTCTCCTGTATCTGGGCGGCACCGTCCTTGCACGTAGCCACCTGAGCAAGAAGACATTATTGCAGACCGGGGCATTCTCAGTCAAAGGTTTTGGCGTTCCTTTTGCACAAAGTGAATCAAGCCACATAAAAGAAGACGCAAGGTCCAATGACCTTGCGTCTTCGATGAATCAAAGCGAGTAGACCTCTTGTTTTCTACTTACTTCTTGCCGGCGGGCTTCATGCCCTCTTTCTTGCCCTTGTCCATGCCCATCTTCATGCCCTTGTCCATGCCCTTCTTCTTGCCGTGCATGGCCTTGCCGTGATGGTGATGATGAGCCTTCTCCTTGCCATGGTGCTTCATGGCATGCTTGTGGGCCATGATCTTTGCTTTCATGGACGGCTTCTTGTCCATCATTTTGCCCTTGTGCTCCATCTTCATGGCGGGCTTCTTGTCGTCTTTGTCCATCTTCTTGCCGTCTTGTGCAAAGGCGAGGGAGCCGAGAGCCATCGATGCGACGATCGATGAAAGCACGATTGCGCGGGTTAGTTTAAGCATTGTCTGTTAGTCCTCCTGGAATACATGCCGAGGGCGGCAAACAGCCACTACCCCGTGCTGTATTGATTATCAAAGATTCCCACGTCTGGGGCTCAAGTAATTAGTTGCGTAATATTGCGGAAATCAGCGCAATAATTGATACTCGTAAACTAAATCGACCGATTTTCGATATTTTTGGCCCGTTACGCCAGCAATTGGGGTTCCATTCCTTAGCCGAATGAATGGCTTGAGCGTCGAATCGTTTGAGAAGCTACAACTTCTCGGTTGCCTTCCAAGCGTCATATTCCGCTCTCGCTTTGTTGGCCAGTTCTGGCCGTGAAGCTCCTTGAAGCATTTTGATCGCCAAGCGGTATGCGTGTTGAATGTGAAAGGGCTTAGCCTGAAGAAAGGCTTTGCTGGCTGCCCTTTCGGGTTCCACGACGACCCGCTCTTCCTGGGCGACGGAATCCATCAAGAGCATGGCCAAGTCCACGTCGTGCCCCTTACCCTGGCCGGCGGGCACGATTTCCAAGAGCACGGCGGGGAGAATAGGGGCCGCCTGGTCTCGTCGGCATATGAAAGTCAACCTGGCGTGTTCAATTGCCTCAGGGATTTGGCCCAATTCCGCAAGGACCCGGGCAAGACGCAGGTTGTCCAGCGACCGCCGCCAAGGATCAGCCGGGTGTCTAACAGCAAGCTCCAGAGCCTCTTTGGCGGCCTCCCACCGGCGCGCAGCGATGTAAATCTCTGCGTACTGCCAAGCCTGGCTCTCATCCATATGGTTGAGATCTGTCACCTTCAAGAGCTCGTTGGCACGTCTGGCAATCAGCTCCTCTTCCTTCGACTCATTGATTTCGCCCCGCATCCTGCGCCAGTTGAGAAAGTCCGAGGTTGCCTTAAGTTTTTGGCGGGCGTCATCGGGTCTGAATAACCCGACATCTCTTGGATCGTTGGGATCAGGCAAGGTGCCTGTCTCGCACCCGGCAAGGGCCGCGATCCACCAGAGGGCCGCTGCCGCTTTCAACCAGACCACGACACCACGCGAGCTGCGGGATCGGAAGCCGTCCGTGCATCTATTTGCGTTCATCGTCGAGGAAGCTGCACCGTTCCTACGTTCATTCGCACATCACAAAAGACGTGACTAGACCTCCGCGAAGCGATGATCGCTGAACATTGCGTCTCGGTAAATCTCACTCCCGCAGAAAGTCAAGACCGGCTTGCCCTTGAGCCGCATTCCGTGGAACGGCGTGTTCTTACTCTTGCTGAATGTGCGCGCCTTGTCAAAAGTCCACTCGAGGTTCGGATCGATCACCGTCACCTGGGCCACAGGCGTTTCGCCCGGCTTCAAAGTCCCGGCTTCCAAACGAAGAATCTGCGCTGGTATCGTACTGAGCTTTCGAACCGTTTCCATGGGAGTCAGTACGCCCTTGTGCGTGAGGACGGTCAAAGTGACGCCGACCGCGCTCTCCAGGCTCACACTTCCAAAGGGGGCCTCTTCGAAAGGAACTTCGACTTCATGGCTGGCATGCGGCGAATGGTCGCTTGCGATGCAGTCGATGGTGCCGTCATTCAACGCCTCGTTCAGGAGGTCGATGTCGACCTGGGTTCGGAGTGGCGGAATGATTTTGTAGTTTGTATCGAACTCGCCAACCGCATCATCAGTAAATGTGAAGTGCATTGGGCAGATTTCGCAGGTGACCGGCGCGCCTAGGAATTTGGCCTGGCGAATCATTTCAACGGCGCCCCAAGTGCTGACCCGCATAACGTGCAATTGGCAACCGGTGTGAAGGGACAGCAGGCAGTTTCGCATGATGGCGATTTCTTCGGCGCTGCGAGGGATGCCTTTGAGACCAAGCATCGCGTTCACGGCACCCTCGTTCATGCTTCCTCCCAGGGTCAAAGATTCGTCTTGACAGTGGGCCATGATCGGCAAGTCCACTTGGACACAGAATTCCATCGCCTGCGTCATCACCATCGAACTCTGGATGGGAAAACCTTCGTCGCTTGCAGCGACGATGCCAGCCCTCTTGAGGGCCGACAGATCGCTGAGGATCTTGCCTTCCATTCCCATCGTCAATGCACCAACGGGAGCGACGAAGACACCACCCGCCTCCGGCGATGCCGCACGGTCGAGGATGAAGTCAACCAGTGCAGGCGTGTCCAAGGGCGGATTAGTGTTGGGCATGCAGCAAATCGTCGTGTATCCCCCCGCTGCGGCCGCTTGCGTGCCGGTTGCGATGGTCTCCTTATGCGAGTCACCCGGCTCACGGAGATGAACGTGAGGGTCCACAAGACCGGGTGTGATCCACATGCCCGTGCAATCGTAGGTCTCTTCAGCCGAGGCACCGTTCAGGTCGCTCCCGAAGGCGATGATCTGGTTGTCCTCAATCAGCAGACTTCCAACCACGTCCAATTCTTGCGATGGGTCGATGATTCTTCCGTTCTTTAGCAGCGTCCTCATGCCTTTACCTTCGCCGTCGTTTTTGTTTTCGCCATCGCCTTGCCGTTTGCGGTCGAGCCCGGTTGTTGGAACACCCAATAAAGGGCCGCCATTCGAACGAAAATGCCATTTTCCACTTGCGCGTTGATCGCAGAGCGATCACTATCGGCAGCCACATCGTCGACCTCGATGCCGCGGTTGATTGGGCCGGGGTGCATCACCAGACAATCCGGCGATGCATATCTCAGCGTCTCCTTGTTGACTTGATAGAGGGAGGCGTATTCGCTGACGGAACTAAGCAAGCCTTCCAGCATCCGTTCCTTCTGAAGGCGCAGACATATGACCACATCTGCACCAGCGATGCCCACGGGGAGTTCGTGATAAACCTTGCCGGGCAGAAGCGAGGTCGAGCCAGGGATGAGTGTTCGGGGACCGACGAATCTAACGTCTGCACCCATCTTGCTGAGGAGCCACGCATTGGATCGAGCCACACGAGAGTGCTCCACATCGCCGACAATGGCCACGGTTAGGTCCTTAATTTTGCCCTTCCGTTCGATGATCGTGAGGGCGTCGCCCAGAGCTTGCGTCGGGTGTTCGTGCTGTCCGTCACCTGCGTTGACAATGGGACCCCCGAAGAAGCGCGCCGCGAGCGAAGGCGCTCCGGACATCCGGTGACGGACCACCAACGCATTCAGCCGCTCGTAGCGCAGAGTCAAAATGGTGTCCTTCAGGGTCTCGCCCTTGCTCATTGATGAGGCCCCTGCGGCAAAGTTGGCGGACTTCATCTGAAGGTAGTGAGCGGCAACCTCAAAAGAAACTCTGGTTCGGGTTGAGTTTTCGAAGAAGAGCATCCCGACCATTTGGTCCTTCAGGCTTGGCACAGGCTTGTTTTCGAGGATGCGAAGCTTAAAGTCGGCGGCCAGATCGATGAGTTCCTCAATCTGCGGCTTCGTAAGATGCCTAATTCCAAGTAAGTTCCTTGACATCAGTTCAATCCGACCTGTGTGCTTTCCAACACCACGGCGTCCTCGCCGTCATACTCATTGACCTTAACCACGATGTGGTCCTCCTTCTCCGTAAGAATCTGTTTGCCGCAATAGTTGGGTTGAATCGGCAATTCCCGATGGCCGCGGTCGATGAGTACCGCCAATTGGATTTGGCTTGGGCGACCGTGTTTCATGATTGCGTCCATCGCGGCTCGAATGGTTCGGCCCGTGTAGATGACCTCGTCAACCAGCACGACGCTCTTGCCGTTGATTTCAAACGGCACTTCGCTTTCGTCCTTGTGATCGCCGACCGGCCTGTCATCGCGAAAAGGCGCAATGTCAAGTTTGCCGCACGGGATCGTGCTGCCCTCGATTTGCGTCATTTGGAAGGCAAGACGCTTTGCAATCGGATATCCCCTCCGGATCACGCCGACCACCACGAGATCTTGCCCGCCTTGGTTGGCTTCAAGAATCTCGTGAGCCATCCGCCCAAGGGTTCTGCGCATGTCGGCCGCATCCATGAGGATTCCGCCCATAGTTGGAAGTTATTATGGCTGGATCGAGGAGGGTTTCGGTGCGCTCCCGGAGGTCCAAAGGGCAAAGTCAACCGTCTGCGGGTAGAGGGGCACTTCCGAAGAATTACGCAGAGAGGGCCGTGTGGATTGTGCTTAAGTACGGCGCTTCGTAAGCTCTGGAGTATCCTCGTTTGAACTCTGACCATGCGTTGTTCCCATTGCGGCGCCGAGAATGAAGGAACCCCGAATTTCTGTTCGGGGTGTGGGGCTAAATTCGTCCCTATTCCCGAGGCTGTTCCCGTGCCGGGAAACGAGCCGGATCTCTTCTACTGCTATAGACACAAGAAAGAACCCACGCGGGTCACGTGTGGTCGATGCGGGCGCCCGCTTTGCCCCAAGTGCATCGTGATCGGAACTGCAGGCGTACGTTGTCAACTCTGTGCAAAAGGCAACGTCAAGGTTCGCCCCCTAGGGTTGGCACACGACGCTTCCAGTGGCATTTCGAGGCTCATCGGAAGCGTTTCAAGGACGACCGGCGGCTATTGGATCGTATGGATCGTGATCATGCTCATCACTTCGGGAGCACTGTGCGGCCGACATCGCTGAGCCTCGGACCCTTATTCATTGCCCAGAACCTGCCCCGAGTGAAAGACGCTACGCCTCGAACGGTCGCACCATCGGACCTCACTGAATACGGAGCGCGACCGGTGCGCCTCACTCTGCTTGAGCTTCTGGAGCGGCGGTTTCCGGTTCCAAATGAAACACAAAACGCGCGTTCCCGAGCGCGATCTCCTTTCCATCGGTGAGTTCGGCGATTTCAACTCTCTCGAAGTCATCGTTCAGCACGAAAGTGCCGTTCGATGAACCGAGGTCATGGATCATCCAGGCGCAGTCTTCATAGGTGATCTTCGCGTGCTTTCTGGACACATACGAGCCCTCGGGCAAATTCGCAAGGTCCACATCGATGGGTCCCACTGCGGGGTCGAAGCGGCCGATGACGGCGGGAGGGTTAACCGGGAAGCTGATGTCGGTCTCAGCGCCGCTTCTCTTGACCGTCAGCTTTGCAAACCCCACACCCCCATGAGTGGGTTCACAAGGGGCTTCCGCCACCGGCTCGGCGTGCTCTGCCGGATCCGACGTAATCATTTCTTGCTGATCGTCAACCATTGCACTTCATCCTCCCAAACACTTCTCCAAGGCCGATGGCGAACGCAGAAATTGCGAGCGCGGGCATCAAGGTTCCAAGCGAAAACGTTTGTCCCATTACAGAGACTTCCAAAAACTCGTTTGCAGTTCTTTTACCGTAAATCAACCATGCAAAAGAACCCAAAAAAGCGGCGACCATAGAAGCGGCGACCCAAGCCGAGTTGACCCGGCTTCCCCCAAACAAGCCATAGGCCATGCTGACGGGAAGCAAGAGAGCTCCCACAAGCACTCCGCCCCAGTCGTACCAAAGCTGCACAACGCTGGGGATGATCAGCGCTATCGCAACGGCGACGCCACACGCAATGAAAAGTCCCAACTTGGTCCACTTTCCGACTTGATCGTCCCTCAAGCCCCTCTTCAGCCGGCCCACGATCTCGCGCCCCAAACTCGCTCCACTGACCAACGTGTAGCCGACCATCGCCGATAGGATGGTTCCCATGAGACCACAGAGGAATGCCGCCTTAAGACCGGGTGGAAGAACCTGGTCGGCAAATAAGGGAAATATTTGCAAAGTCTCCTTGGGCAAAGGGTTCAACATGCCAAGGGCATACATCCCTGCCGTGATGCTCATGACGTCGAACAGGACCCAGAACCCCACTGAAATAAGCACGCCTATCCTTCCCCGGCTTGGTGCTCCCGCTGAAGCCACACGCTGGTGGAATCCCGGGTCGACCATCGTCCATGCGCCCAAGATAAAGAAGCTTAAGACGACAAGCGGCCCCTTGCCTCCATCCACCTTATGAAGATTGGGATCGGTAATGTTGCCAAGAGTCGCTCGCGGATCAAAGTGGGTTAAGCAGAAAACCGCGATGATGGCGAATCCGACGTACATCATGGCGAAGGCAAGCAATCCCACCCGAACGTCCGCAAGCAGCCCTCCCTTGTAGAGAAAGAGAGTGCCGATGATCGCGCCGATGAGCACGGAGGGTGCGATCTGCCATCCGCTGACCAGTTCGACCATCGTCCCCAGCATCAAAACATGCACCGCAGGCACGGCGAGGAGAAACACGAGGATGGCGCCTATGAGACCGGCCGTTCGTCCGTACCGCGACTCGAGACGTTCAGGAATGCTGATCTGCTCGGCGCCTCGGACCTTCTCCGCGAAAGCGTACGCGTAAATCAAAGCGAAAACGTAGTAGGGCACGCCTAGGAGAAGCCAGGTGCCGAGACCGTAGTAGCTGACCGCTTCCCCGATTCCCAACACCCCACCGTACCAAGTGCTCACCAAAGTCGCCACGAATGCCGGAAGCGTCAGGCTGCGCCCAGCCGTGAGGAATTGAAAGACCGTGTGGTCTTTGAGCTTCGCCGAAAACCCGAGGACCAGAATCGCCGCGACGAACAGGGCGACCACGGCAAAATCGAGCGGCGTTAGGTGCAAAGTGGACATTCTCAGCTCGCTCCATTCTCGCTCAATCAGAACTATAGTGATTACTATGGATCGAATTGTGGCCAGTGCGGGTCAGAGCCCCTTTCGACGTATAGCAATGCCCATCCGGACCGCATCTCGACATACACTTCGTCTCCCAGAGCGACATTGGAGATGCTGACAAGATTCTCAGACGAGATCGATGCGCCTTCCAAAGGCCAACGGACTCCGCGCAGGTCGACATCCACACAAGGGGTAATGGGCATGAGCGAGATGCGCACCCCAGGGTGGACGGAAACCTTCTTGCTCACCTCTCCTCGAAGAATGTGTCCGATCCCACGCCTGTAGGCGACGCTGACATCAAGCCTGCTGCGGGCGGCGCTGTAGAGGGTGGCCAATTCATGATCTGGCTGCGAACCCTCCACGGAAATGAGAACCAGCGCTTCATGCCCGCGTCGCCTGACGAGCTCAAGGAGCTTGTCGCAGTCGGTGGTCAATTGTTCATTGATCTGAACGACCTCTGCGGCGTGGCGTCGGGCGAGGTCGGTCACGGAATCCAGATCGCCTACGATCACGTCAACTCGAGCGCCAATGGCGAGCAACCGGTCGGCACCGCTGTCGGCGGCGATCACCAAATCGGCGCTGTCAGCCCACGCTTTGAGCGTGGAAAGAGGCATATCCTCGCCCGCCAAAACTCCCAAGACCCTCGGCACACCCGCCACTTGATCATTGTGGTTCGTTCGGCGTACGACGATCGGACGCCACGAAACAACACTTGGAACCACTTTTCCACAAACATGCGTGGAAAAGTGGTTGAAAACTATGAAAATCGCTGAAAAATGATGGATCCGTTTCTTATTTTCGTTCCACCGACTGACTCAATTTTAGAATGCTAAATTTCCGTCAAATTTTCCCTTCGAAACCTCTTCCACAAATGTCGGATCGGGCGTATACTCATCTCCCCAACTTGGCTAAAACACCGCCACCGGACCACCATGAGCAAGGATCAATACACACTTGAAGATACCGACGAAGCCATCAGATTGAAGCACGCTTGGGACCGTGCGCTCGCGCGGTTGGCGCCTGAAGTTCCGGCCGCATGGTATGAGAGATTTATTCGTCCGCTAAAGCCTTTGTCCCTTGAGCATGGATACGCGGTGGTCACCGCGCCGGGACGATTCGTTATGGAATGGGTTCGTGAGCGATACCTCGCCAACCTCAAGACCTTGCTTGAAGACGAACTGGGCGAAGAAATCACCCTCGACATCCAGGCTGAAGCCCGCGAAAAAGCCAGCGCTTACGTGCCGACCGAGGGAGCCGTCGTCTCAAAGTCGACCGAGGATCACAAATTTCGACCCAATTCGCGTTACACCTTTGACACGTTTGTGGTCGGCCAGAGCAATCGCCTGGCCATGGCCGGCTCCAAGGCGGTCGCTTCCGAGCCCGGCACCAAGTACAATCCGCTTTTCATTTACGGCCAGTCCGGACTCGGCAAAACCCATCTGCTTCACGCCATCGCCAGGGAAATTCTCGCCGCCAATCCTCGCTACCCACTGGTTTACGTTTCCGCCCAGCAATTTGCTGAAGAGTTCGTCAACGCTCTGCAGACCAACCGCATCGAGCAGTTCCGCCGTTCGCAACGTAGCGTCGGAATCTGGCTGGTGGACGACATTCAATTCATAGCGGGCAAGGACAAAACGCAGGAAGAGATCTTCCACACCTTCAACTACCTTCACTCGCTGAACAAGCAAATAGTGCTCAGTTCCGACCGTCCACCGCGTGACTTGTTCCTGATGGACGAGCGGCTCCGATCACGGTTTGAATCAGGTCTGGTCGTCGACATCCAGATGCCGGACACCGAGACCCGCTGCGCAATCCTGCTCAGCAAGGCCGACCAAGACGGGGTCGAGATCGCCCTGGACGTCGCCATGTTTATGGCCGAGAACGTCCCCGGCAACATCCGTGTGCTTGAAGGTGCCTTGACTCGGCTGGCCGCCCAAGCGAGCATGATGAACCAGGGGATCGACATGCAGCTCGCCCAGACCCTTATCGAGCAGCATTTTCGCCAGGGCGCCCTCGAAAAGCCCGGTTTCGATTCGATCGTCGACTCCGTCGGCAAGCACTTCAAGATTCCAAGCGAGGAGATTAAGGGGATTTCACGAAAGGCACCCATCGTCCACGCCCGACACATTGCGGTGTACGTGACGAGAGAGATTACCGGCGACAGCTGGAAGCACATCGGTTCTCTGTTTGGCGACCGTGACCACACCTCGATGATGCACGGGTATACGAAGATCAACGAGATGATGCACCGTGACCGTGACTTAAGGGCGACGGTCAAAATGCTGATTAGGAATCTATATCCAAATTCTTAGGTCCGAACTTGCTTGGCACAGGCTACGCCAGCTTGTCCTGATCCGGAGGCGCAACCAGATACAATGCCAACATGATCCTCTCTAGGCTCACATGGCAAGAAGCGGACGCGCTCGATCGGGAGATCGTTGTCCTGATTCCGACAGGCTCCTTGGAACAGCACGGAGCCCACTTGCCGCTCTACACCGACAGCTTGCTCGCGACGGCCGTCGCGGAGCGGGTGGAGGCCAATCTGCCCGATAAGGTTTTGCTCACGCCAACGCTTTGGTTGGGAGCTTCGGGCCACCACCTGAAGTTCGCCGGAAGTCTCAGTGCCAGCTTTGAAGGTTACGAGAAGGCGATCACCGGCATCGTCGAGTCCATGATCCCCCACGGTTTCAGGAAGTTTTACATCGTCAATGGCCACGGCGGCAATACGGAGCCCAACGGCATCGCTCTCCGAAAAATGAAGGCCAAATACCCAAAGGTCACCTTTGGCCATTCCGGCTATTTCGCCTTTTGCGTTGACGAAGTCGCCAAGGTGCTGGAGGGACCTGCCAAGGAAATGAGGCATGCATGCGAGGCGGAAACCAGCCTCATCATGCACTTGCATCCCGACTTGGTGAGGAAACACTTGATGCGTGACGATGGCCTTATCTCAAACCCGGCGGTGAAGGGCCTGATTCATCATTTCGACGAAATGACGGAACAAGGCTCGTACGGATTCGCCACCTTTGCAACGGCGGCAAAAGGCAAGAAGATCCTTGACGCATCCGTCAAAGGAGTCACGAACGAACTGCAGATTCTTCATGACGGCTACGTGCTTGAAGGGCAGTAGTGCAGATGCGACCGGAATGGCCGCGACAAACGTCAAACTAGCAGTGATGCAAACGTCAAGCACCGAGCGGCCGACAACCCTAGAGACTGCCGTGCTCGTTTACGTGAACGAAGACGAGAATGAAGACGGCTTAGTGGAAGACGAACTGATCGGCCTTTGCGAGGCCGCCCACGTCGAGCCGATTGCAAGCATCCGTCAGCGATTGGACCGCCCCTACAAAGGCACCTATGTAGGCACCGGCAAAGTGGAAGAAATCGCAGCGTTGGCAAAAGATAGCCAAGCCGACCTGGTTCTCATCGATGGCGAAGTCAGCGGAATGCAACAGCGCAATCTCCAGGAGGCGTTTCATTGCAAAGTCGTGGACCGGACTCAACTGATTCTTGACATCTTCGCGCGCCGAGCGCGCACCAAAGAAGGCATGCTGCAGGTCGAACTGGCTCAGCTGACTTACATGATGCCCAAATTGATGTCGGTCTATACAAAGTTCGAACGCCAGAAGGGCGGCATCGGAATGAGGGGCCCGGGCGAGACGAAACTGGAGAGCGACAGGCGAATGGTGCGCGAACGAATCGCCCGTCTCACGGGCGACATTGCGGATGTCAAGCGGGTCAGAGACCAACAGCGCACGGCAAGGAGGAAGCACCCATTCCCTTTCACGAGCATCGTCGGGTACACGAGCGCTGGCAAGTCAACGCTGATGAACCGCTTGGCCGGGACAGAGCTCTTGGCGGACGCGATGCCTTTTGCCACCCTTGATCCGACGACAAGAAAAATAGACCTTCCCGAAGGTTATGCGCTGTTTCTGACGGACACTGTCGGCTTCATCCGGAAGCTGCCCACCCATCTGGTCGCGGCGTTCCAATCGACCTTGGAAGAAGTCACCTTTTCGGACTTCGTCATTCATGTGATCGACGTAAGCCACCCCGGCTGGGAGATGCAACGGGACGCCGTGTTGGAGACTCTCGACACGCTTGGAGCAGCTGAAAAACCAATGCTCACCGTATTCAACAAGATCGACCTCATGAATGATCCTTTCATTCAGCGAAAGCTAGTTGCTGAGTGGCCAAACTCCGTAGCCATCAGCGCCGCCAAGAATGTTGGGATCGCCTCGCTTTTGGATGCTCTGAGAAAGCAGGTTAAGGACTTGCTTGGTTTCATGAAAGCGGTGCTGCCCCACTCAGAAGCACATCTGGTACAGGCTTGTTACGACTACGGCAGGGTGCACAAGGTCGAGTACACGGATAACGGCATTTACCTGGAAGCCGAGCTGGTGTCTGAGATGCGCCGAAAGCTCGCCAAATATGTGGTAGAGCCATGACGCTTGGGGACTGGATACCTCAGGCTGAATTGCGATTGGCCGAAGCTGGAATCAACTCTCCGAGACTGGAAGCTCGATTGCTGGTCGCCAAAATTCTCAACTCGGATTGGGCAACGGTGTTCGCCCATCCGGAATGGGAGCTGAACGAAGAAGAGGCTGAAACACTCTTGGAAAGGCGCGAAAAACGCGAACCCCTGGCCTACATCCTCGGTTGGCGTGAATTCTTTGGGCGACGATTTGTCGTCAACCCATCGGTTCTAATCCCCCGACAAGAAACGGAGATTCTGGTCGAGCAGGCACTGAAACGCGTAGGCCCCTTGGACGAACCGCAAATCCTTGATTTGGGATCGGGCTCAGGTTGCATTGCGATCACCTTGAAGCTCGAACGTCCCCAGGCAAGCGTACTCGGCAGCGACATCTCTCCCGATGCGCTCACAACGGCGCGAGAAAATGCGAAGCGCCTGGCAGCGGATGTACCGTTCATTCAGTCCGATCTGTTTCAAAAGATGGACTGGAGACGTTTTGACATGATCGTGACCAACCCGCCCTACATCGCCAACCGCGAAGCGCTTATGCCGGAAGTTGGGCGTCATGAGCCCGACCTGGCGTTGTTTTCTGGTGAGACAGGGCTTGAGGTCTATGATCAGTTGGCCGAAAAAGCTGGGGAATTCCTCCATGACCGGGCTTGGCTGCTCATGGAGGTGGGTTTCACCCAGGCGCCAGAAGTGAAGAAACGGTTCCGTTCCAATGGCTGGAAGGACGTCGAAACGGTCCAAGATCTTGCCGGAATCGACAGGGTGATTCTCGCCAGAAAGCGAGCCTAAGTGGGCCGTTCACTTCGGGCGAAAGGCACCATAGCAACGGCGACAAGAGCCATCACACCTCCGAATAGAAAAGGCGCTTCATGGCCGACGTGGTCCCACAGTTCCCCAGCTGCGATGCCGCTGAGTAGGGTGGCAACGCCTGTAATCATATAGAACACTCCCATCGCCGTGCCGCGGCTGTTCGTGGGAGCGACGTCAGCAACCAACGCCTTGCCGACCCCGTCGTTCGCTGCCAGGAAAATGCCATAAAAACCCATCAAGGGCCAAACGGCAGACCCCGGCAAGTAGCCAAACCCAAAGTAGACGCCGGCATAAATGAGCCAGCCCCCTACAAGGAGCGGCATACGGCCCACTCGGTCGCTTAGAACGCCAAGCGGGAAGGAGAATGCGGCGTAGACGAAAGTCTGAAGAGCATAGGCAAGCGCGACCATCCCGTAGCCGGAATAGGTGTCATGGACGCGCAACAACATGAACGTGTCGCTGCTGTTCGCCAATGCAAAGACGGTCATGACGCCAAGTGCGCGAAGGAATACAGGGCTGGGTTTGAACCGGGAGTCGGACTCCTTGCTCAATTCGATCGCCTTGGGCTTATCCTTCATGAAGTAAGTGACGCCCAATGCCAAAAAGCCAGGGACGGCGGCAATGATGAAGATCAACTTCAGATTGTGGGGGAGCAAGACGAGAAGCCCGTAACCCAGCAAGACGCCGATTACGGCACCCGCCGTATCGAGCATTCGATGGTAGCCGAAGGAGCGCCCTGCATTGGCGGGAGTGGTGGCATCGGCGATCAAGGCGTCCCGTGCGGATCCCCGGATGCCCTTGCCAAAACGGTCCAATCCTCGAGCGGCAGTGACCATCGGCCACATCGTGGCGAGAGCCAAAGCTGGCTTTGCCGCCGCTGACAAACCGTATCCCCATCGCACGTAAGGCAGGCGCTTGCCCATTCGGTCACTGTGCCAGCCAGACCAACCCTTGACAAAGCTGACGAGCGCCTCAGCGAAACCTTCTGTGACGCCCAGCGCCATCGCCGGCGCTTTCAAGACGCCTACGATGAAGAGGGGAATGACCGGATAGACCATCTCCGAGGAGATGTCCGCGAAGAAACTGACCCACGAAAGAACCCTAACGGGGCGAGGGATTTGCTTCTCTTCCTTCACATCTGAGGGTGGCACGTCTGAGGATTATGGCCGCCGCAGATTCAGACTAACCTTGTGGGCAGGTTACATCGAGCATATTCCGATAGGAATTCTTTGCCACGACGCACCCAAGCGAAGCCAATGCGCTTGCAACTCGATCCAGTTCCACTGTGTCATCCAACCGAACTTCGAAACGGCCATTATGGCCGTTTTCTTTCAACAAATTTTCCGCAAACCGCTTCGCCGCCAAGTCAGAAGTCATAAAAATCGGAACCCCCTCGCAACACCTAGAACAAGGTGATTCCATATCCCAAGAGAGGTGCCTTTACGGTATTTGTCGAAATTCTGGATATCCGGCAAACCGACTGGCCTCGGCCACTGGTATGCTCGGATTTGCGAAGTTCCCGCTGTCGTGGCGGGGCTTGAAAATGGGGGAAGCCGGTTGGAATCCGGCGCTGTGCCGCAACGGTGTGAGTCCTGAGGGACCCGAGCCCGAATGCCCGCTTCGCAAGAGTTGTTGGCGTCGTCGTCTACGAGCATAGACCAGCACAGAGTGGCCCGCGCAGGCACTCCGAGCCCCTTGCTCCAAAACCGACGACCTCACCTGATCGCGTTCCCAAGGAGCGCACATGGAGGTCGGACATTGAAGAACAGGAGCGCGTTCACGCTCATCGAACTGCTGGTGGTGATCGCAATCATTGCGATCCTATCCGCCATCCTCTTTCCCGTTTTCGCAAGCGCAAAAGTGGCCGCAAACAAGACGGTCAGCCTTTCCAACCTTAAGCAGATCGGCATCGCATGGCAAATGTATGCCGGTGACTACGACGACACCCTAATGCGCGTCCGCGTGCCGAACGGTGCCGTCACGAACTACTGGTGGGGCGCTTGGGACGGGGTCACTCTGCATCCCGAAGGCGGTTTGCTGTATCCCTATACCCACAGCGCGGGCATCCAGGCGGACCCGTCGTTTGACAATAAATTGCGAACCAGTATCGGGCTGACCGGCTACGGCTACAATTACGCATATCTGAGCCCGTCGGACTACGGTCCCGGTCCAGACTATATCGAAATTCCGATTGCGGTAACGGCCACGCAAATGGAGCAGCCGGCACGAACGGTGGCCTTCGGCACGTGCGCCCGATTGAACACGTTCAGTTATGCCGTCCCGACCGTCGAAGGGAGCACATACCTGGAGCCGCCATCATCGGACTATCCGAGTTTCCAGGGCCGCCACAATGGTGCCGGAAATGTGGTCTGGGCTGACGGGCATGCGAAGACTTTTCAGCCCGTGTTTCGCAGCGGAACTTTCGGTTATGGCTACAACGCGTCGGACTTCGTGAAGGCACAATTGGGCGACATCGACGCCGATGGTGACTTCAGCACGGACGAACTCTTCTCGCTCGTGAAAACCACCGGTTGAAGAGCTCTGACTGACAAGCGAGAAGAAATCCCCTCGACTGCCAAACAGGAGAGGGGGTCGCCCGCTTCCGAAACAGGTAGGGATTACGTAGTATCAAACATGGTTACCATCGATTGGAAGTCCGGCATGGAATTTGAAGCCACCCCGCCATCGGGCGCGAAATTCACGATGGATTCCCGCGCAGACGACGAGGGCGAGCCGCATGGTCCCTCCCCGATGGAGACGTTGTTGGGAGCCATCGCAGGTTGCGCCGGAATGGACATCATCTCCATTCTTGAAAAGAAGCGCGAAAAGGTGACCGGCTACCGCATAGAAATCGAAGGCACCCGCCCGCCCCAAGGCCAATACCCAAGGCCCTTCCTGACCGTGACGATCCGCCACATCGTTACCGGAGAAGACCTCGACCCTGCGGCGGTCGCACGGTCCGTGGAGCTCAGCGACACCAAGTACTGTTCCGTGATGGCGACCCTTCGCGAAGGGCCCCAGATCACGAGCGAGTGGCGCATCGAAGACAGCGTCACCGCCTAGACGTCCCAGGTCGAGAGACACTTTGTCCTCTTATTTTGATAACCAGTGTTTTTGCCTGGTACATCGGGGCTATATAGGGGTGACGTTGCGCTATCGTCTCAATTGGGACTTAGGAGTTGTAATGAAGAAAATGAAGCAACCGATGACAGCCCTTGCTATTTGCGCCCTCAGTTTTGCGGCCACCTTTGTGGCTGCAATCCATGACCCTCAAGGCGGTGATGGCTGGCCCGCTTGCTCGCTGACAGGCAACCCCTGCGGCAACCAGAGCCCTGCGGGGAACTGTAGAATCTGTTGCGGGACGCAATGCACCGCTGATGCTGACATTTCGCGTTGCGTGAATTGTTGCAACAACCCGGCTGGTTGCTAATCCATGGTTTGGACAGGAGGTCAGCGCTGGAAAGTCCGTCCACTTTATGTTGTGAGTGCCGTGCTTGGGATTTCAGGGGCTCTTTGGACTGCGTCTTCCAGAGGCGCCCAATCGGCCCCGCAGCCGGAAGACAGGGCTCTCAGCGCAAAGATGGGATTTAAAACATTCGAAGAGGAGCAGATGGTCGGTTCACTTATTGATAAACGGCGCATAGAGGGTCTAAGTAAGGACCATGCCGCGCTCCTTCATGAAGTTGTAAGGCGAAGGGATGCGTCGCGCCTTTGGGCTATTGGGGCGATCAGCAACCTCGTGGGTTACGATCTGCAGTCTCAGTATTTGGAGGATATGAGACCGATATTCAAGAGCGAAGGAGAGAACCCCGTTGTTAAGGCGGTGCTGCCCTCATGGTTGCAACGAAATGGCCTAAAGACACTTCAACTCCTGGCTGCGGATCCAGATCCAACTATTTCGGCGGCAGCCAAGAGCGCTCTTAAGGGCCCGTCGATCGCACCAGAAGGCAAAGGGAAGAGTTGAAGCGCGTCCGGCTAGGATTCACTCTTGGTGAGTTACTGGTGGTGATTGTCATAATTTTGTCGCTGGCAACTATCCTCCTCCCGGTCTTTGTAGGAGTTCTCGGGGTGGCTCGCACTACAACCTGCCAATCCAACTTGCATCAGCTTGGGATCGCCACACAGTTGTATTTGAGCGATTACGATGACCACTACCCTTATGCCGTCAATGCGTTGGAGCGCTTACACCCTTGGCTCAGATTCGGTCGTGGTAAGGACGAGGATCCGTCTAATTTTCGGGATTTCCCGAGTACGCTCGCTTCATACGTGAAGCTAGGCTCGGTATGGCGATGTCCACAGGATAACGGCAAGACTTTCCTATCGGGCCCGCCCGCTTATCCAACATTGTTTCTGAACAATGGAGGAACAAGTTACGTGTTTCAAGAACTCGTTGATGGTCAGACGAGCACTTCGTCGGCTGATTCTGGAAGGCAGCCCCTGGCATTTGATGGTTCGGAGATTTGGCATTCGGGTCTCCCGAACCCAACATACTCACAATCACGCTCAAACGTGCTCTATTTGGATTGGCACGTCAAGCTTTCTGGACCAGACTTTTCCCATTAGCTGCATGATCTCGTTGCCGTGATTGATCAATGACAAGAAGAGATGTCCTGACATACGGTTTCGCGCTTACTCTGCTGAGCGTTTCTGTCTGGCACTTTGCGAATGCGAGACGTCTGCCCTCTCGTCTACCGTTGACAGCCACGTTACGCGACACAGGTGCCTTACTGCGTGGGGCTCAACTCATCTCCGGAAACGCATCCTCCCGATGGAAAGTGATCGAATTCATGGACTACGAATGCCCGCCTTGCGCTGGCATGGAAGTCGGCGCCGCGTTTTTGCGGGAACGACATCGCAAAAAAGTTGGCCTGGTACATTCGGCAATTCCCATTAGCTATCCATCGCCAGGCCGACCCCTTGGCTAGAGCCGCGTTGGTCGCGGAGAAGCGCGGGACATTTGGTGATGCTCATCATTGGCTGTTCATGCACCAGGAACAGAAGCTGACCCAAAAGTTGGCTGCCGTGGCGGCTCTGGCTGGGTTGCCCCCAGAAGAACTTCTGCGGCAGGCAAGTGAACCAGATATAGTCCAGGCACTCTCAAAAAGTAAGGCTGAAGCGATCAAACTCGGCGTCGATTCAACACCCACCATCTTTTTCGTCGACTCAAAGGGACGCGTCTTCACCGGGACCGACCCACGGCAAATTGATGCGGCCATTAAGGCGGATCAATAAACTTTGGGGCAGCTCACCGCATAGAGCGGCGCGCCGGCAGCTTCGCGGATTCCGCGGCGGCGACTGGGTGATAAGGGTCAAGGACTAAAGCCCGCGCAAAAAAATCGCCCGCTTCGATGTCGCGGTTCATCTTCGCCATGGCAAGACCCAGAGTGGCTAGCGCCTCCACGTACCGCTCGTTGATCTCCACCGCTCGCGTGAGTTGCTCGGCGGCGTGCTCGGTCTCCCCTAGCTCCAAGAGCACCTTTCCGTATTTGCATCGCAAATCGGCATATCCGGGAGCGGCGTCAAGTGCCTTCTCGTAGGCTTTTCTCGCTGATGGCAGGTCGTTGTTGCGAAGATGGCTTGCGGCGACCCTCGCTTGCCAATTCGCCTCGCCCGTGCCCCGTGATCGCAACACTTCCAAGAGCTTCAGAGCTTCGACAAAATGGCCGGCGCGGTGATCGTTTCTGGCCGCCTGCAGTGTCTCGGCGTCCAGGCCGCTGTCCTGGTTCAGGGAGCGGTCAATCAATTCAAGGCCCTCTTCACGCTTCCCATGCTCGTAAAGCAATACGCCTTTGTCCAGCAAGGCATCGAGATACTGGGGGTTCAATTCCAGCGCACGCTCGATCTCCTGCATCTGCCGCTTCCGATCACCCATTCCGCGATAGGCACGAGACAGGCTTAAGTGAAGGTCGGGATAGTTCGGCGAAAGCTCAATGGCCCGCGCGTAATCTGCGGCCGCAACTTCAAAGCTTCCCTCGCGAAGACGGGCGTTTCCGGAATTGAGGCGGCTCTCGCACAAGTAATGCTTGGCCAGACGCAGCATGGATGGGTCGCTTGCGTCTTGAAGACAAGCGCCGAAGGCTTCTGCGGCTTCATCGTAGTCGCCTCGTTCGAAGGCCCTCAGACCCTCGTCATAAATCTCATCCTCCGCGAACCCGAACCACTTGCCGACTTGAGACATCTATAGAATTCCTTCGGTCATTTGCCTGGCAAATTTAGGGGGATCTCCCCCGTAGCCCTTAGAGAACTCGGCAGCAGGAATTTGTTCCGACGGATTTTGGGCTACAACAGGAGTTATCGGCCGTCCTGGCCGTCCCCCGCCAATCCGTTGGCACTTCAAGGGACGTCAGCTCCAAGCAAAAAGCATCACCTTCGTCAGATTTCGACACTGTATCCATCGTATCCGACCTCAATCCCGTATGGCTCCATCGCCACAACCAGTTCGCCATGCGTTGCCGCGCCGTTGTGGCTGTGGTGGGTCGTCACCACCGTTGCATCGCGCTTGAGAATGCCCTCTCGACGCAACCGATCCACGACTGTGACGCACTCGTCCAAGGTCAGATGTCCAACGTAACCCGCATCTGCCAGCCCTTCCGTGCATTCAATGACAAGGCAGTCCAGCGCAAAGTTTTTGAGGAACGCCCAGGTTCGATCCTGCCAGATTCCCGTATCGGTGGCATAAAGCAGGCTCTTGCCACCCCGCTCGATGATGTGGTTCTGGCAATCCTCCACTGAGTTATGCATGGCGGCGACCGGAGTGATCGTGAAATCGCAATGGGTGAACGGCTCGAAACTTCGCGTTTCCACAACCTCGATGGGCCACCCAGGATAGCGCTCCGCGATCCCCGCGCAAATCTTGTCGTTCCCGTAGACCGCGAAACTCACATAGTCCATTTCGTTGAAAGGATGGAGGCAGTACTGCAATTCTCCGACCGCGAAATGGTCGTCGTCGCCGTGGGTAAACAGCAAACCTGACCAGTCTCGCACATCCAGACGTTCCCGGTTCATCTGGACCAGAGTGTCGGGAGACAGGTCAATCTTTAAGCTGCCATCGATGAGTGCACCTGAACGAGTGCGGACGTCCTTTCCGCCATGTTTGCGCGCGTACTCGCTCACCCGGGTGTTCGAGTAGAAAGCCGGGATGCCCTCCGCCGCGCCCGTGCCCAGGAGGAGTAAGTGCATGGGAGTTTAGAAGTCGTTCAAAGACCAAAGCACGAGACCGCTTAATATCTTAGGAAAATAGTAGGTCGATTTTTGGGGCATCTTCTCGCCTCCTAGGGCTATGGTCCTCATGTCTTCAACGGTTGGCGGATTCATCAAAAATGCGGCTCCCGCACCCTCTTCCACGAACCTGGACGCCTCGTGAGGGTCGCGGGTGTAAGTGATGCTGTCCAACCCCTGAATGCCAAGAAGCTGCTCGAAGATGACGCGGTGAAGGACAGAAACGTCCAATTCTCGCAAAGCACGACTCCCAGCCTCGCCAGACATTTGCGCGATCAAGTCTGGATTCTTGGGTGTCAGGACAAATCCGTCACCCCCTCTCAACGACAATCCGAAAGCCGTTCCGCCGGCAGAATCGATGCTTCTCAAGGTCTCGAACAGCCTTGAAGAGTGAACTTCCTTCATCTCGAAAAGCCCATCCAGCCTTTCGAGTAAATCCTCTGACGAGCAGGGCAAGGTTTTAAGAACACGGTGGGTGGGCAACAGCACGAGCCCGGGATCCGACATCGAAGTCAGGGCCATCATCATGTAATCTTCGGCAACCGGGCCCGATCGGGGCCCAAGCGCCACGCGGAATGCCAACGCCGTTTCGTATCGGTGATGTCCGTCCGCGATCCAAACCTTCTTTTCAGCGAGCAGTTTGCTGAGTAGCGCGCAGGCCGCTGAATCCGTAATGGGCTCCAACTTCTGGTTTACGCCATCATCGGACAGGACCTGCACCGGACTTCCTGCGGGAGCATCAAGGAGGTTTCGATGCACCTCCCCATCTGGGTCTTCGAAGAGACCGAAAATGCACTCGAGGTGGGAACGAGTTGCCTCCAGAATGCGGAGCCGATCCTCTTTGTGCTTTGGAAAAGTCTCTTCGTGAGGAAGCACAACGCCTTTTTCGTAAGGCTCAACCCTTATCAAGGTGATCACCGACGTCCGAGTCATGGGCTCCGGCGAAAGATAAGGAATCTTGAAGACCTGTGTGTAGCGATAGAAGGCTGGCTCAGGCTCCAGAGACAACGTTCCGTTTTTGCGCCATTCGGTCAAGTTCGCCGCGCTCCGAGCATATTTGACAAACTTGCTGCGATCGTCCTCGTTCTGATCCGGAAGGGTCAGGTGCACAACGTTGTTCGCATTCCTAAGTCCAAGCGAGACCCGCTCACCGGGGCTGATTACATCATAGGGCGGCGCAACCAGGGTTTGAATCGAACCCGCTTCGTCGCTGTAACGGAGTCCGCGAAAAGGTCGTATCTCGGCCATCTGGAGGCGAGTCTACCAGCGACGGATTTTTCGCAGTGGTAGACTCGTTGAAGGTGGGGGTAGAAAGCCAACTCAAAGTATGCGCGGCGACCGTAGACGCGAGGCTCAGCACCCTGATTCCCGACCCCGATTCTCGTCCGGAGGCCCTGCATCAGGCCATGCGTCACTCGTGTCTTGCGCCAGGCAAGCGCCTTCGCCCCGCCCTTTGCATGGCCTCCGCCGAGGCGGTGGGTGCGACGGGAAGTTCGGTCTTGAACGCTGCGTGCGCCTTGGAAATGGTGCATGCGTTCTCACTGATCCATGACGACCTTCCCGCGATCGACAACGACGATTTGCGCCGAGGTTTGCCCTCATGCCACAAGAAGTACGGCGAGGCCATTGCCCTCCTTGCGGGAGATGCGCTGTTTGCCTTGGCATACGAGACTTTGGCAAGTTCGCCTCACGATTCCACGGCCGTCGTGGCATGCCTGAGAATTCTGTCTCGGGCAGCCGGCTCGGATGGGTTGGTGGGCGGTGAAGTGGTCGATGTCGAATCCGAAGGCAAACCGATCGACGCGAGCACCGTCGAGTTCATCCACTCCCGAAAGACGGGTGCCCTCATCTCGGCAAGTTGTCAAATCGGAGCCATCTTGGGCGGCGGCTCGCCGGAGCAGATCCGATCTCTGTCTGAGTACGGCACCCATGTGGGACTTGCCTTCCAGATTGCGGACGACTTGCTTAACGAGTTGTCGACCGTTGAAGCCCTTGGGAAGTCGGCCGGTTCGGACCGGGCGCGCCAGAAGGCGACCTATCCAGCACTACTTGGAATCGAAGCCGCGCAGCGTGCATCGAAAGCCTGCGTCGACAAAGCCCTTCAGTCGATCGCACACCTCCCAAACGCGGAAAAGCTCGAAGGACTCGCCCGGTTCTCAATTGACCGCCTCAGTTAGCCTTTCGACGTTCAGCCAGCCTGATGCGGAACCGCCGCTGCCAAACGCGATGAAAGGCCGTGGACACTAGCGCTAGGTAAAGGACAAGAACGACGACAAGCACGAGTCCAGCCCACCACATCTTTACCACCCGTGGCAGGAGCAAAAGGGCAACGGGTAATCCAAGAAACTTCACGATCGTCTCGAGCACGCGATCGGCCAAAGTGACTTCCATACACTCCAGATAGAGTTCATGGACAACGCCCTTGATTTCCCGCGGCCGCCCTGCTTTGGTGAGGATTTGGAGCACTTCTTTTTCGGTTCGACCCTCCCGAAATTCAGACCTTGCGTAGCCGACAATGTCGGCGTACTCGACGCTCGGCGTCGGCTCAAAATCCTTCTTAAGAAACCGACTGCGCTTCATTTCGGGTGGCTAAAAGAAAATCCAAGCAAAAACCCCAGGGCTGGAGCGTTAAACTGCATGATTCTAACACGTTGGAGTGCATCTCGGTTGTGGTGAGTATGAGTGGCAAGCTCCTCCTTTCGAGTCGCTCGCGTACATCGTCGACAGCTCAACCCGTGCCTTCCGAGGATTAAACAAGTCGCTATGTGGTTGTCAGCCAAATCGCGTCATGAAAACCAACCGCACGTGTGGGCGCACGATGCTATCCTAGGTCTATGGATCGCGCGCAAGGAGAGCTTTCGGCCTCATTGTCGGATAGGGAACGTCAACTGCTGAACTTTGCCGCGCAAGGACGAGATGTTTGGCTACGGCAAGGGTGAGCTGCTTCGTATGAACATCGACACATTGGTTCCAGAGCGGTTCTTCGAAAAACATCCGGAGCACCGGGGCGAATACGCACGTGAGCCCGTGAAGCGTCAGATGGGCGAACACCTGGCAACTTTCGCGAAACGCAAAGACGGAACCGAGTTCCCAATGGCGACCGCGCTGAGCGCCACACGCACTCAAAAGGGACTTCTCATCACGTGCATCGTGCAAGACCTCTCGCACGGCTTCTTCGGAAAGGAACTGAAGGGCTGGAATGAAGACGCAGAAACGGAATCTGCGGACGTTTAAAGCGGATCGCAACGAACCCGCGATTGCGGCGACCAACCCAACATGATCAAGACTCTGTTTACCGATCTCGGCGGAGTGATCCTCACCAACGGATGGGATCGTGCGGCCCGCGTCCGCGCAGCGGAAAAGTTTGACCTAGACGCCGAAGACTGTGACGAGCGCCATCATCTCACCTTCGACACCTACGAGATTGGCAAGATCAGCTTGGAGCAGTACCTTAACAGAGTCGTGTTTAACGTAAGGCGAGAATTCACGAAGGAGGAGTTTGTTGGCTTCATGTTCGAACAGTCCAAGCCCCTGCCGGAAATGATCGATATGGTGCGGCAAATGAAGGCTTGGCATGGGCTGCAGGTGGTGGCCATCAGCAACGAAGGCGCCGAATTGGCTCAATACCGAATCGACACCTTCCACCTAAGAGAATTCATCGACGCCTTTTTCATCTCGGGATTCTTAAACACCCGCAAGCCCGACGAGTCCATTTTCAAAACCGCCCTTGAAGCCATGCAGGCTTCCGTCGAGGAATCGGTCTACATCGATGATCGGAAGCTTTTTGTCGAGGTTGCCGCCTCGCTGGGGCTCCACGCAATCCATCACACTTCGGTGGACGAGACCCGTTCGGCCCTTTGCGAACTTGGGCTGGAGGCGGAGTAAGCTCGAAGCCGAAATGCCCGCGAAGCGCAGTGTCTGGTACGCATTCGTCCGAAGCTTTGTTCGGAACCTCTTTTTCAAGACAATGGGCGGCCTTACCACCGTCGGGGAAGAAAACATCCCGCTCGGTGGCGCCATGATTTTCGCCCCAAACCATTTGAGTCATTTGGATCCCCCGATCATCGCATGCTCTCAGAACCGACGCCAGCTGACTTTCATGTCCAAGCAAGAGATGTTCAAAATTCCCGTCTTGGGGCAACTCATTCGAAGTCTGGGTGCTTTTCCAATTCGGCGAGGAGAAAGCGACACCGAGTCCATTCGTAAAGCCATCTCGCTCCTTGATGAAGGGAGGGCGATTCTGATCTTTCCGGAGGGCACCCGTGGCGACGGCGTCACCTTTCAGCCCGTGAATCGGGGGGTCGCCATGTTGGCGAAACGAACCGGCGCGCTGGTCCAGCCCGTTGGAATCATTGGCACGAACATCGTATTGCCAAAAGGCAAAACCAAACTGAAAAGGCACCCTATGATCGTTGCCTATGGCAAGCCTTTCACCTATGCCGAAGTCGCGACGCAAGGTACAGAAAAGGAAAACCGATTGGCGTTCACGAACGCAATGATTACCAGGATCGTCGATCTGTGCCGGTCCAATGGATACGAACTCAAAATTTCGACTGAACTTGAGCGGACAACTGCGGCGTCGACCCAATGAAAACGTATTTCAGCGACCAATTCTGAACTAGCTTGAACACCAAACCTGAATTTAGTCGATAGCCGTCATGTTCAGCCATGAGCCGAAACCCAGATGTCAAAGGCATCATCACGCCCACCAGGGCTGAATCCTTCTTGCCCAAGAAGGCGCCTAAGGTGACCTCGGCAGGAGTGAACGAATCCGCGCTTCCGGAAAGGCCAACCCGAAACGTTGAAGCGAAGTAAAACCTGCGGCCATCGGCAGTACTGTTGGAGGCGTCTTGGACGCCGACGCTGATGCCGGGAGTGGCATTCGGCAGCGGTGCGATGTAGTTATAGCCAATGTCAAACGCTCCCCGCTTCGGCTGCCCTGGAACGTCAGTGGTGCGAAGGGTCGCATCCAGAAACGGCGTCAAGCCGGCGTCTAGGTATCCGAACGGTGACGACAGGCCGCTCTGTGCAATGCCGCCTTCAAGCCGGAACACGCGATTGGGCACTTTCTTGCCCGTCGGAATGTGAATGAGCCGATCGGCTTGGCCTATCGCCGCCAACGACCACAAGGCAAGGCAAACAGAGGAGCGCACGGACAAACGTTACCTGCGAAAGGTCGCGCGGTTTCGGTCCAAACTAATCCAATTCGGCCAAGAGCCCCTTTAGATCCAGGGAATCCAGGGTCATCTCAAGCTTCCCTTCCACCCTCGGCCACTGACTTGCTGGCCTGTCCACGTAGATCTCAATCCCATTCCCGTCGGGATCGCGAAGGTAAATGGCCTCACTCACGCCGTGATCCTGCGCGCCGTCAATCTGGATCCCTTGTTCGATTAACTTTCTCAAAGCTGCCGCCAAAGAGCGACGGTCCGGATACAAGATCGCCAAATGAAACAGTCCGGTCGATCGAACTGGGGGTGCAGCCCCATCCTTGCTGTACCATGTGTTCAAGCCGAGATGGTGGTGATAACCGCCGAAAGATAAGAACGCCGCATCATCGCCCATTTGCTGCTGCAGTTCGAATCCCAAGGCCTCGCGATAGAAGGCGACTGACCGGGTGAGATTCGACACCTTTAGGTGGACGTGACCGATGACTGGATGATCCGCCATGACGGGAGCCTACCACGCACCTCACCAGAGCGCCCCCGCAAAGGTGCGAAGCTCCGCGAGAGTTGGCATGGAAGCCTGCGCGCCGTGCTTTGTCACCGCAAGGGCGGCCGTGTGATTCGCAAGGCTCAGCGCGTTGGGCCAATCGCGGCCAAGGGATAGAAACAGCACAAGTGCTCCGCTGAAAGCGTCGCCCGCCCCTACCGTGTCCACCGCCGTGACCGAAGGCGCAGGTAAGTAGGCTTCCGAATTGGCGCTCATCCAAAAGCAACCGCGGTCACCAAGGGTGATCACGACGTTGTGAACACCCATGCTTAACAATTCCCTGGCCGCCAATCGGCACGAGTGGATGTCTACCGGCTTCACACCCACAAGTGTCTCCACTTCCAACTCATTGGGTGTCGTTGCAAACGTCCGGGAAAAGAGCCGCTCGCCGACCCTTCGAGCCGGTGCAGGATTCAGAAAGAACGGCCGTCCACTGCCTGCTGCCGCCTCGACCGACGCTTCGGGCGTTTCAAGTTGGGCGAGCACAGGTCCGTCACCGACCTCTGCCAAAGATTCCCGGACATGATCCGCGGAAAGCCCCATATTTGCGCCGGGCGCCACGACGATCTGGTTGTTTCCGTTCGCGTCGACGACGACGGCAGCGCAGCCCGAACTCGCTTCCGTGATGGTCTTAAGGTGGCGCACATCGACTCCCGCGGAAGCAAGGCCCTTGCGAAGGATGTCCCCAAAATCGTCTGAGCCCACGCACCCTATGAAGCTCACCTGTCCCTCAAGCCTAGCGATGGCCACTGCCTGGTTTGCGCCCTTACCGCCGGAATAACTGGCGAAAGGTCCGCCGAGGATAGTCTCACCTCCCTGCGGCAAGCGCTCCGCGCGAAAGACAAGGTCCATGACTGCGCTTCCGACGACGCAGATTTCCATGGCGACGAGATTACTCTTCCTGTGCCGACGAGTCGCAAAATGCGGTTGGGTAGTCTCTCCAGGCATTGATGCAACGAAGGACCCTCTTATGGCCAACCGATCAGCTATTCCCGTCAAACAGTTGTTCCGAACTATAGCGATCAATATAATCGCCGCCGCTCTTTCTACATCGGCACTTTCCGCATCGCGAAGCGTCGTAGTGAATTTTCACAATGAAACAGACTCGACCTTGACGCTGACGTCAAGCGGATTCAGTGCGAGCGGATACGGGGAATGGGTGACCAAGCCACCTCAAATCGTTCGCGCACACGCCTCGGCGAAATGGAAATCCCAGTCCAGCAAAACCCTTAAGGGCGTCGGAGGTTCGGTGACGTACATGATGTCGGGGCATGGCAGCGTTCGCCTTGCATGGGATAACCCCTTTGTGGGCTCGAACAGTTACGACTTCACCACGCCCGACGGTTTCACCGTGAAGCAGAGCGCAGGCAAGGGAAACGACGCGACCGTCGACATGACCCTTGAAGCAGGAGGCGCCTTTCACGTAACCGCGTTCAACGTCGACAAGGTGCTTCAACCGGGCGACTTTATGTTCAAGTACGTTGCCAACCTTAAGAAGCCTGGCCATGGATTGGTGGGCCTCTTCACCGCCGCAATCGACGTCACGCAAAGGGCGTTCAAGGCAGGTTCAAAAGAATGGAACGAGTTCGTGGAGTCCGAGCACCTTAATTTCCATAAGGCTCTCGCCAAAGGAGATCCCAACTGCGTCCACATGGGCATCTATGTCGGAGGCGGCAAGATTGCGGAAGCCAATGGAACCTCGATGAGCGATGCCGCCGTCGCCCATTGGGACCTCTTCAAAGACCATAAGAATGAGGTCTGGTTCATCTTTCGCTCGAAGGACAAAAATTTCGCTTCCCAAGTGGCAACGGTCGCCAACGCGTGGGCCAACGGTCGTATGAAGTACCTGATCCCCGCCGAAGCGGTCATCACCAACGCCTGGTTCGGACCAAAGGCAAAGGGAAAGGCTCTAACGTATGCGGAAGCTTACGGGGTCGCTGGGGGCCCTCCGTCCGTGAGCCGGATGTTCTGCTCCGAATTTGCCGTTGCCGTTTCACAGTGCGCTGCATCCAAAATCTATTCGGACCAGGCTAAGAAGAAGATGACTCTTGACCAGCTTGACAAGCTGCCCATCCAAGTGAAATTGGATTCCTTCGCGAGCCCTGCTACGGTCTATGGCGTCTTCGATCAGTCAGGCGCGTTTGAAATTCAGGGCCCGATCCACGTAGGGTGAGATGGATCCTTGCGCCTGTTTGCCCAGTCCGCCGTGGACACGTAGAGTTGTGACCTCGGCAACCGCCATACTGCGCCCATGTCCACTCTCAACGTGCTGATCGAAGCCTGGGATGAAGCCCATCGCGAATTCGACATTGCGCTGGCAGGCCTGTCCGATGCAGATCTCTGGCAACGCGCCCACCCCGCGCTGCTGAGCGTCGGGGAGCTCGCTGGCCACATTGCCTATTGGCAGGCCGTGTGGATTACCGGCGGAGGTGACCATAAGCCGGACCTCGATTCTATGCCCGTTAAGAGCCCGCTTGTGAATGATGCCTTCCGCTATTACACCACCAGCGTCGATCATCCCTTCGAGCTCAAAATGGGCACTGTCGAAGTTCTTGCAGAACTGAACCGCGTCCATGAGGCTGCGAAGGCCTCGGTCGCAGGTTTGGAGAAGGACGCCCCGTATCCGGGTCAATGGGGAACATGGGGCAACGTCGTTCAATATCAGGTGTTCCACGTCGCCTATCACACCGGTCAGGCGTATTCAGTGCGCCACATGCTGGGTCACAAAACCGAAGACAACTAGCTGGTCCTTTGGGTCAGGACGCTTGACCGATCCGCGTCGTGCAGCTGGACAACTCAGACCCGGAATCCCAAGCGGCGTATTGGGGATGGTGGAGGCAAGGGGATTCGAACCCCTGACCTGTTGCATGCAAAGCAACTGCTCTCCCAGCTGAGCTATGCCCCCACGTCAGAAGTGACCAGTATACCGGTCCAAGATTTTCTGGATGGCCGATTTCACAGCACAACGGGCGTTCTGCAAGCGGTCGCTGGGCGGGCGAAGCCTCCACACAGTACACTCTCGCCCATGTCGCCGAGGCTCGCTTTCGCCCTGGATGCCGCCCAACAGGCAGGGCGGCTGACCCTCAGCCATTTTCAAACAGGCACCACCGTCGAAATCAAAGCCGATCAAACCCCTGTCACGCGAGCCGACAAGGAAGCCGAACAACTCATCCGCAACCTCATCGAAGCCAAATACCCCGGTGAAACGGTCCTAGGAGAGGAACAGGGCCTGCAAGGGGCAAGCGATGACCGATGGGTGATCGATCCCATCGACGGCACCAAGAGCTTTGTCTGCGGTGTGCCGCTCTATGCGACCCTGCTCAGCTACGAACAGGCGGGAGAGGTCGTGCTCGGGGTTTGCTACTTCCCAGGCCTGGACGAAATGGTGTATGCCGAGCTCGGGCAAGGCACATTCTGGAACGACAGACAAGCGCGCGTCTCCAGCCAGTCCGATTTCAACGGGGCAAAGATCTCTTGTGGCTCCGTGTCATCCATGGATAAGCATGGCCGCCTTCGCGGACTCATGGCCATCTCCAGACACTCGATGGCAACCAGAACCTGGGGCGACGCCTATGGCCATGCCCTGGTTGCCACCGGGCGCATCGATCTGATGCTCGACCCCATCGTGAGCCGTTGGGACATCTCCGCCATGAGCGTCATCGTGCGGGAAGCGGGCGGTCGTTTCACTGACTTCAACGGAAACGAAAACCTTGCCTCGGAAGCTGTCAGTTCCAATGGCCACCTTCACACAATCGCGCTGGAGGCGTTCCGCACATGAGGCTCCTCGGCGTCGACTTCGGTATGGTGAGGATCGGCCTTGCCATCGGCGAAAGCGAGCACGAACTCGCCACTCCGCGTGCGCCTTTGTCGGCCTCGGGCAAGCTGAAAACCGATGCCGCCGCCATCGCCGCCGTTGTAAAAAAAGAGCAGGTCGATACGGTCGTCGTCGGACTGCCAATCGAAGAGGATGGCGTAGAAGGCAAGATGGCGCGAATCACTCGCCTGCTGGCGGGCCACCTCCAGGATTTGGGCCTGACGGTTTCGCTCGTGGACGAGCGCATGACGAGCGTCGAAGCTGAGACCGGGCTGAGGCAGTTGCATCTAAAGGCTAGCGAGCGTCGCAAATTGAGGGACGGCGAGGCTGCAAGCCTCATTCTGGAACGCTTCATGCAGGGTGAATCGACGCATTGAGGAACTTGAATCGGCGAAACAAAGGGCTGCTAGCGGCAGCCGCTGTGATCCTGGCTGCCGCCATTGGTTTCTTCTTCTGGTTCAAATCGGGTACGTCCTCATTGCCTGAAGGGCAAGCCGTCTACATTCGATACAACCACCCCAGACCGCTACTGGAGGTCCTCGAGTATCTGGAAACACAAGGCGTCGTCAAAAATGCCCGCGCCAGCCAACTTCTGGCCTGGTGGCAAAAACGACACCGGCGTGTACCTGTGGGCACCTTTCTAGTCCGGCCGGGAATGCCGATCGATGAGGTACTGAACTCGCTTTCGACCCCCGTCAAGCAAATGGTGCGGATGCCCTCGCAGAATTGGGCCATGCGCAGCGCCAATTGGCTCGAAATGCATCAAGTCACGACGGCGGAGGAATACCTGGCCCTCGTCAACGAACCCGCAACGTTCAAGGGCACAGTCACATTCCCCATCGAGGGCGATTCGCTCGAAGGGTATCTTTTCCCCGACACCTACGATTTCCCGCCGCTACTGGGAGCCAAGGAAGTCGTGGATCGACAGCTGAAGGCATTTGAAAAGCGAGTTTGGGAGCCCTTGCACCATCCGAGATTCCTCGGGCGCGCCCTGATCGTGGCTTCGCTGGTTGAGTTGGAAGTGGCACGGGACGACGAACGGCCGCTGGTGGCGGGAGTGATCGAGAACCGCCTGGCGCAAGATATGCCGTTGCAAATCGATGCGACGGTGCTGTACGCAAAGCAAAAGTGGGGGCGTTTGGCCATCAAGGAACTAACCTCAGTTAAATCGCCCTTCAATACCTATCTGCACAAGGGGTTGCCACCTGGTCCCATCTGCTCGCCTTCCATAAAGAGCATCGAGGCAGCCCTGCATCCAGCCAAACACGATTTTCTCTATTACGTGGCCATGCCAGACGGCCACCAAATCTTCGCCAAGACTATGGAAGAGCACCTCCATAACATCGCCCTCCGAAAAGCCGCATTGAAACAAACAGCTAAGGTGAGTCCGTGAGAGCATTTCACGCGGGGGAATTCGAAGTTGGACGCCTCAGCCGCGCCATGCGGCCGTTTTGCCCCGTTGAGGCATTTCACGCGTTGGAGAGCATTCCGCTCGAAGGTTTGCGTAATCGAGGCAAGAAACTCATCCTGCTTGACGTCGACAACACCCTCGTCAAGTGGAAGGGCGAAGACTTCAGCGCCGAGGTCGTGGCGTGGATCGACGAAGCAAAATCGCTCGGCTTTAATCTGTGTATCCTCAGCAATACGCGACGCCCCGCCCGCCTTCAGCGAGTCTGCGAAAAACTGGGGGTCAAGACCGTGCGCGACCGCTTCAAGCCCAGCACCCGCATGTACCGCCTTGCCCTCAAGGAGTTCGACGTCAAGGCAGAAGAAGCGGTGATGATCGGGGACCAGCTCCTGACCGATATCTTGGGGGCAAACCGCAGCGGCATCGAAGCGATCTGGGTGCACCGGATCCATGACCATGAATTCATCGGGACTAGGGTCAACCGAATCATCGAACGTTTCATTATTTCGAGGCTGTATCAAGCTATTCCGATCGTCGCCGAAATGCCCGAGTCGGCTGCTCGCGAGACGCTCGCAATGCAGTTCTTCAAGTTCGGCGTTGTCGGCTTGACATCCATGTTCATCGATCTCACGATATTCTTTGTGCTGTATGGCCGCACTCCATGGCCCGGCGGAACATTGAGCGGCACTTTGGGCTCATGGGTTCAATCGCATGGGTGGTTGCTTGGAACCCATACGCCGGCGGACGCATCGATCCCCATCTTGAAAGGCGTCAGCGGAAGCTTTGCCATTGTGAACAGTTTCATCTGGAACCGAAGGTGGACCTTTGGGATCAAAAGCAAGGCCGAGGCGTCTTCCCAATTCACCAGATTCGTCATCCTGTCCGTTTCCGGTCTCGCACTCGGCGCCGCGCTAGCAACTGGTTTCGCCGCGGCACTGCCGAAACATCAGCCTCAACGCCTGCTGGTGGCGAATCTCTTGGCAATCGTCATCGTAGCCTTTTGGAATTTCGGAGGCCAACGCCTGTGGGCGTTCAAGAAGCGCTGACGGCCCACGAATGGCGAGAGGCACCCGTCGGCAATTACGCGGTGATAGGTGACCCTGTATCCCATTCGCTTTCACCCAGAATGCACATGGCCGCCTACCGAGAACTTGGGCTCGACCTGCACTACGAGGCAATCCGGGTGCAGGAGGGCGAAGTCGGCCATGCAATGAGCCACCTGCGCTCGTTGGGCTACGAGGGGGTGAACGTCACCCAACCCCACAAGCAGGAAGTCATCGGCTGGCTGAAGGAATGTGATTCCTTCGCCTCGCGCGTCGGCGCCGTAAATACAGTGCGGCTTAGGGATCGATATGGGTTCAACACGGACGCCCCAGGTTTCATGCATACGCTGGATCTGTTGAACGTCCCACCTGGCTCGCCCACCCTTATCCTCGGAGCCGGTGGCGCCGCGCGCGCCATCGTGGCCGCCCTCGCCGACGAGGATTACCCTCTTCGCATTTGGAATCGGACTCCGGATCGGGCCTACCAACTGCTGAGCGATCTTGAGATTGAGGCTTCCGTCTGGCAAGAACCTGAACTTCTCGATGCCGCCCTGGTTGTCAACACGACATCGGCCTCGCTTCAAGGCGGGCACGTTCCCATTGAGTGGGAGCACGCGATGCCCGGCGTCATTGCGTATGACATCTCCTACGGTGCAACGGCGAGATCCTTCATCTCTGAGGCTGAGGCTAACGGTGTGCGGGCTGTTGACGGTCTTGGCATGCTCGTGATGCAAGGGGCCCTGGCATTCGAATGGTGGCTCGGAATCGATGCGCCACACAACGCCATGTGGGAAGCGGTCAAGTGATCGTCAAGTCAAGCGCTGAGGCTATTGATCGTGCTGCGGAAGCCCTTAGCAAGGGTCTGCTGGTCGGAATGCCAACTGAGACGGTCTATGGCATCGCCGCCAACGCACTGGACCAAAGAGCGGTTAGGGCCACCTTCACCTTGAAGGGCCGACCGCTAGACAACCCGCTTATCGTCCACTTAGGAGCTGTGGAAGACTTGGCTTCCGTGGCGTCTGAGGTGCCGAGTTCAGCGTGGTTGCTGGCGGAGAGATTCTGGCCGGGACCTCTCACTCTCGTGCTCCCCAAAAGGACCGAGATCTCCAATGAGGTCACGGCGGGCTTGGCAACCGTTGCCGTTCGGGTGCCTTCACACCCGGTGGCGCTCGCCCTCCTGAAGGCGGCGCACTTGCCAATTTCGGCCCCCAGTGCCAACACGTTTATGGGGCTCTCTCCGACGCGCGCCCAGGACATTTCCTCCGAAATCGAGGCAGGCTTAGCGATCACCTTGGACGGCGGGCCCTGTTCAGTTGGCATCGAATCGACGGTGCTCGACCTCTCGGGCTCCGAACCCGCGATCCTGAGGCCCGGATTGATCTCTCAACGCCAACTTGCCGAAGCTCTGGGTGTACCCGTTGTGACCTCAGATCAGCGAAAGGCACCCGGCATGTATCCCAAGCACTACTCACCACGAACGCCGGTTCGTTTGGCGGCTCACCTCGAACCCAATGACGCCGGGCTTACCTTCCTCGCCTCCACTTCTGAGAACCAAATTCATATGAGCGGGAACCCAGCCGAATACGCAGCAAAGCTCTTTGGCGCATTGGCTGAACTGGACAAGCGGAACCTGACGGAAATCGTCGTCGAAATCCCCCCCCAGACCGATGAGTGGGTGGCAGTCAACGACCGCCTCGCGAAGGCGTCACGGAGTAGGCTTTAGTCATGCCTGAGCGATTTGACATCGGTTTCCTTGGCGGGGGTCAACTCGCCCGGATGTCGATCCAAGCAGCTCAACGAATGGGCCTGCGCTGTATTTCGCTCGATCCCAGCGCCGATTCTCCTGCGTCGCAAATCGCACATGCGGTGAAAGGCGACCTCGACGACCCGCACGTCGTCGCTCACATCTTGAATCACGCCAAAAGGGTCACCCTCGAAAACGAGTTCATCCCAGCTTCAACCATCCACAAAGCCGCCGAGAAGTCTGGCTTTAACAAGGCCAATCTAATTCCGGGGCCCGATTCTCTCGAAACCATCCAAGACAAATTGCACCAGCGGCAAGCTTTGGCTAGAGCCGGTGTGCCCAGCCCCCATGCCGTTCCGATGGAATCCATTGAAGCCGCCGAGCGAGAGATCGGCTTCCCGATGGTCCTAAAAGCGAGATTCGGCGGCTACGATGGCAAAGGTACACGGTACGCTAAAACCAGCTCCGAGCTGCGAGACCTTGAGAGCCTCTGGGCCAATGGGGGATGGCTGGCGGAAGGATTTGTACCATTCAAGCGCGAGCTCGCGGTGATGGTCGCTCGTAGCCCACAAGTAACCTTCGCCTACCCGACGATGGAAACGGTCCAGACCAACCACGTTTGTGATCTCGTCTTCCCCTGCGACACCGATGCATCCGAGCTGGCCATTGCCGCCATCGAGGCCATCGGAGGGTGCGGCCTTTTCGGAGTCGAGCTCTTCGACATGGGCAACGGCGAGGTTCAGGTCAACGAAATTGCGCCCCGACCACACAACACCGGCCACTACACGCTGGACTGGGAAGCGCCCAGCCAGTTCGAAACCCATGTTCGTCTGGTCATGGGACTGCCCATTCATGCCGTCGCGTCGTCCACGAACGTCGTGATGGCCAATTTGCTTGGCCAAGAAGGCGCTGGCGACTACCGAAAAGCCATAAGCACCGTCCTCAAGCACGAGGGGGCCAAATTTCACTGGTACGGAAAGAAGGATGCCAAACCGGGTCGGAAGATGGGCCATCTGAACGTCGTTGGGAATGTCGGGGAACCCATCGAACACATCGTTAAGCGGGCGGTTTCGGCCAGAAGCGATTTCTACCACGCCTGGTGCCCAGAGTGAAACGAGCCGTCGTAATCGTGCTCGATGGTTGCGGCGCAGGCGAGGCGCCTGACGCCGCCCTCTTCAACGATCTGGATCATCCTTCAACGATCAAACACGTGTGGGAGGCGGCGGGCGGTCTGAACGCGCCCAACCTCGCCGCCTGTGGCCTCTTCGCCGCATGTGGAATCCACACCGAGAAGCCAAAATCGGGCGTCCGCTATGGCCGCCTACGCGAGCTTTCCCAGGGAAAGGACTCTGTCACAGGTCATTGGGAAATGATGGGCGTTATCACGCCTAAGCCATTCCCCACTTACGCTCAAGGGTTTCCAACGGATCTTGTCAATGCTTTCGAAGCCGCCATCGGCTTTAAAGTTCTCGGTAACAAAGCTGCGAGCGGCACCCAGATCATCCAAGAGCTGGGTGCTGAACACATGAAGACGGGCAGCCCCATTCTGTATACAAGTGCTGACAGCGTCTTCCAAGTCGCATGCCATGAGGAAATCGTGCCCTTGATGCGTCTCTATGAGATGTGCGAGATCGGGCGAAGACTCTGCGTCGAACCAAACAACGTTCAACGAGTCATCGCAAGGCCGTTCAATGGAAACGCAGAAACCGGATTCACAAGAACAGAACATCGTAAGGACTTCCCACTGCCAGCGCCGCATAACGCGGTCGATCTCATCGGCGACGTTGTGGGAATCGGCCCTGTCCCCGAATTGTTCGGCGGCCGAGGTTTCCGCCCTATTCCAAGAACACAAAACAATGAGCATCACGCTTTGGCAATGACGGCTGCCCTCGCCTCTGATGCTAGGTTCGTCTTCGCGAATTTCGAAGACTTCGACATGCTTTACGGCCATCGGAACGATCCCCAAGGTTTCGCCAAGGCTCTGGAAGCCTTCGACACAACATTGGGCAATGTACTTTCCGGCATGAGAGATGACGATCTCCTGATCCTGACCGCAGATCATGGCAACGACCCCACCACGGCTTCCACGGATCACAGCCGCGAATATGTTCCCATTTGCGTCGTGGACAGGCTGGCTACGGACGGATATTTAGGCGACGTGGACGGAATGACGGCGGTAGGGGCCACGGTGTTGAGACACCTCGGAATCGCCTCCGATTTGCCAGGAATCGCTCTAGCCTAGCCCCAGGCTACTTCTTTTTTTCGGGCTTAAACACCATCGCCGCCGAATTCATGCAATAGCGAAGCCCGGTTGGCTGCGGTCCATCGTCAAACACGTGGCCCAAGTGTCCGCCGCACCGGCTGCATAAGATCTCAGTTCGAACTTCGCCAAGTCCCCTGTCCTCCTTCTCGATCACTCGATCAGGAGCAAGCGGTTGCCAAAAGCTTGGCCAACCGGTGCCCGATTCGAACTTTGCAGTTGAGCTGAAAAGCTCCTGGCCGCAGCCCGCACAGGCATAAGTGCCTGCGGCGTGGTTGTCCCAAAGCTTGCCCGTGTAGGCCCGTTCCGTTCCCGCATGGCGTAAGACATTGTATGCCTCTGGGCTAAGCTGCTTCTTCCACTCGGCATCGGTCTTGACAACCTTGAACGGCTTTTGCTCATCGGCCGCCGGCTCCGCCGCGGGTGCGCTGTTCGCCACCGCACATCCAAGAACCAACATCAGAGGAGCTGTCCAAAGCAAGAGTTTCTTCATCGTTTCCATTTCAACGCCCCGCATCGATAATTTCTTCCTTCTAGTCCAAAACTCTTCCTAGCGTTTCACTCCCGCATTTCGACCAGAGCAAGGTGGACGAAGCGTCTACTGCCTCTGCGGAACGCGAATTTTGTTCAAGGCACCCGGCATCACGTAAAGTGACGCGGACGACAAGTAGATGAGCAGGCTGGCGTAGCTGCTTAGGGGGGACAAGGCATCCCGGCGACCGCGCACATTGGGACGAAGGCAATTCGCACGGCGATCTGCCGAATCTCCAGATCTGCCATGGTTTCATCCACCAGCTTGCGGCCACCCGTCGCATAGAGAAAGTGAAGCAAGAAGATCGTGCATGTCACACAAAGGCTCGATCCGAAAAATAGCCCCGTCATGTTGGTGGGGGTATTTGCCATGCACAGCCGGTCGGGAAAGGAAGATACGAGATCGCGGCCAGGAATGCGATGTTCAACCATAGAAAAGTTCGGTCCGAACGGCGAATGAAACGGAACCGGAGATGGTGTCCAATCCAAAACCTACCGAGCACGATGAATCCCAAAGCGTAACTCGCGAACCGAGGCGTCAAAGCGACGATGCTCTGCCAAAGTTCGTGGCGGCATTCGGCGCTCCAATGAGCTTAGGAACCTTAAGGTCGAGCACCAAGATCATCATTGCGATGGCAACACGCCGTCAGCTATTTCAACGCGTGCTTTGGTGAGCCAGGCGAATCCAAGCCGCCGTCCTCGCTCCTCTTGAGGAGCGGATTCGGGTGACTTAGATGGGTTCCCACTCTGCATGGAGACCTAAGGTGTTGGCAACTTGGCGGCGAACACCTTCACCTCAGCGATCTTTCCGGCGGTTCCCTCTACCCCATTTATGATCCGTAAGAACCGGAAGCGCTGGGCGGCACCCCTATACGCGATGGACCTCACGCCGTTGCCCTCGTCCGCCGAGCGATTGGCAAGGGACCAATCCAGATCCATCTCACGAGACCAAATGAACGCGTCGGTCACCCTCTGCCCTGTCGCATAGGTGATCAAATCAAAGCGCTTCCAGCTGTCGCTCCCCTTGAAGCTGATGCGAACCTCGGCAATGGGGCGGTCTCTCCCTAAGTCGATCTCCACCCAATCGCCAGCCTTCGAACCCAATGTCACCTCGGTCTGCAAATCGCCGTCGACGAGGGGAACAAGTTGGGCAGGCAGTTTGTTGCCCGAATCGGTCACGATCCGGTTCTTGGCCAGGTTTGAATCCATGTCGATGGGAGCGCTGGGTAAGTTGAAATACAACTCAAACACGGCCGCCGCCTTGTTGCCACGGCTTGCCGAGTCGAACAACTCCCAAGCTGGAAGCCAAGCCCACTCCGTGCACCCATTGCCCGATGCTTTCACGAGGAATGTCGTTCGTAGGTCACTCAAGGGGCCATAAGGGTTCGCCTGTCCGCCCGCCGCGTCCCGGCTCGAAATAAGCACCGTACCGCCCGTCGCTGTCGTCGCCGTGAATACGGGCGGGGCGTCGGGGACCATTCCATTCACACTTTGGAAAAAACTCAATTCCGTGTCCTTCAACTCGCCACCGTTGTAATCGACTGCGCGAATGATCACGGTCTTTGGCAGGTCCGTCAGCAACTCGGGCTTGAAGTTGCCGCCTAACGTTCTGTTGATCAAGGCAACGGTGGTCGCAGAGAACAGATCGGTCCTCTCGGGCCTGATGCCCTCAAAGATTGGGTTGAAGACCGCTTGGTAAGACAGGTTGAGAGCGGATGCAAGGGCGGCGTCGCATTGTGTGTCGCCCCAACCCATGATCCCGGGATAGCGGGACTCGCCAGACCCGTCGAGCTGTACCGCCTGTGCCAACGCCACTTTGGTCGTGTAAGGCCTCACAACGAGCCCCATGCGTTTCATCAGGGACGCCTTTATGGCGTCGCACAGGGGAGCATATTCCGGCGGCCCGGTGACCTCCACCGAATCTGGCTTGATTGATGCATTGAGCTCTCCGGCGACAGCGCCGTCTCCAACAGTCACCGCTCCAACATTGACACGCTCCAAAACACCCAGAGGTGCGAACGAAAAACGACTCTGGGCAAACTCAGTGTCGTTTAGGACCCGTATTTGGTCCTGTACGCGATCCTCCATCGCCTTATTCCCGCTCGAGCTCGCAGCCGCGTCGGCACTGATGTAGAAATTGAGGGTGGGCGCGTCCTGCTGGATTTCACAATAGTCGTTCGAGGCGGAAGCGTCGGTTCCCCTCGGCGTGATTCGAAGCCCAATTGGGTCTGAAATGTGATCGCTCTTGTTCGTCTTGGCAGTGAGGGAATAGGTCATCGTCACTGCGTGACCCGGCATCACTGTCTTGTTCACTTCAGTCGCCGAGCCGCTGCGCTCATGAACGAACCAAATGCCCGAGAATCCCTCCGAAGGCACCGTCCCCACGTTCTTCACATGGGCCGTGTAAGTGACCTCTTGCCCATCCGAGGGCCTGTCGGGTGACCGCTCAATTCGGACAACGCTAAGATCAGGGAGAATCTTTTGCTTCTCGCTCTCCAATTCCAATTCGAGCCTTGGCCGACCCTCGGACGATTGGCTTGAGGCGATTTCGGTTTGGGTGTCCAACTTGAGGGCAAAACCATGGTTGTCAAACCATCGATCGATCATGGACTGAATCGTGGTATCCAACCCATCGATTGCAAACTCATGGTCGTTGATCACCTCGAGCTTAGCGCCTTTGATCTCTCGCACGTCCCCGGGACCGGATGCACCCGCCTCTTGCCAAGCAATTTCCCCCGCGCGTCGCTGCTTCCATGTCGCAGACCATCGGGGCGCAGGAGGAGCCTTGATCGCCACCGGCTTTCCCGACGAATCCAACTGCGGCGCAACGAATCGCAGAGAGTTGAGGGTCACAATGGGCCCCTCGCCCCAAGGGACCAACACTTGGGAAATGGAATTCAACGCCGGTTTATCGCCTCCCGCGTAGGAGAATATGAGCCGCGCATGTTTGACCTTCCGAGTTGAACCGACCGCGCGATCGAGGTCGCCAAACTTGATTAGGATGACCCGGCCCGTGCCACCAGTCATGGCGTACTCGCCGCCAAAGCTCGTTTCGGATTGAGCTGAATCCAGCGCCGTATCGGTCACATCCCAATAGCGGACGCTCTGCCCCACGAGCGGCACGCTCTTGTAGAGGACTAACATTTTTGGAGTCTGCGACAAGGTGCTGGCGAGGATCAAAGCCGAAAGCATAGAAACCGAGTTTACGCGCTTTTGCTGGCAGTTGCCTCAGTTCGTTGCCGTTTTAGAAGGCAAGCTCGTCGCAACGGCCTTGGACTTCTCTCTGGAGTGGGCGGCCTCGGTGTAACGATTCCCGGCGTTCCAAAGCAGAAAGTCGTTATAACCCACCTCCGCCGCGGCTCTAATCTGAGCCTTGACGTCCTCCGCGCCATACTTCCTGCCAAGTGAGAAGTCTTGGAGCCACGGCCGAATCGACTTGTTGGGAAGCCGCTTCTGATAATCCTTCAGACTCTTCTTGACAATCAAATAGGGTTCGTCATTGGGATCCTTGATGCCATATTCGCCTTTCGCGAAATGGGATGGGTAAACCATGGGGCTGATGACGTCAAACGGCGCCGCGACCTTCTCCAGCTCCTGCCCAATGCCCTGGTCGCTCATGCCACTGGAGATGATGCCGAAAATGTCCGCTGAAATCGTTCCGTTCCGCTTCTTGACCTTTTCACGCATCGCCTCGGCAAACTTCTTAATCACGTCCTCCGGCAAAGCCTTTGGATCGCCAAACCGCTTTTTGGCTGGAAATATCTGGGTCGATGACTTTCCTTCGCTGGGAAACCGCACATAGTCAAGCTGGATTTCGGGAAAGCCAAGATCCATTGCGAAGTCCACGACACTTCCGATGTAATCCCAATTCTTTTGGTTGTAAGGATCGAGCCACATGTGTTTGGAACGATCCTGCCAAGGGCGGCCACCGCCCACCTGAACGGCCATATCGGGATGCTTCAAAGGAACATAGTTGTCGCGGAAACACGCGATCCTAGCGATCGGGTAAACGCCTGCCGCAGAGAGCTTCTTGAGGAGTTCCTTGGGGTGGCTGATGCCGACCATGGTCGCGTGGCTCTCGTCAGCCCACGCCAGCCCCGTCTTAACGTACATCTGCCCGCTGTCGCGGATGTCGATCACCATCGTGTTCAAGCCCGTGCGCTTGAACATGGCAAGCGTGTTGTCGATCTTCTTCTTGCTGCCCGCTGACCATGCCGTGAGGTAGATTCCGCGCACGTGCTGCGGTCTCGTGAAAACCGGCATCGCCGGCGCTGCAGTATGCTTTGGCGAAACGGCGGTGGGCGCTGACTTTGGCTGAGTCTTGGCCACGCCCCCACCACCCGCGCATCCCGCCAGCGCGAAGGCCACGGCCGTCACAGTCAGGTAAACCGAAGACGCATGCGCCCTCTTCAATTCCTTCTCCTGGCACTACTTTGCCTTGCAGGCTGTGCGGCGCCCAGGAACGCGCCAAATCCGGTTTCCGACAAATCCGCTGAAGCGGCAAAACCAGTCGCCGACCCGCTGAAAAGGGCGACCGATCGGCCATCGAACCACAAAGGTAAGGTGCTCATCGTTGAATATCACAAAATAGCGAAGCAAGAAGCGCGTTGGGACAGGTCGGAGAACCGCTTTGGCGCGGACCTCGAGAGACTTTACAGTATGGGCTTTCGCCCTGTCACTCTGCGCGAATACGTTGAAAACAAGATGGAACTCGCGCCGGGAGCGTCCCCCATCGTCTTCACTTTCGACGACGCAAATCCAACCCAGTTCCGGATTCTGACGGACGGAAAACTCGACCCAGCTTGCGCACTGGGAATATGGAAAACATTCTCTGAAAAGCATCCCGACTTTCCAATCCGAGGGACCTTCTTCGTGCTCCCGGACACGATGTGGGGTCAGAACAAGCTGGTGGATAAGAAACTCGAGATGCTGAAAGCTTGGGGCTGCGAAGTGGGAAGCCACACCATGACCCATCCAAAGCTGAGCCATCTGTCCGATGACAAGGTGAAAGCTGAACTGGGCGGGGCACTGGATTTTCTCGCGAAAAAGGGCTTCCCGCAACCTGTCTCCCTTGCCCTGCCGTATGGAATATCACCCAAGAACACGGAGTTGTTGCACGGCTTCACTTGGAAAGGAAGGACGTACAAAATGAGTTGCGCCGTGCTGGTCGGCGCCAACCCAGCTCCGCCACCTGCATCTCCTGAACTGGACCTGTTCCGCATTCCGCGCATTCAAGGCATCGAAGGAGAAAACGGAATCTCCTTTTGGCTGGACAGAATCGCGCATGGCAAAGTCAAGCCATACATCGAATGAACCTCAACGGCGGCAAAAGGTCCCCTTAATCGCTCTGAGTCTCAAGGGTGACATCGCCACGTCGACGACCTTCGATGACGACCGTCACCTCGCCTTTGCGAGGCACCACCGCCTCGGGTGGCACTTTCGGTAAGAAGTCTCGGTACACCTGCTGGTGGAGCTTGGTCATCTCACGACATAGGGCGTAGCGCCTCTGTCCTAAGACTTCGAAGGCGGACTTAAGCAAATTCTCCAGTCGATGGGGCGATTCAAAGAGCACCAGCGTCATCGGCGACTCGGCGAAGGGCAAAAGTTCTGACTTGATTGAGCCCGCTTTGCGACCAAGGAAGCCGAAAAAACAGAACCGCTGGGCGAAAAATCCGCTGAGAGCCAAGGCGTTGGTGACCGCGCTTGGTCCAGGAACCGAATCCACGTCAACTCCTTCACGTTGGCAAAGATCCGATAGCTTTGCCCCAGGGTCGCTCACAGAAGGAGAACCGCCGTCGGTGACCAAGCATGTTGTGTTGAGGCTTTTGGCTTCATCGAACAGACGTTGCAACTGAGAGTCACTGGTGTGATCATTCATCACGCGCATTGGCTTCTTGACGCCCAAATGCGCCGCCAACTTGGCGCTGACACGGGTGTCTTCAACGATCCAAAGATCCGCCTCAGCCAACTCTTGGGATGCCCTGGGACACAGATCACCCAGGTTGCCAATGGGAGTCGAGACCAGGATCAGCCTTGGCACCTATTTTCCAGTTGACGGCTGGACGCGGATCTTGGGTACGACGGCCGGCTTGGCTTTTGCATCGGCCTCAGCCTTTTTCTTGTCGGCTTCGGCCCGTTTTCGATCCCCTTTGTCTAACTT
>CAZUCK010000006.1:60231-72209 GCA_964619505.1 uncultured Fimbriimonas sp. | reverse complement strand
TGTTCTCCTAGGCGCACCACAGGCCCGCCCATGGTTAAGGAAACGGCGGGTTAAAGACGCACTGGAACTTCGTTGGGGTCTGCACGCTGAAACTTTTCATGGATTTCAAGAACTCCCTCGAGCTTGCCGTTGATGATCTCACGGGTGTAGGGACCACCCTTGCTCCCGGGGAGGTGCGTGATGTCGAGATAAACCTGCTGCTTGCCCATGACGCCTTTGCCCATGCGGCATACGCAGTAGGAAGCGAAGCTGACGAGGTCCCGGCTGAGGAGGTTGCCATAGACGGGGTCTAGCTCTTCGCAGAAGTACCAACGATCCTTTTCAGGTGTGTCGCCCGGCTTGCGAGGATCCATGGGATCGCGGGGCACCCAAAGCCTTCCCCCTTCACCTCGAACCGATTCGCTGATGAGTCGACATTTGTCCTCTCCCGGAATTGCGGTCGGATGGATCTGCACCATCTCCGGACTGCCATAAGTGACGCCGTGCGGGTAGCAGATGGAGACTGCCGAGCCGGGGTTGATGATCGAGTTTGTGGACTTTCCGAAGATGAGCCCGTTGCCCCCCGTCGCGATCACAGCCGCGTCGCAGGCGTACGACTCGATCTCCATCGTACGCAGGTTTTGGGCGGTGATGCCCCGACACACACCGTTGGCGTCCTTCACAATGCCCAGGAATTCATAGCCCTCGTATTTTTCGATCTGCTGGCTTGCTTCCCAGCGACGCACCTGCTCGTCCAATGCGTAAAGCAGCTGCTGGCCCGTGGTGGCCCCGGCATAGGCGGTTCGATGCTTCAGGGTGCCGCCGAATCGCCTGAAGGAAAGCAACCCTTCGCTCGTGCGGTTGAACGGCACACCCATGCGGTCGAGCAAATAGATGATGGCGGGTGCGCGTTCGGCCATGCGCATGACGGGAGGCTGGTGGTTCAAAAAGTCTCCACCCGTGATCGTATCTTCAAAGTGGAGGTAGGGAGAATCCCCTTCTCCCCGGATGTTGACGGCTCCGTTGATGCCGCCTTGGGCGCATACGCTGTGACTCCTCTTAACGGGAACGAGGCTGAAGAGTTTGACTTTGTGGCCCGCTTCCGCGAGCTTCATGGCGGCCATTAGCCCCGCAAGTCCACCACCGACGACGACGACCGTTCTTTGCGCTGAAGCTGCCATAGCTTCTTCCCATTGTACGGGTTTTGGTGCGGACGATGGGAGGGAGGAGATGAATCATTGCATTAACCGCTGCAAATGCTGCCGGAAGCGAACTTTAGGGCAATTGGTATACGCTATGTAAGAGAGGCCACCAACTTGACCGACGCCAACAAGACCCAGATGCTGTCGAGCGATCCGAACCGGACAATGCTCGGCTCTCCCACGATGGATCCGAACAAGACGATCATGGGTTCGGCACCAACGCTGAACGCAACCATCACGATCAAACCGACGCAGTGCCCCATCTGCAAGACCTTCAACCCGGCAGGGGTTATGTTCTGCATCGATTGCGGCCTGATCTTCGACCGTGCCCTGCCGGGAGATGCTTTCGGGGCGCCCGCCATCCAGTTGCCTTTGCTCGTGGAGTCGTCGGGCAAAGAAAATCCGATCCGGCCCGGTGAAACCGTCATCGGGCGCGAGGGAGACGTTCAACTTGCCGACGGGCGAGCGAGCCGACGCCATGCGAAAATCACTTCGGATGGAGGCGTCCTGACCTTGGAGGACCTTGGAAGCACCAACGGCACCAAAGTCAACGGAACCGCATTGGCCGCGGGTGAAAGGAAGACGTTGGTGGGCGGCGACACAGTGAGCTTCGGCGGAATCGAACTGAAGCTCTCTCTGCCGGGAGAGAAAGGCGGCAACACAACTCAGGTCTTTGCATCCAACAAGACGGCGGCGATTTCGGCGCCTCCCCAAAAGGAGACGTCACCCGCCACCCTGATCGGTGAAGGCAAAGAATTTTCGCTGAGGGTGGGAATGAATTCGTTTGGACGGAAATCGGAGAACGACGTGCAAATCGCCGACCCTTACGTTTCCGGCAAACACGGCATCATCGAGGTGACTGACGAGGGCCTGTTCATCACCGACGTGGGAAGCACAAACGGAACGATGCTGAACGACGCCAAGCTTGCCCCCAACATGCGAACCACGATGACGCAGGATGACGTGATCCGCTTAGGCAGCATGGAGTTCAGGGTGAAGCTGGCATGAGGTGTTTCGCCGCTGTCGCAGCTGGGGCTTCGCCCCGGTGTTACGGACAGGAATGTAAGACGCCAATAGCTTAAGACCTTAACACCGAGACGCCATGGAAGAAATAACCGCCGAATACGCCACTGACCAGATCGTCGCCGCTGTACCGCTTGAGGCGCGGCCTTGGGTGACAGTCGCTTGCAAGACCGACCTTGGGCGCGTTCGCGAGAACAACGAAGACAAGTACGAGTTTTATCAGCCCGAAGATGACGCGACCCTGGCCGCGCGCGGCCAGGTCTTTCTGGTCTGCGACGGGATGGGCGGACATGCAGCGGGGCAGATCGCGAGCGAGATCGCGGCGAAGACGTTCATCGACGTTTACCTGCATCATCCTTCGAAAGAGCCGGAAGCCGCGATGCGCGCAGCGGTCGTGGCGGCGAACCGATTTGTGAACGACGTCGGACGCGCCGTGCCGGCTCGGAAAGGCATGGGGACCACGTTGAGCGGGTTGATCCTGCTTCAGAACAAGGCGCATACGGTCCAAGTCGGCGATTCACGCATCTACCGTTTGCGGTCCGGAGCGTTGACCCAATTGACCCACGATCATACGTGGGTCGATGAAGCGGTCAGGCAAGGGATGATCACCCCCGAGGAAGGTGAAAACCATCCCTACAAGCACGTGTTGACTCGGGCCATCGGCACGGAAGGGGACGTGCAACCGGATGTGGATAGTGATTTACTCGAACAAGGAGACTTATACTTACTTTGTTCTGACGGATTGATCAACCACGTTGACGACGTTGTGTTGGCGGAGACGCTGAATTCGGCGACGTCGCCGTCGGATGCGGCCTGGAAGCTTGTCGGACAGGCGCTCCAGGGTGGCGGAAGTGACAACTGCACCGTAATGATCGTACGGATCGACTCGATCGAAACACCGTAGGTGTTCAGGGCCGGCCGTAGACTTGGATGGTCACGGTGGAAGCCCCGGAGCCGCCGAGTACGTCGCAACGGATCACTTGGCCCGGCAAATCAAAAGTTTCGCTGCCTGCGCCGACATTCACCCCAACAGGTATCTGGTCCAAATACATTGAATTGTCGTCGACCGGATCAACCTGGCGAACGAAGACTCTGCAGTCGGACGCTCCCAACGTGTTGTACGTGACGCGGACCTTCTGGTATTGCTTGACATCGATTTCGGCGGTAGGCGCAAAACCAAACTGTTGGACAACGAGAACCTCTCGATCAAGCAATTTGGTTTCCGCCTGATTCGATGTCGGAACTGGAGCGACATTCGCCACCGTCACCGAGGGTGTGCCGCTGACGCTGACGCTTGGAGTCCCACTTATGGCCACCGTCGATCCGTCGGCAAGAGCCACGGTCGGCGTGCCGCTCACGTTCACCGAGGGTGTTCCGCTGACGCTGACACTGGGAGTTCCGCTGATGCTGACCGACGGCGTTCCGCTGATCGAGATGGGAACGGACGACACTACGTTCACGTTGGAAGGACTGGCGGCATTCGGCCGGGGCGAAGTCTGATGGCCAGCGGTGGCCAACGTGGCGACTCCCGTCACCGCAACGATCAAAGTTGACAAGCGCTGCATAGCTGTTCTCTCTCCTCACCCAAGGACGCGTCCAACAAGGGACTTATTAGCTGTCATTGTATCGTAACTCTTGCGAGTTTCCAACGAGATTGTCTCGTCAGTGCGAGCCAGTTGGGCATCCGACCGAAGAATTACACAGGACGATAGGTCTTGAAACCGGAATGCGCCAGCTTGGCGCGGCGTTGCCCTGCGAGGCTCCAACAGTTACGACTTGTTGCGAATGTGGAGCAAGTCCCCATCCTGGATTACGTACTCTTTGCCTTCCAAATGCATCTTGCCGGCTGAGTAGGCAGCGTCCAGGGAACCGGCGGCAAGGTAATCGGCGAAATGCACGATTTCGGCCCGAATGAAGCCCTTGGCGATGTCCGTGTGAATGGTTCCCGCGGCTTTCACCGCGTTGGAGCCCCGGCGGAGGGCCCACGCGTGGGTGTCATTCTCGCCTGCAGTGAAAAAGGTGATCAGACCCATCGCTTCGTAGACGGCGAAGATAAGCTTCGCGGACGCGGGTTGGGTCAGGCCAAGAGAGGCGAGGAATTCAGGCTGGTCGGTGGGATCAAGTTGGGAGATTTCCTCTTCGATCGTCGCACACACCGTGAAGGCGGGCGTACCCTGTGCCGCCAATTCGGCGATTTTGGCGGCGATTTGCGCGGGAGGAGAGGCTGCTTCGGATTCAGAGACGTTGAATGCGACGACCATGGGTTTGGCGCTGAGGAACTGGTAGTTCCGAACAATGGTTTGCTCGTCTTCGGATAAGTCCAGCGAACGAATGGGCTCCCCGTTTGAGAGGGGGCCCTGCAACCTCTCAAAAGTCACCTTATCCATGTAATCGGGTGAGCCTGGGGTTTTGACGGTGAGCGACTTCTTTAGTCGCTCCAGACGGTTTTCCACGATCTGGAGATCAGCCAGTACGAGTTCAACGTCCATCGCTTCCTGATCTCGGATGGGATCGACGGTTGAGAAGTAGGGGGAAACGGGATTCTCAAAACCTCGGACGGCGTGGAGAAGGACGTCCATCTTCTTGGCCCCGTCGATGAGGCGAAGGGAGAGGGCCTTGCCATCGCCGGATGCCGCTTCGAGGTCGTCGTGCAAGATGACGGTCGCAGGGGTGGCCTTCTTTGGCTTGACCTGCGTCACGATGGCGTCGAACCGCTCATCGGGAACGGGGACGGCGGTCACATCACCTTTGGCGAGGCCGCGGGCCGCGGCGCGATAGAGAGTGCTCCGCCCGCTTTGGCCGTAGCCGATCAATCCAACCTTCATCTACTTTTCGTTACCTCCAGCGAACTCAACCCGCACGGGCCTCGGGCCGAGCTGCCAGGGCAGCACCCAAAAAACGTACACGGTGGCGAGCAACAGCAGCAACAATATCCAAGGGTATTTCGAATCGCCGCGTTTTGGCGCGGGTCTCTTGTTTTGCGCCTTGCCCACAGGGCTTGAGTATATCTTGCGGCGGCACTTTTGAACTTCTGGGGCCGTATTGACCTAACATGAGGTTCTCGGGAGGAAGCCGTTACCCGGCCGGTCACTTGTACCGTCTAAGGTGCATGAGCCGCTCAGCCAAATCATTGAAGGGGATCCTCATCGTGATGATGGCGCTGGTTGCGGGCGTCGGTTCGGCACAACCAGTCGAAAAAGTGCCGAAGGATTGGGTTCAACGTTATCACAAGCTGCAGGAGATGGTGAACCGGAAGGACGTTCGCGGGTTTCTGGGAACCTTCGACAAGAGCTTTCTGCAGATTAGCCAAAGGGGCGACCGAACCGTTTATACGGATTACATCAGCTCCATGCCTGCGTTTTTTGAACGAAACGACCATCTGCGAACCCGCTTGGTACCAACAAGCTGCAAAGTGAGGGGTCAGGATATCGTCTTAACGTACGAATTCCGGGTTTATGCGACGAACAACGGCAAACCCGTCGATTACATCGAAATGGGAACCGACACCTGGAACAAGGTGAACGGCAAATACGTGATCGTTAGGGAGGAAGTCGAATCGCTCGCCCCCCTCCCCATGAAATAGACCCTTACTCTTCGGTGGTTTCAGCTTCCGGCGTCGCTGCACCTTCGGCCAACACTTCCTCCACCGCCTCATGGGCGGCCCTGATGAGTTGCACGCTGAAGATGGTTGCGTCTGGGGAACTGATGAGTTCGACGTCCTTTGGCAAGTGGAGTTCAGCTGCGGTGACCGCGTGAGCGAGTTCCATTCCCGACACGTCCACTTCCAGTTTTTCAGGAATGTCCGCTATCTTGCCGCGAACCTTGACGGTTGAAGTCGGCTGAGTCAACGTCGCCGCCCCTTCAGCCACCGCGGTCGGGACGCCGACGGGCACGACTTCGAGATCGTGCTTGATCTTGTCATCGGCTCGGACTTCCGCAAGTGTCACGGTGAGAAGTTCATGCTTCAGGGTGTCTTGGTCGATCTGCTTGACGATGACGTCGCGAGCGCCTTTTTCACCCTCGATTTGAAGCTTCAGCATGCCTACGCCACCTGCGCTGGCAATTGCGGCCCGAGCTTCTCGGGCCTTGGCTTGGATCAGGACGACCTTGTGGCCGTGATCGATGAGGGCCATAGGCACGTAGCCGTCTCGACGCAATTTCTTGAGCAGGCTTGCGGGCCCTTGCTCCCTATTCTTCGCATTTAGCACAGACATTCAAAGTCCTCCCGAACTCGTATGGCAGACCGGGCGAGCACATTCATCCATGTGCTCGCCCTTCGGCCTGATTCATACCTCTGTTATGACGCCTAGCCGACCTTAATTGCCCCCTTAAAGGGAGTTAGCCGGCGGGAGGTGCGGGTTCCATCTGCGAAGGCTCCGCCGGAGGCGTGTCTGAAGGTGCGGGTGCTGGATCTTCAGCTGGCGCCGGTGGAGGCGTCGGAGGCACAACCTGCCCCTGAGGTCCTCTCGTCGCTGGTGCTACGCGGCTCGGTCTTAAAGCGCCGTTGGCAGCAAGGGATAGGTCGGACTTGTTGAGTTTGTAAACCCAGCCTCCTTCCGCTACGAAGACGTACTGGATGTCGGTCGCGATCGCGATTCCCGAGGCGTAGCCTCGTCGTTGAGCGGCCATCTTTTGGTTCGGGTTCTGGTTTCGATTGTTGCCCTGCTGTTGCTGCGGCTGGAAGAACGGCTTGCGCTGGTTGGAACCTTGGGCGCTGGCCGTGTTGTTGGCGATGACAATTCCGCTTCCAAATGCGATTGCAAGAGCGGCGACTGCCCCCGACCATCGTATGTTAAGTGATTTCATTCTCCTCTCCTCTTCAAACTCAATTGCTCACGACAATTGAAGCCCAATCATTTTCCATCACTTGAGGTGCAAACACCAGCAAATAAATGGTTAAAGACTTCTCATTCTCGGACGGGTTGGAATTAAGGTGGTTTCTGCGAATCCACGCGCTGCTCGAATGCGCGGAAATTCACTCCGCGTGCAAGGCTGTCAATCGCGGAAAATTTAGGCTTCAAATCCTGCAAATTCGGCATACCGGTAATACAAGTTCACCGCCGCAGGGTAGCAAGAATGAGGGGACAGGAAGTGGGGAAATTCGAATGTGATGATCTTATCCGCCACGGCTGCCGCAGCCTCGATCTTGAATCTTAAATTTCGCCAGTCGGCAGGCGGGAACTTGATCGGCATGTCACGATCGAAGCTTTCCAGATTGGACCATTGCGTCACGCCGAACTTCTTTGCAAGCTTCGATATGCCGGCGAGAAAGGGCGGAAGTTCCGAGTACTGAATCTGGCCGTCTTGGAAGGCACAGATGTCGAAAGCGCCTTGGGTTTCACCAAAGATTCGATTCCAATGATCGAATGATTCTTCGAGGGTGAACGCATCGGCGGCGGCGTACTGCTTGGACCCTTGTGGGTAAGGGGAGATGAGAACTGGGCGGTTCAGGGCCGCCTTGCAGTGGCGACCCAGGTGATTAAACAGCTCGATGATGTGAGTGTCGTTCTTGCTTGTCTCATGGCAGATGTACCACCCTGCGAACGATGGATGCTTTCCGTACCTTTTGGCCACTTCGTCGATGAATGCCTTGTTCAACTCGACCTCTTTCCACCAGGTTCCCCGAAGCCAGTAGGCGCCAGAATCATAGAGTCCAAAGTAAATGCCAACCCCGAATTCATCGCCCAGTTCAAAAAACAGCTTGGCGAGATCCTCTTGCACGGGCATAAGACCGGGGATTGACTGCGAATCGAAGATGCAGCGGTTGCGGTAGCCGGCGCGAATAATGACGGCCGTGTCGATGCCTATTCGCCGGTAGAGTTCGAACTCTTTACGCCACTCCCCTGGACCCCAATTCTGGGACGGAATGTCGTGCGTGACTTCGTCGAGGAATGTTCCGGTGATGAGCGGCGCTGTCGACATACGTGCCCGATTCTACTGCGGAAGACGCACGAGACGCTTCAACGTGGCTTCCATGATGGGTGGCGTCTGGGCGGAGACGGTATAAACAAGCGCCTCGCGGTACACCCTTTGAGCCGGATGGCTCATCGCGTTCGCCGATCCTCCGGAGGCCGCAACTGCCGCCTGTGCGCATCGAACCGAGAGCTCAATGGCCCAGGCCCTGGCCTCCAACCGCGCATCGGTGGCAAGTTCCTCGGCAGAGTCCGCCGAAGCGGCGGCGCGGCAGGCGTCAAGTTCCGACGCCAATGACTTGTGAGCCTCGCGCAGGGAGGGTAGGCCCTTCTTTTCCGCCGCAGAACCTAAGATGTCCAGCCCGGCTTGGGCGCAACCCAGAGCGAAATGTCTCTGCAAAGCGACGTTGATTTGGTCGTTATTGCGCACCCAATCCGGTGCCGCGATGCTTGAAACGTACCGGTCTGAAATAAAAAAGTTGGCGAAATCGACCGTCACGGTCTGCGCTGACTCCATCGCAGCGAGCTCCATGGGCTCGCTCACGCAGACGCCCTTCTGCTCCGTCAGCGGAACGATCGCAAACAGCGACCTTCCATCGGGCAAGGCGGCCCCGACCAGGAACTCAGGGAAGATCGACCAACCGGTGACCCAGGGAACGTGCCCTTCCAGTACGTATCCACCGTCGCTGCGCGCGGCCCGCATGATGGGTGGCCCCGAACGTCTCAGCTGGCTGAAGCCGATCCCCACCAACTTCTGCCCGTTGTGCATGCGAGGCAAGTATTCGCGTTTAAGAACGTCGTTGTCGCCCTTCGCAATGAGAGAGCCCGCGCTTTGATGCTGGGTTTGCAGGAACGACAGGGAACCAGAAACTCTGGCAACTTCCTCTTGGAATCGACGAAAGTCACCCTCCGGCATATTGGGACCGCCGTACTCGACGGGCCGCTTCATTGCGAGGAGGCCCAACTTGGACATTCCATCCAATGCAAACCGAAGGGCTTGCACGTTCAAATCGATTTCTTGAGCACGAGGCTGCACCTCGCTTCGCAGGTAATCGATCGCGATTTCAAGCAAGTTCGAGCTTCCCATCAAAGCCATTCTACGTTCTTGAAAGGTTGCGACCGCACGATAGCATTATCCGCCTCCCAACATGCGTACAAAGCCCGCTTGAAGGATGGTCATCAGTATTTGGAGCCCAATCGCCAAAATCGACACCATCATCGCTCCGCTCCCGTTCCTGGCGCCCCTTTTGATCGCCGCACTTGCATAAAAGAGAGCGATGACGGCGGGAACGAAGCCCAAAAGCGGGATGCAAGAACAGAGGGCGAGGCTGACGGCCGACAAGGTCATGGACATCTTAGCTTCGGCCACACCGGGAGCCGCGCCACCGTAAGGGCTTGCGCCGTAGGACATGGCGGACGGCCCAAACGGACTGCCGCTCGACGAGCCCCTCGGAGCTAACAAAATCAGGCCCTGCACGCTCGACGCGAGGATTTGCCTCCCAGTTGATTCTTCGACCAGCATCGTCGATGGGACAATGCGCCCCTGGTCAGCCCATTGATTGAGCAAGTGGAGGTCCGCCGGGCCGTATTGGGCTCCCTGAAGATCGATGACGTAGTAGCGCACGTTGCTGAGAATCCTTTATGAAGTTTGACCGCCTTTGGACCCAAAGGAACACCTTCATCGTCCTTTCATCGTTGAAGAAGGTGGGCGCGACGCCCGAACCATAACCATCCGATGAGCGCGTTCGACGATTTACGCAAGGCGGCGAAACAATCAGGCACCCCGGCAACGGTGGCTTTGATCGGCCTCCTCGTGGGTACGTTTTTCATTAACTGGTTCTTGAACGGACGGCTCAGTGGCGCTTTGGACTTTGTGCCGGCAAATGCACTCTCAAGGCCCTGGACGTTCTTAACCTACTCCCTTGCAGCAGAGCCGAGCCTTTTCATATTCTTTTTGTTCACTTGCATGTGGCTCTGGTGGATTGGAGGCAGCGTCGAGCGTGATTTGGGAACGAACCGTTTCGTGACTTTCTGGATTGGCCTCACATTGACGGGCGCGCTGGCCATTCTCGCGGCGGCTGGACTCATGGGCTTCAATTACCCAGTCCATCTGCTCGGATGTTTTATTCCACTGGCAGGGATCACGGTTGCTTGGGGAACGAGGAATCCGGGCTCCATCGTGAATCTGTACATGGTCATTCCGGTCGCGGCCAAGTGGATTGCCTGGATCATGGCGGTGTCAGTGCTCATCGAGTTTGGACAAGGGAACCCCATGATGGGCGTCTTTGCCTGCGTTCCTCTCGCCCTAGCTTGGGCTTTTGCTGACAATCGACTGCCGGGATTGACCTACGGGCGAGAAACGCGCAGCCGGGCGGCTTGGAAGCCCTCAGAGAAGGATGATCGATACTTCGACGAGGTCCGCAAGCGTGAAAGGGACCGAGAGGACCGTGAGCGCCTGCGAAGGTTGTTTGAAGGCAGCCTGAAGGACGATCCCAAGGATGATCGCGATTCCGGCGCAGGTCACTGACCCTCGCGCACGGGTACGGTTAGGCGGATGACCCTGGACGCTCTTTCGGCTGAATTACGCCTTTGCCCGCTGATTGCATCCGCACAGGCCGATGAAGGCACTCCCTTTGATAACCCAGAATCGATCGTCCGAATGGCCCTTGCCAGCATTGGGCAGGGAGTCCGTGTGCTTCGATTGCAGGGGGTCACAAACATTCGAGCCGTCAGAACCGCTACGGATGCACCCATCATCGGCCTCATTAAGCGCCATCACCGAGGATACGAGCCTTACATCACCCCGAGTCTCGATGACGTCCGCGAACTGTTGACGACCGACTGTGAGGTGGTGGGGCTTGACGGTACGCGACGCATAAGGCCGGACCACCACACCCTTCGGGAAGCCATCCAACTGATCCATTCAGGTGGGCGGCTCGCCCTCGCCGATTGCGACACTTTGAACTCGGTGCGCTATGCCCTCGAATCTGGCGCAGACGTCATCAGCACGACCCTCGCCGGTTACACGAAGGAGTCAGAGCGCACGAGCGGTCCAGACTTGGAATTTCTTCGGGCGGCAGTCGAACACTCCGATGGGCCGGTGCTGGGAGAAGGGCGCTACACCCAGCGCTGGCAAGTTGAGGCGGCATTGCGAATGGGAGCGGTCGGCGCCGTGGTGGGGGGCGCTCTCAACGACCCCATCAAGCAGACTTTCAATTTGCTCCCTTCACGGCGAGAACCATGCACGGTTGGGGCTGTCGATCTCGGGGGCACTTGGTTGCGGTTCGGCGTTTTTGACGAAAACTGGAAGCTCGTCCACGCCGAGAAGGTCGAGACCCCCGCAACCCACGGCGATCGTGCGGCGTGGGTGTCCGCACGAGTGAATGCCGCAGGTGCATCCAAGGTTGGAATCTCATCTGGGGGAATGATTGACCCATCGACGCTTGAAGTGGTGGAATCCAAACCCATCATTCCGGACCACAAGGGCAAGTCGCTTGCCGACTATGCGCCAAAGGTGCCCGTGTCAGCTTTGAATGACGGCCATGCCGCCGCCTGGGCACATGCGTGCCTGCCCCAATTTGCGGGAAAACGGGTTGCAACATTGGCACTTGGGACGGGCGTTGGGTGCGGCTTCGTGGCGGAACAACGCATTTGGATGGGGCCACATGGCGAGTACCCGCGCCTCAACGACTTGCCGTTCGGAGACGGCATCTTGGAAGACGCCCTCGGCGGGTTTGGCCGACCTGGAGAAGCTCCCGTCGAATCCCTGAAGGCTGCGGCGGTAGTGGCAGACGCGGTGAGGAATCTGTGGTTTCCAGATGCGATCGTCGTATGTGGAGGAGTCGGGTTGAGCCCCTTGCTC
>CAZUCK010000006.1:40821-60221 GCA_964619505.1 uncultured Fimbriimonas sp. | reverse complement strand
TTGGGAAAGAGCGAGATTGGGTCAGGAGTCCCCTCGGCGAGGACGCCGGGCTTTACGGCGCAGCAGCCATTGCCCTGTTCGGCGGTTGGCGCTGAGACTGGTGACTCTCAAGGCATCGGTCGGCCCAAACAACGCTCAATGGGACTTACCCGCCACGGTAAACTCGACCCCCATGCCAGAGCTGCTTCTTGAGGTTGGATGCGAGGAGTTGCCCGCGACGTTTGTTCAAAGGGCTTTCACGGACTTGCACGACCTTGTCTTGTCCTCTCTGCGAGAGGCTGACCTTCTTGGAGCCGACCACTCAACCGAAGCGATGGGAACTCCAAGACGCCTGATTGTGAGCGTCACGGGCATTAAGGCGAGACAAGAAGACCAATCCAAAGAGCAGCGCGGGCCTGGTATCAAGTCGTCCTACGACGAGCAAGGGAATCCAACGCCGGCCCTGATCGGCTTCTGCCGCGGTGCAGGCGTCGAACCTTCGGGGCTTCGCAGGGACGACCAATATGTGTGGGCGACGAAACTCATTCCCGGCAGGTCGAGCGACGAAATCTTGAAGGAGGCCCTACCCAAGGCCATTCGCACGCTCAACTTCGACAAGAGTATGCGTTGGGGGAAATCGCGTATGCGCTTCGCGCGGCCAATACGATGGTTGCTGGCCAGCCTGGACGGAAATGCCTTGGAATTTGACATAGAAACGGTGAAGGCGGGAATCAAGAGCCGGGGACATCGTTTCTATTCTCCAGGCGCGTTTGAGGCCCGCACCTTTGACGATCTTGTGACCGGCCTGCGCGAACGAAAAGTCGAACCGGATCCCAACGTGAGACGCGAATTGATTCTAAAGGGGGCAAGAAGAGTCGCCGGTGGCGAACCCATCATGCCGGAAGCCCTCATTGAAGAAAACGTGTTTCTAACCGAGTGGCCAACGGCGGTGCAAGGAAATTTCCGAGACGAATTCTCTACCCTTCCCGAAGCTGTCCTGACGACAGCGATGGCAAAACACGAGAAGATGTTCCCCGTGCGGGACAGTGACGGTCGGCTGACGACGCGTTTTGTTTTCGTGCGTAACTCCGGCGAGGACGCGAGCGTGCGCGTCGGTACTGAATGGGTTCTAAACGCACGCTTCAATGACGCGAAGTTCTTCTTCGACGAAGACGTGCTCCACAAGCTGGAGGACTTCCTCGAGAGGACGGCGGGCATTGTCTTCCACAACGATTTGGGTTCAGTTCGGCAAAGAGCGGACCGGCTTTCTGCGCTCGCCGCCGAGGTGGCACGGGCCACAGGTGCTGACAAGGAAGAGACGGAGTTCGCTGCTGAGGCTGGACGCCTGGCGAAGGCCGACTTGAGCACGGGCCTGGTCAGTGAGTTGCCCAGCCTTCAAGGAGTCATCGGGGGCGAATACGCCAAGCGGCAAGACCTGCCCGACCCCGTGTGTTGGGCCATCGCGTCGCACTACGACCCGTCAAAGAACCTTCGTCCAGATTGTGCGAGAGCACGCACCGCCGTGCGGCTGATGATGGCCGACCAACTGGACAAGCTGGCTGGGTATCTGGGTGTGGGACTTGCACCCACCGGCTCAAGTGATCCCTTTGCTCTTCGGCGCGCAGCGACCGTGTTGATTGAGGCCGCTTGGGGCTGGCCAGGGCGAATTCCGCCCTTCGATCCGCTGCTCGCAGAAGCGGCCAAACTTTACGTTGGACAGGGTTTCAATGTGGACCCGGCTCGGACTCAAGAGGCAGCCTTCGAACTCTTCGGGTCGCGATACACCGCACTGTTGCCGCACGTACGGCACGATATCTTGGACGCGGCGCTCACTGGCGAGACACTCGCTCCCCGCGAGGTTCGACTGCGCGTGCAGTGCCTGGAAACCTTGGCTTCAAACGAAGCTTTCATCCACGCCGCTACGAGGCCGCTCAACATCGTTGCCGCCGCCCGTAAGAAACATATCGCGTTTGGCACCAACGTTTCAAACTTACAGTCCGCAGAGGGTGAGGCATTGCTTTCCGCCGCCCGCAAGATAGACGGCCAACTCGAGGCAGCAGAACAGAAGCAAGATGCCGCAGCGATCGTCGAAGCGCTGCGGCAATTGCCTAAGCCGATCAACGAGTTTTTTGACGCGACGATGGTGATGGTGGAGGATGAGAAGGTGCGTGACTCAAGGCTCGCCATGTTGGAACTGGTTCGACAACAACTTCTCCTTGCCGGTGACTTCTCCAAGCTCGTCATCGAAGGGTGACCCCACAATCGCGGGACCCAGTGTTCCTGGTGCCAGCTTCAACCAGGGCCCGTTCAAGGTGAACGAACTACCCGTCGAAGTCAACGACTCGGTTCATGGCGGGATAGCAGTCAGTGGAAACAAGCTCCCGCTGGCCACCCTGCATTCGGTAGACCCTAACGCTGTAGCCCGGTTTCCCGCTGTTCCTGACTCTGCCTCCTCGACCAGGAGTGCCCAACGAAAACTCCGAAGGGAGTTGAACATTGCGGATCTCTTCAACAACCTGCACGGGTTTCGCCAAGGAGGAGGTGGCTAGGAAGTCGACACGCAGCACATCCCCCTCCGTCGACACTTGCAGTCGAACTGGATACGGCAGCGGATTGACGAACTTTAAGTCGATGTCGTTGTATGCGACCGCCGCGTCCCGCCCAGGAGGAACGTACGAGGGGCAAAATTCGTGGCGATGCCGCTCCGCAATTCGCATTCCCGCGAGAAGGGCGGCGTTGTAGAGCGTCGTCGACGACTGGCAAACGCCGCCACCCCAACTGTCGATGAGCTGGCCGTTATAACTTACAGGAGCCTTCCGATATCCATCGTCGCGGGAAAAAGATCCGACACGCCTATTGAACGAAAAGGTCACTCCGGGCTCAATGACGGAGCCAGATAGGAGCTTAAGGGCACGGATCGCGTTCTGGCGCTGTGCCTTGTTGCGCCCCTGAAGAGAGGTCGCGTAAGAGGCAATTCGACGCTCCTGGGGTGTCATCCATAGCGCAGCGGCAGTCAGCGAAAGAGCGGCGCATACCAAAACTCCCGCTTGGCTCAGAGTCATCGGCGAACCTCCAAGGGAGCCTCCGCTGAAGACGCCTGCTGACCCGAATCGTACATATTCACCACCGTCGCAGGAAGCGCCCGAGAGAGTCCCGAGCCTTCGGCCCGCAACGTGTACTTGATCGTTTGATCGCCTGCGTTCAAATCGCGTGCGAACAGTGCAACCCGGTCATCGAGTTGGACGAGGCTGCACCACCACCAATTCCATTCGCTGGAATCCTCCACAGAATCACGCTCCGTCACGCGGCAATTGCTGGGAATCGGATCTTCGATCATCACGAACTGGCGAGGGAGGTCGGAGTGGATAAGCAACGTGCATTGCAAGATGTCTCCCGAATCCGCCGAGTCCACCGGCTTGGCAGAGGGCAGAAGTTTGAGGCTGCCGTCTTCCAATCGGGTCGCCCGGAGGACTCGATAACTCTTGGTGATCGAAAGACCCTTGAGCGGCTGGTAGCCAACCTCTTGAGTTTTCGCACCGTATTGCTTAAGCTCGGCGAAATAGTAGGACGATCCGGATCCTGTCTGCCTGAACTCAACCTCGTTGGCCCCACTCTTAAGCTCGGCCACGGGCACTCTCAATGTGTAACTTGCGTCGAACAGAGTTGCCGGAGTGAGCGCGTAGGTCCGTATCTTCCTTCCATTGACAAGAACATCCACCTGCGACTTGCCAACCTGCGGTTTCAAATGACGCATGTAGAGGTCGAGGCCCTCCAGGGTGATCCCTGTGGTGAACGTCGAATCCCACATGTTGTCGCGGCGGTGCTGCATCAGATAACGAACAACGCCATCTGCCAGAGGATCATCGGGCGCAACTCGCATGAAGGCTGTAAAGGCCATGGCCGTGTTTGCATCCGCGCTCGACCAACCTTGCCCCAACCAATGAGTCGCGCCGCCGTCAGTGACTGCATAGCTCTTCAACTTCGCAAGCAAGTCATTCCGTCGTGCTCGAAATCCCGGACCCAGGTCATCGTAGAGCCAAACACCGATCGACAGATCCGTCGGATCGGCGCCGCGCCAGTCGAGAGTGGGTAGGACCTTGACTGCCTCCTCCGGATGGCCGAATTTCACCAGGGAATCGAGAAGGTACAGCTTGTCCCCGAGCTTTTCGGGCCTCTGCCATCCATCACCCCCTGCTTTCTTCGGGGGACCCTTCTCGAAGTAATTGATGGCCCATTGGAGAGCCTGATGGGTGTGAATCGTGTAGCTCTTGTAACCGCCCGCCTCAGCACGTTTGAGACCGTCCAGGACGAAAGCAGTCATGAAAGGGTCGGACTTATCGTAGACCCACCATCCCCAACCGCCGTCCGCATGCTGCATCGTCGCAAGGCGAGCCATGGAATCCCTCGCGATGTCCGGCACTTTGGCGAGATTCGAGGGCTTCGGCAGGTTGAGGTCTCTCACCAAGCCCTCCACCCTGATGGCGGGCATGAATCTGTCCATGGTCTGCTCGACGCATCCGTATGGATAGGCTATCAGGCTGTCGAGTGACTGGGCCATCACCGAAGCCAAAGAAGGCGACAAGGTAATGGCCAAGCGACCGGTGGTGCGGTCCGCATCGGGGGCGAGCGTTAAAATGGTCTTCACCGAGGCGGAAACGGGGCCGCTGCTCGACTCCACGCTCAATCGTCCGCGAGGTTCAATCGAGACGGTTTTCAGCACTCCGTCCGATGCCCCGCGGTCGATCCAAGCGGTGGCGACTAGGCTGGCGTTGCCCGTCGAAGACGCGCTTATCGACCAGTCCACGTTTTGCGATTTGCCGGCAGCCACACGGACCTTGCGCGATGAGTCGCCTTCCGCGGTGACTCCGGTGAGTTTCAGGCGGACGTTGACGTCTGCGTCCCGGTCGCCATCGTTGGTGACGGCGACGACGATCCGCTGGGTGTCGCCCATGACCATGAAGGTCGGCGCATCGATGCGCAGCATCAGCGGTTTAGCGGCTTTGAAGTTGGCCGTTTGCATCCCGACTGCGGTGTCATCCGTAGCTCCAACCGCCGTGGCGCGCCACTCTGTGATGTTGTCCGGCAATTTGAATTGGAAGACGGCAACGCCCTTTGAATCCGTCTCAATGGCTGGCTGCCAGTAGGCGGTGTCTCGGAACTTGGATCTAATCGGAATGTTTCTGCCACCCTTGTCGCCCCCGTCAAGATAAATCTCGGGGAAGGAAAAGCTGGTCGTAACGTCGTTCGGCCGCCGCGGATAGAAAGACCTCAGGATGTCCGTGGAATCTTCCTGGAGGCCATAAATCGACTCGTCGACGACAGCAAGTGACACGTCGGCGCGCACCGGCTTGCCGCGGTCGTCGCTGGCCTCAATCTTGACCGTCGCCCTTTGGCCCGGAAGGTATTTCTCCGATCCAGGCAACACCTTGAGATTCAAACGTTTCGCCGTCCAATTGACTTTCAGGGAACGGTTCGCCTCCATGAATTTCTTGTCTTTCACGTAGGCCACCGAGATGTAAGCGTTGGGCGCGAACGCCGCGGCCACCGAGAGGTCGACGTCCGTGGCTTGGCCATTGATCGGAACCAGTTTGGTCTGTAGGATTTCGTTGGCTTGGACGCAGAGAAGCGCCGTACCGCCCGGCGAGGGAGCTTGAATGAGGAGATGGACCTTGTCGCCGACGGAGTAAGCCTTTCTGTCGAGGGTGAGGGTGAGTTGCTCCGAGGGCTCTTGTCCCAAAAATCCGTCATCACCTTCCACGTAAACGGACGTCCTCGCCTGAATGCCACGCCGGGAAAGGTCTGTCGCCGTGGCAGTAAGGGTAACGAGGCCCCCTTCCCGCATTGGTATCGTGGCTCTCGCCTTCCCATCGACATCAGTCGTTACGGTGACGGTTCCGATGCTTTCTCGGTCTTCAACTTGCTCGAACTGATTCTTTCGACGCCAATGGACTCGCTCTGCGGTGACCGATACGGTGCGGCCCGCAACGGGGTCGCCTGAGTGATCGTCAAGCTTGACATCGACGTTGAACGATTGCCCCTGCCGGATGATGTAGTCGGCTGAACTCAGTTTCAGGGCGTAGTCGCCTTGGTAGACCGTAAAGTTCGCTTGCTCACCGAAAGTTTGGCCACTGTCATCGGCAACACTGACGTTCAGACTATAGTCGAAGTCGAACGAGTATCTGTCGTCACCTTTCTTCTGTGCTTCAGTGGGGATTTCAATGATTGCTTTCCCTGATTCGTCGGTGACCGCCTCAGCCTGGAACGAATATTCACCGGCCGCGTGATAGTTCCCATAGCCGGGGTCAAAAGCGTCATCGCCTCCGTCCTCGTCGTCTTCGAATTCCCAGTGAATTGAGCGGTAGACGTCGACCTTTACTTTTGCTCCAACCGCCGGAGCGCCGTAGTAATAATTGCAGGCGATCACAGCTTTGATTGGGTCGCCCAGCACATGCGTTGATTTTTCTGGCGTGATGTCGATCTTGAACTGAGGTTTGCGATAAGCGGCAAGGGTGACCCACTGGCTCCGTGCGAGGCCAAACGCGGAGCAAGAGATTCGATAAGCGCCCGGCTTGGCTTCGACGCTGGTCGAAAAGGACCCATTGAATGAACCGTGGGGGTTGACGGTTTCATCCATCTGCTGGATCAAATTCCCGTCCGGATCCGTGACGGTGACCTTGGCTGAACCGGACCCGGGCAATTTGAAATCGTCGCCTTGGAGACGGCGTGCAATGCCCTTGAACTGAACCAGGTCGCCCGGTCGATAAATTGGGCGCTCCGTGTAAACGAAGAGTTTCCCCGGCGCCTTGCCTCCATAGTTGTACATATTGCAGATTGCGGCGGAAGTCCCGCTTCGCGCAAGCAATGTTGCCTCACCATTGGCCCTGCCGCCTCCATCCGCGTCATCGGTTCCTGCCACCCCTTGCAGATTGCCACGCGACACGGTGGTCAGGCCCTGAACATCCGTCACCCCTTCCTCTTTCAGCCCTCGTTTGCTTGCGGAGAAAACTCGTGCCCCTGAAATGGGCTTCCCATTTTGGAGGTCCGTCACATAACAGAGTGTTTTCGACGCGCTTGTCTTGGTCACCATCGCGATGCGGGTGACGTTGATGAACGCTAAGTCGCGGGCTGGCCCCGCCGCGCAGGACGCGTAATAAAATCCGTCGGGGAGACCCTGGAGTTTCAACATCTCGATGAACTCCCCTTCAGCGTCCTTGTTCTCGATCTTAAAGGTATCGGTCCGCACGAGCGTGGATTTCGGAAGCTTCCCACCGTTATCGCGCGCCTGGCGAATGGGCGCGAGCGTGTTCTCGATGCCCATGTGCGAGGCGATCTCCTCGTCGTCAAGCTTATACAGGTTGACGGTCAGAACTTGGGCCATCGCAAAGCCGTGAACTTCCAGCTTCGGCTGTTCACCGGGGAGGAAAACGAGCTGGCTTGCGTAGAGCTTCAAACTGGGTTCGGATGGCGTGGCCATAATCCTTAAGCTCTCCGTGCGGCCCTCAGTGATTGTGAGGACGACCTTCTCCGCTTGGTGGTGCTTCGCGGAAAGGTCCAATTCATATTGACCCGCCTGTAAGTGTCGGAAATGGAAGTTGCCATCCAAATCCGTCTTGACGTTGTATTCGGCTGCGGATTCGTCCCCATTTACCTGGTTGGTCGCCGTCAGAGTGATGCGTGCCTTGCCGAGAGATTGCCCATTCTCAGACATGACAAGATGGCCCGACAAGCTTCCGCGTGGGACCTCTTGAGTGATTCCATTGGAGACGAGAAATGCACAGACTGATGCGGCCGCGGCCATCCCCAAGATGCTCTTAAGGGCCGGACCCTTTGGAGACAGGCTCAACTGACTGCCTCCTGCGCCTTGATTGCCCCCAGCATCGAGAGAACAATCCCGCCGATGACGATGCCGACAACCGAGTATCCAAAGAAGCGAACCTTCTCATCTCGCGCCACGTCGAGGAAATCGGACAGCCAACTGAACACCAGCAGTGTAAGGCCGCCTAGACCGGCGCTCAGGGAAAGCACTCCCAACGACCGCCTGTCTTGCCAACCCGCGATGAGGGGCGCCATGCCGAGGCCCACGAGGAAACCGATCATGCCTCTTTCGCTGAGCATCACCCCAACGATGGCGGGCGCGCCCAAGAGGTAAAGGGCCCAGATGACCATGCCGAGAGACGCTTTCCTTCCGGCTCTTTCGGGATGGTTCCGAAGCCATTCGAGCGGCAGCGTGGCTGCCATCGCCCCTAAGATTAGGCCGACCAAAGCATAATGCTGACCCAAATCGATAGCTTGGTAGGTGTCCGGGTGTTCACTGCGAAAAACGCGGTAAAGGGTCAGGACCATTAGCGAGGCCAAACTGGCGAGCGCGCGAGGGTTGGCGAGGATAAGCAGCGTGAATGACGCCCCGGCCAGTGCGAGGGCGACTCCAAAGGACTTCAAGACTCCAAAGGCAAAGGTGGCAAGCGAGCACCAGATGATGATGGCGAGACCCAAACGCAGGTTGCTGGATTCACCGTTCGCGGGCATCATCCAATGCACCGCAATGCCTGCCGCCCCGGCGATGGGCATCAGCTTGACGGCTTCGTGCAGGTCGGGCCATTGCCGAGCAAGGAACCAACCCATGGCGGAAAGCAAGGCGACGAGAACCAAAGGGATGAGACTTTTCGTTCCCACTTTTCCGAAACGGTCAACGGCGACTGCCGCAAGACCCAACGCCGCAGCAGCGAGCCCGATCATCGTTCCCGCGTAGCCGGGCGCATGGGACTTTGTCGCGAGCAATCCGAGGAGATCGGGAGACACCGTGGCGGCAACGGCCAGGGCGGCAACGGACGCAAGCGAATCCTCTTGTATATCCAAAATGACGGCTGTCAGGCCACACCCCACAAGGGCGCCCAATTGGGCCATTTCGGCGTGACCGGAACGCAACAAATGAACCGATCCCGCAGCGGCAACGCCGAAGGCAAAGGCGGACACCATGGAACCGACCAGAGTCGCGGCGCGGGTGGAATACAGGGAGGCCGCCATTGCGCCAAACAGGCCCAGTCCGTAGCCTTCGATGATCGCCATGGACTCGCCGATTGGCCGCTGTTCAAAGGTCACGAGGGCGGCGATGACGTAGACGGCAAAGGCACTGACTTGAAGGGACACCGTGGATGGACGGCGCTCTTTAGGTCCACTGATGACAAAGGCAAAAACCGCCAACACGACGGCGAGGAGCGGGAAGAAAGTCGTCATAGATTGCCCTGATTCGACCCGCCCGGCAAAAATCGGACGGCAGGGCAGGTTGTTACCTACATGGACGGCCCTTGAAGCATAACGTTCTCAAGATTTGTTGACAATTCTTGGAGAGAGGATAAGGGCGCCGAATTGACGCCTCATCCTGGAGCCATTAAGGCCACTACGCGTCCTTCTTGAGAATGTAATTGGCCTGCGTACAGAGAGTTTCGAAACCAAGTTTCTCGTAGACCGCCTTCGCAGTGTCGTCCCCCGCGCCAAGCCACGCAATCGCTTCGTCCCCCTGCGGGCTGCCAAAGAATTCGTCCAACAGTACTGAGCTGACCGCCAAGGCCAATCCCTTTCGGCGGAAACGGTCCAATGTGGCCACACCCGCCAGCTCCGCGACGCCACCTTCGGGCATCAGTAGTGCAACGGCGGCCGGATGGCCCTCAAACCACGCCATCGCACAACGATGAGGGCCCTTGAGGATGCTTTCACGTTGACGCTCAACTTGGGGGTCAGTGACCTCGCTCTTACCCTCAAAAGCCTGCATTCCGATGCTCAGGTATGCATGGATGTCGTCGGATGGAGCAAGGATTTTTGACTCCAGCAAGTCCGTGCTTGCCGAGACACCCCTAAAGGTTGACTTCGTGCAAACCATGGCGGGCAAACGGCTCTGCAATTCAAAACCGCAGGCTTCCAACGCTGCAGGCAACTCGGGCCATAGTTCCTCAAGAAATTCCAAACGGGGGACTCGGTTGTACCGAGCAAAAGGCTCCTTCATTGCTTCAATGGCGTTGTGATCGAAACCGTTGTGGGTCGGCACGGCGTAATTCAGCCAAATCAGATCATCGTTGACGTTCAGCATCACCCGAAACGGGCCCGATTGCACCACTTCCCGGTTTCGCGAGGCGGCCGAGATCTGGGACGCCTGAATCCGTCGCAGCAGTTCTTCTTGCAGACTATGCATTCGCTTGGAGTTTAGCTCACCGGAGATGCTTAAGATGGGTCACCCTGGGATGGGAGGAATCGAGTTGAAATCCAAGGCTCAGGTAGAAAGCGGACGCACGTTCTGTATCAGTCCAAAGGACCACGACTTCGTAATGATTTTTAGCCCCATCCAGAATGGCTTCCATCAATTGGCGTCCCACGCCGTTCCGCCGATGGGATTGCTTCACGTAAACCCGACGGACGCGTCCGACGCTCGGGTCAGACGTGAATTGATGGTGCATAAAACCTCCCACCGCGACCAATTCTTCGCCGTCATAGACGGCATAGAGATCTTCGCGCGGGCCGTCGAATCGCAGAGTGCCACTCTCATAGTCGGATGACAGTTGCGCGACGTGGTTGAACCCTTCGCCTAGGCTCTCCTCGACAAGTGGCCGGAGGTGTTCCAAGTTCAAGCGAGCCACTCTTGCCACCTGGAACATGCCTGATGTGTACCCGTTCGACGGATATGGCCGCACCCTCGACATTAATCGACGAAACCTACGTACAATTCAGAATATGAGCGAGCCAAAGCAGGCTTTCGATCCCAATGTCACGAGAATGCTGGCCGGCTTGCGCAGCTTTTCCAACACCTACACGGAATCTACGTTCCGACGGGGACGCACCCAGGAAAGCAACGACAAACTCATCCGTAAGATCGACATGATCGCGGAGGAGTTCATCGAGGCGGTGCATCGCGACAATGAACAGATGTCGAATGCTGGAAAGGCACGCCGCATCGCCTGTGCCAAAGGTTGTGCGCATTGTTGCCATCAAGCGGTCGGGGCGACGATTCCTGAAGTGCTGCGCATTGCCAGTTACCTCCGCGAAAGGTTCTCAAAAGAGGACCTCGAGACGATCCGTGGGCGAATCGAAGGCTACATTTCCGCAAAGAAAGCTCTGGCGCAGGCTGCGAAGATCGTCCATTCTTGCCCCATGCTCGTCGACGATATGTGCAGCGTGTTTGAGGTCCGTCCTCTGAAGTGCCGCGGCTTCAACTCGGTCGACGTCGAAGTTTGCATACGATTTAAGGAATCGCCAGGCGCGGTGACATTGCCTTGCTCGATGGTGCAAGTTTCGGCCGCAGACAACTTGGTTGCGGGACTGCAAAGGGGTCTGGCTGCAAGTGGATTGTCAGACGAGTACGTCGAATTTGCGCCGGCGCTAAAGATCGCACTCGACACACCTGATGCGGCTGATCGTTATTTTGCTGGCGAACCCATTTTTTCTTCGGCGAGCGCGGTGGGCCTGGCAGGCTGAACCGGTCGAGATGGCCTTGCTAAACTCAGTCGTGCAAAAACCTGCGGTCGTCTTGCTGTCCGGCGGTCTCGACAGCGCCACCGTATTCTCGGTGGCGAAGGCGGACGGATACGCGTGCCACGCTCTGTCGTTCGACTACGGTCAGCGCCATTCCATCGAACTGGAGTGCGCGGAAAAGTTGGCCCTTGAGATGGGAGCCACGCGACACGAGACGATCGCTTTTGATCTCCGCCGATTCGGGGGGAGCGCCTTGACCGCAGACATTGACGTACCAAAGGGAAATGTTGCGGAGCCGGAGTCTGAAAGAGGTCAAAGCACACGGAATGCAGACGATGCGGCCAATGGCCTTCAGATTCCCATCACCTACGTGCCCGCTCGCAATACGATCTTTCTTGCGTTCGCACTCGCTTTTGCAGAGGTCATTGGGAGCTCAGACATCTTCATTGGTGTGAACTCGGTGGACTATTCCGGATATCCGGACTGCCGGCCCGAATATATTGCCGCCTTTGAACGCATGGCCAACCTTGGGACCCGGGCGGCAGTCGAGGGACGTAAGCTTTCCATCCACACGCCTTTGATCAATCTCTCCAAGAGCGAAATCATCAGGCTGGGCGCAAAGAACGGGGTCGACTACGCGCTGACGAGCAGTTGCTATGACCCGGGACCAAGGGGAGAACCCTGCACCCTTTGCGATTCTTGCCATATTCGAATCAAGGGCTTTCAAGATGCGGGCCTGAGGGACCCTCGCCTGTGACCGAGACCTTGAGAATCGCCGAGATTTTCGCTTCCATCCAAGGTGAAGGAAGTTGGCTTGGAACGCCATCGACGTTCGTCAGGGTGAGCGGTTGCAATCTTCGATGCATTTGGTGCGACACCCCCTATGCCAGCTGGGACCCCGAGGGACCCATCATGCAGGTGGATGACATCGTCGCCAAAGTTCGGTCGCTGGACGTACGCCATGTCGTGCTGACCGGCGGCGAACCAATGCTCTTCGACGCAATCGAACCCCTAGCTCGGAAGCTAAGAGAACTGGGGCATTTGATCACGATTGAAACGGCCGGGACGGTCTTCCGGGCATTGTCCTGCGACCTGATGTCGATCAGTCCGAAACTGTCGAATTCCACCCCCCCGGCCGACAGCGGTTGGAGCGAGCGGCATGACGCAACCCGTCTGAATTCGACCGTTATCACCAAGCTCGTTTCAACCTACCCTTTCCAGCTTAAGTTCGTCGTGGGCGATGCACCCTTGGCCGATCTTGTCGAGATCGAATCATTGATCGACCAGTTGCCCGGAGTCGACCCCGGGTCTGTGTTTTTGATGGCGGAAGGGAGGGATGTGGAGACCTTGCACAAGCGCCAACCTGCACTCGTCGAAATTTGCATGGATCGTGGCTGGCGACTGACGCCGAGACTTCAGATTGAGCTTTTTGGGGATACGAGAGGTACTTAGCGAAACCTCCGTTTCCTCCGTGGGCTCGGCGACGCTTTCTTGTGTTTTCGCATTGTGGGACGGATGGACGCGGATTCACGGCAAAGTGCAAGTCAGCTCAGCGACCTTTCCAAGTTGGGTCTGTCCCATTCAGCCAGATTCGCGGCCGCGTCGTAAGTTGAGTTGAGGAAAGAAGTGAGCTCCCTTTCGGGGGACGGCGCTGCGCGCACGGCTTCATAGGGCAGGATGAACTCGCCAAGTTCTTCATGGAAATATGCAGCTTTGGGCTCGACGCCCGCTTGAGCGAAACCCTTCGGTGCGGGCACGATGTAGGCATAAAATGCTGCTTCTTGCACCGGCCCGCTGCCCGGCCAGAAACCGTGGCTAATGACTTCTTGGGAATAGGCCTCTGCATACATTGCTCCCATCTCGGGTCGCGCGGGAGCACGACGGCCCGAAAAGCGGGTTACGGCGAGATCGAAACTGCCCCAGAAGAAGTGGACTGGGCTGCACTTGCCCTGATACCCACAACGGAAACTTTCGAAGGCGGGCTGAATCGAAAGAAGCGCCCTCCAAAAGGCAAGCGCTTGGCTCGATTCATAAGACGCATGCACGGTGTCTTCGGTAAACGGAATGGGGTTGGGAATTTCGACCGGCATCGGCCAAATCTTTACGTGGATGCCGATTGCGGCAAGCTCGGCGAAAACCTTGCGATGAAACTCGGCAACCGTCATCGGCTCCAATGGGAACTCACGTCTGCCCCCATCTGAACACAGAATCTCAAGACGGTGATCAACGAAGTTGAACCTGATGGAGAAAGTGCGGTTCTCGTAGGGCATGAGCGGCGTAACGAGGCCGCGTGGATCGACGCGAAAGGTGATGTTCCAGAACTGGTTCGCGGGCGGCATCAATTTCAGGCAGATCTTGCCGACGATCTGAGTCCACATGTGGAGGGTGTCATACGTGTCACGCCATTCGCCCAGAACAAGTGCCGGCCACTGCGCATTCATGGGTTCACTATAAGGCAAAAGTCGACCACGTGGTCAAGCTCCAGTCGCGACTTTTGTTGCGTGCCCTCCAGAGCAGCGAAGGCAAATCAACGAAACTCTTGGAATCCTGATGTGTCAGTATCTCCAGAAATGTGTTCAAGCGGCGACGGAACGCTGGCGAATCCGTGAGCTCCAATTGCCGCTTTTTTTGGAGGGAATATTCAATGCAATACAAAGTAAAGGGCACCGCTCGTCTGGCGAGCGCCGTCGTTCTATCCATCATTCTCGCTTCGACTTCTGCGTTCGCTCAGAGGCCGCCCACCAAGCCGATCCTCGTACCGCCAAGGCATGCAGCGGCACCGCCCGCTCCGGCGACGCCCTTGATGAAGACGTATTCGATCGAGCTCAACAGCCTTCACTATCAAAAGGTGGACGACTTCGGTCCCTTTAACGACGACGAGCCGTATGTGATCGGCGTGCAGTTCAAAGCCCACATGTTGCCGCACACGAGCGGGAACACCACGGTCTACTCACCCGATTTGTCAACGCTTGAAGTTGGCTTGGTCGGATTTGCAAACCAGCACGATTTGGGCCACTCGGGAAGCGGTTGGGCCAAGGCTGGCGGCCGCTACAAGATCACGGGCCAAAGCATGGAAACGACGCTGAACGTCAACGACCCAGGCTGGATTTCCGGTGAGCTTGTTTGCTTTTTCGAGCAGGACGAGTGGGGCAGCAAAGAAGTCGTCCAAGCGCAGAAGCTCATTCAAACCGAGGTCAAGAAGAGCCTCTCGACGATGAACGTTTCAGGGCTTGGCGTAAACTACTCCGCCCTCATGGACAAGGTGTCGAGCAACGTCGGAAGCGCGTTCCACTCGCTGAGCTTCAAGAACATCTACCACTCGCTTCTAAGCGCGCTTAACCCCGACGATTTCGGTGGAGTTGACCTCGTGGTTTTGACCACGGGCCAAAACGGCGAAGTGCGTTACTTTGCGGGCGACCCTGGACTCTTGAAGTCCAGCCAAAACCAGATGAAGCTGCTCCGAGCGGGCCAAGGTGGCCAAATGAGCCAAGCCTTCAGCCTTTACTTCCTGCCGCAAACCCAAGTGGCCGCCATCGTTCAGATGGATCCGGCTGCCAGGTACGGCGGCATGTGCACCTTTGGCGGAAACATCACGCTGAAGTAACAGAGCCTCTCGGCCAACTGGCGGGCGGGGATATGCAAAATGTCCCCGCCCGCCTTTTCGTTAGGTTCGCGCCATCCGTGGGCGCGAAGCTAAGATCTCTGAGGGCACGCGATGATTTTTGAAACCGAACGCCTCCGTTTTCGACGCTTTGTCCGGGATGACCTGGGCCATTTGGTGCGGCTTTACGCGGACCCGGAGATTAGACGCTACTTTCCAGACGGAGTGCGAGATGCGGCTCAAACGAAAGACGAGATGGAGTGGTTTCTGAACGGGCATCCGCGAGACCCTCGACTTGGACTCTGGGCGGCCAACCATAGGGCGACGGGCGAGTTCATAGGGAGGGGCGGCTTGCTGCCTTGGACGATCGACGGCGCGTTGGAGATCGAAATCGCGTATATGGTGGACAAGCGGTTCTGGCGGCAAGGGTACGGTTCGGAGTCGGCGGCAGGACTTGTCCGACACGCATTTGAAGTACTGGGCCTATCGCGTGTTATCGCCCTCATCGACCCCGATCACGAAAGCTCAAGAAGCACTGCCAGCCGAGCGGGCCTGAAGTTTGAGAAGCAGATTGAGATGGATGGGATTCTGAGCGACGTCTACGCTCTGGAACGCGACACGTAGTGCCCAACCATCCTGTGCCTGGCCGATTGATCAAGGCCGTTTCCCAATCTTCTCTAAAGCTTCGAACAACTCATTTGGAGCCCCCCTGGCATGCTGCGGTTCAAGCCTCACCGCTTCATAGATCAAGGCTGCCGCAATCGTTCCCAAGCAAGGACCCAGGGCGTACAGCCAGTATTGTCCAAGCGCTCCAGGAACAAAGAGTGCCGGTCCCAATGATCGCGCCGGATTCATCGACCCGCCGGTCACGGGTCCGCCGACGAGGACGCCAACGATCACGATCAAACCAATCGCAAGGCCAGGGACCGTGCTCGACACCCGACGGTCCGTGGCAACGGCCATGATGACGAGCATCAGCATAAAACCGATTGATGCCTCGGTGCCAATGTTTCGCACCACAGCCGATGGATCGGCCGGAATGTGAGCCCCTGCTCCGCTTCCAAAGATCGCGAAGGCTATGCAAGCAGCGGCAATTCCTCCGAGGACTTGCGAGATCCAATAGGGAATCACGAACTGCCAAGGAAAGCGTTTAGAAACGGCAAAACCTAGAGTTACCGCCGGGTTGAAGTGGGCCGCGGAGATTGGACCCAACGTGTAAACCATCGCCAGAACCGGAAGCCCGGAAACGAGGGCCGCCGCGAGCAGGCTTGCATCGCCGCCGTGCAGCTTTCCGGAACTGGCAAGCATCACCGGAGCGAGCACGATCATGCAGGTGCCGATGAATTCGGCGGCGTAGCGCTTAAGCATCACTTCGCTCTCTCCAAAAATTCTCGCACATGGGCTTTGACCTGGTCACGAATCTCTCGCACCTTCTCTAGCGGCTGCCCTGCCGGGTCGTCCAAATTCCAGTCTTCCGCAAGCAAGAACTTGGCTGGACAGGCTTCAACGTCGACTCCGCATCCCATTGAAATGATCTTATCGGCACGATTTGCCATTTCATGCGTCAGCAGCTTGGGCAGATGGCCCTCCATCGAAACACCGTCTTCCGCCATCACAATGATTGCGGCAGGATTAAGCTCCTTGCCACCCAGGGTCCCAGCCGATTCCGCAATGAAATCCAGCCCGCCCTCACGGGCGAGCTGGTTCAAGTAGGCTTCGGCCATTTGAGAGCGTCCAGAATTGTGGACGCACACAAATAGCACCCGCATGGTCGTTACTTACCGCCGCAGCAGCCGCCGCAACAGTTGTCGCAGCAACACTCATCGTTACAGTTACAAGGGTTCGAATTGCTCATCTGTATTCTCCTTAGCAGCATCCGCTGCATGTTTCCGATTCCTTCGCGAGATAATCCGCTAGCTTGGCCAGAGCTACGCGGTCGACGCCGCAGATCATGTTCTTGCCACGCTTTTCCATCGTGATGAGCCCCGCATTGCGGAGTTCCTTGAGATGGAAGCTAATGGTCGAAGTAATCTTCCCTGCGCCCGTAACCTCGCAGCAGACCTCTCCGACCGTCGGGCCGTCCACCGGCCGCACTTCACCCACCTCGCCGATTGCCACAGGGCAGCAACTCAAGCGCAAGAAGTTAAAGATGCGCAACCGGGTCGGATCACCCAGGGCCTTGAACATGTTCGCGGTTGATCTATGGTCGTCCACATCCATAATATACCACAATATTTCGAGAACTATAGAAACAAATGTCGTGTGACGTCGCCCGATGTCGAGAGCGCGTCAATATGAATTTGCGACGCCCGAGGGACACAGACCCGACGCTGAAACACCCGAATGAGTGCGGCTCAGTACCCTGGTGGGCTAGTCCGAAGCACGGTCTGGGACGGCGGCAATTTCTTGGGAGGGTTCTGAGATGACAATGGCCGGAACTTGTCTCCTGGACAGGCTGCCGTCTTGAAAGATTCTTTCTAAACGGCCCGGCAATTCTACAACAGCCGGGACAAGGACGGCCGTCTGTCTTTTAGGTTCAAATTCTTGGCGGCCTCGGAGGGACTCGAACCCCCGACGCCCTCCTTAGGACGGAGGCGCTCTATCCTCTGAGCTACGAGGCCGCGTTTAGGTTCAAAATTCGAACCCGCCCCGACTGATGAAAGCTCACCCTTCACCAGGCCGGAGGGACTCAACTTTACCTTACGTCAATTCGGACGCCAAAGCGCCTCTAAGGTCCCGGAACCGAGAACCCAGTAAGGGGATGCCCATAAAAGGCGTCGGTCTTCCATGCCCCGTGGTTCCACGTCTCCTGACTGCCAAGCACCTGCACCGGCACAATCACACGATTGCTCCCAAGCTTGTTCGCCGCGGCGATTCCGTTGTCGTACTTTCCGCTCGCGTCAACGTTGAACTTGATCGATCGCGCCAGATTGCCCACCAACAGCACCTTGACTTCGTAATCGCCTGGGTTTTCCGAAAGGTAAAACTTTGGATCGTATCCCTCGTCCTCAGGCGCCGTCTGGTACACGCCCAGAAACTCGCAATCGGCGAAGCTCCACTGAGCCTTCTTCGGATTCCACCCCGATGCGCCGTTGCCGGAAACCTTGCTCTTGGCTATGTCCTTACCCTTGAAGAAGAGGTGGGCCTCCGTCTGAGCAGGGTTGCCACGGTACCAAAACAGCACATGAAGGAACGACTGGTTCATGTGGCCGTTGTCCTTTTCAAAGAATACGAACCCAATCGGAATCCGCCAGTCATCTTGCACGTAATATTCGCTCGCCGTTGCATGGTAGTGAGCGCCGGCCCCGCTGGGCGTTGGCGTCTTCAAAACCTTGGCCTCCCCCTTGAACAACGTCTCGCTCGTGCCCGCGAGGGGATTTCGCAACTTGATCGCGAAATTAAGCGCACCCGTGTATTCGACCGCCTTCTTGTTGGACACCGCGTCGGCGCCGCCCTCCACGTCGAGCGAGGCATCCGCCGCCGTCTCTTCCGTCGGGCAATCGAACGTCACCCAATTGCTCTTGTCAGGCAGGCCGAATTCCACCGAGAGCGTGCTCCCGCTTGCAATCGGACCGTTCACTCGAAAGGCGATGGCGGGCACCCAACCCGGCTTTTCATAGGCGCCGATCACGCGTCCGGTTGTGAACGTGATTCGAATCGAGTCCTTGGCGATGGTCGGCGCATCCTCCGCCCTCGCCCCGTGCGAGTGGACGGCCCCCAACGCCACCGAAACCCACAACGCGATCACTGGGATAAGAATTCCTTTCTTCATGCGACCCCCATTCAAGCGCGTCAGCGCTCAACTGCATTGTACGACGCACGAAAACCTACGTGATTTTGGCGGATTCGAAGATGGGTTCCCCGTCAAAGTAACGGCTCGCTGCGTCTTCGTGCTCCAGCGCGATTTGAAGCGCCTCGGCATAGGCAACCAAGTCACCTTGTGCCTCGACCTCGGTGAGACCGCTGCGAAGGCCGGTCTGCAGGGCCTCGTAGACCGCCACCTGCTTCTTGGAGCCGAGGACCATCACCTTGCCCGGTGAGTCCTTGAACTGGATGCAGGTTGTAACGTCGAACGAGTTGAAACCCCTACAGGCAAGGGGCCTCACCTCGAAGGCGGAGCAAACATTGTCGATCAAAAGAGGGCACGGGTGGACGAAATCGGCTCGCTTATCCGCCTCCACCTCCCGCTTCGCCGTCACATACTCCGCAAGCCGCTTTTTGAGTGCAGCAAGGTCCGCTGCAGTGTGGCTCTCCTTGATGGCCGCGGCCGCATGAAGGACTTCGGGGACGGCGGCGGCGACCACCTGATGGCAACAGTGGGCGCAACCCGGTTTGCAGGCTGGCTTGCCGCTCCTTGCCT
>CAZUCK010000006.1:35728-40811 GCA_964619505.1 uncultured Fimbriimonas sp. | reverse complement strand
TTTCACCCAAAATGGTGTCCCTTACCCTCTTTGGCCAGGGCTTCCGTGCCGTCGTGGATCAGATCGATCTCCCTATCCACCATCATGTCGATCTTTCGGATGAGCTTCGTGGCGCCCGCCATCGAGCGGTCACGGGAAAGAGTCGACTTTGCGTAAGTCTCGGCGAAGCTTCTCAAGCCTTCGACGTGATTGGCGAAAGCGTCTTGTTGAGGCTGAAAAACGGGTTTCTGACCCGAGTTGCTCATGAACTCAATTGTACTGGCTCAAGGGACGCCAAGTCAGGCCCGAGTGAAGCGGTCGTCAATCTGGATCGAGCATCTTGAGTCGAGTGACATCGAGTGGGTGGTCGATGAGCTTTTCCGCCTCTTCGATGAAGTTGACCGTGTGCGGCAACTCGGCATGGATTTCGAAGGCTTCCTCGCCAGCCCATCTCGAATGAACAAAGAACAGCCTGGGGTCGCGGATGGATCGGTACCAATAAATGCTCAGGCAGCCGGGCTCGTCCCGAGCTGGGCTCCACGCCGTTCTTATGGCACCTTCCAAAAGTTCCTCGCACCCCTCGCGAGCATGGAAGCGTCCGATCGTCGAGAGTTCCTGAATTGCGTCCTGCGAGCTCATTGACCACCCAGGAGGCTGATCATGCCGGTGCGCCACGAGGAGGCTGCCCTTAAGGCATCTCGGGCTTGAATGTTATAAGTAGACAAATAAAGCATATTACATAGACGTATCGATACTTAATCTGGATTCTGATTCTTTCCGTTTGGCACGCGCTTTGCTGGAGTTTGCCGCACCGGTCGAGGTCAGCTTCCTCGGGTTCCGGCGGATCGTGAGAGCAATACGCGAGTTGAATCGGTCAACATGAATTTGCCGTGGCAGTGACTCTGAAAACCCCAGAAGAAGTTGAGAAGATGGCCCAAGCAGGTCGGGCCGTCGCCCTTGGCCTTGATCGCATGAAGCGATGCATTGTGCCGGGCAAGACGACAACCCTTGAACTCGACGAGATCGCCAGGGATGAGCTGAAGAAACATGGAGCGCTTCCATCGCTCGACGGTTATAAGCCTGCGTTCAGCAGCGTCACTTACCACCACGCGACCTGCATTGCGATCAACGATGAGGTCATTCACGGAGTGCCCAGCAAGGACAGGGTCATCCGAAACGGCGATGTGGTCGGGCTGGATCTCACGGCCCATGTGGACGGGTGGCATGCGGATTCTGCGATCACCGTGATTGTTGGCACCGCAAACAAGCAGGCCCAGCGCCTTGTGGCCGTCGCACAGGAGGCGCTTACCCATGGGATCAAAGCTGCCTTCGTGGGAGCGACATTGGGCGACATCGGCTACGCGGTGCAACGGCTGGTGGAGAGAAACGGTTTTGGAGTGATCCGCGACCTTTCGGGGCATGGGATCGGTCGATCAGTTCATGAAGAAGGCTTGGAAGTTGCAAATTTCGGACAGCCTGGCCGAGGAGTCAGGTTGCAGGCGGGCATGACCTTTTCGATCGAGCCGATGATCACGGCCGGGTCACCCACGGTGACTCACCGCAAGGGCGATCCCTGGGCGGTCGTGACACGGGATGGCTCCCTTGGCGCGCATTTCGAACACACCATTGTGGTGACGCCGGACGGTCCCGTGATTCTCACCGCCCTTCCGAAGTGACCACGAGGAAACAACCATCCACCGTGAACTTGAGGTAGGAATAAGTTGATGCTTTTGACTGCCGCCATCGCACTCTCCGTCTTCGGCCAGGTCCATCAGGATTCACCGCCCTATCTGCCGGTACCGGCTCTGCCGGGCGAGGGGCACCTTGCGAACATCCGCCAAATAACCTTCGGCGGTCAGAACGCCGAGGCCTATTGGAACCTAGAGGGCACCAAGCTGATTTACCAAACCGCGCAGCCCCAATATCCCGACGAGCAGATCTACACCATGAACGCTGATGGTTCGGATAAGAAGCTGGTCAGCACAGGCAAGGGCCGGTGCACCTGCAGCTACTTCATGCCGGATGACAGACACATCATCTTCAGCTCCACCCACGAGCGAAATCCTGGGCCCCAACCTACGATCGACCACAGCCACGGCTACGTGTGGATGGTGAACCCGGACTACGCACTCTACGAGGCCAACTCCGGTGGCAGCCATCTTCGGTCGCTGATCAAGAAGAAGGGATACGTCGCGGAGACGACGGTGGCGCCGAACGGCAAGTTCATGACGTTCACCGGCTCGTGGGAAGGAGATCTGGAGATCTATCGGTGCGATCTCAACGGGAAGCACTTCAAGCGACTGACCCACGAAGTGGGATACGACGGCGGACCGTTCGTGAGCTGGGACAGCAAGACGATTGTTTATCGTCGTGACGTCATGGATACGCCCGAAAAGGTGGCCGATTACAAGGCGCTGTTCAAGAAGAACCTCATCCGGCCGACCAAACTGGAAATCTGGATGATGGACGCGGACGGGACCCACAAGAGACAAATCACGCATTTGAACGCCGCGTCGTTCGCCCCGTTCATGCAGCCCGACAACAGGCACATTATTTTCAGCTCAAACTACAAGGATCCTAAGGGGCGGGCGTTCGAGCTTTACCGAATCAAGACGGACGGCACGGAGATCGAACAGATCACGCACGGCGGCCAGTTTGAGAGCTTTGCCATGTTTACGAGGGATGGGAAAAGACTCGTCTGGGCGTCCAACCGGAACGGCAAAGCGCCCCACGAAACGAACATCTTTGTCGCCGACTGGATCGAGGACTGAGGGCGGGATCGCAGCTCACATCCTTAATGCAGGCACGAACCGGCCAGCGGCTATAGGTCAGTTCCTACCGCAATTGCAGATGCCCGTTTGCGAGCATCCGCAGGCACAGTTGCAGGCAGGCGGGTAAGTCGGATCGATCGGAAAAGGTGCCGGCACGAAAATCTGCCCCGGAGCGTCAACCTGCTCCAAAGCGAACGTGAAGTCGACGGGAAGGCGCGGCATCCGGATGATGACGAACGGACTCGTCACGTGTTGCGCCTGCATCGATTCAGGGGACGGGCGCGTCTCTCTGGCCGTCACTTTGACGGTTCCCGGGTTCACCCGATCGACGCTCTTGATGATGACCGTGTAGCCGGTCGTGGGCCTGTGGCCAAGGTGAAAAGCGACGAGTTGCTCGGTTCTGAAGTCGACGTCAGTCGGCGCCTCCCGGCCGTCACGACCGGTGGATTCCTTCCAATACTGTTGGAATTGATCCTGGCTTGTGATGACCACTTTCTTTTCCTTCGCAATACGGGAAGTCGAGCCCGACTTGTACGACCGGTAAGTGACGTACCTGTCCACGCCGATGCCGCCTTGCGCGGGCGCTTTGCCTGCCATCAGCAAGGCACTAAAGACGAGGAGGCTCAAAATCGCTTTCATGCTTGTGTGACGTTCCTGAACGCCCTTGAGTTACGAGGTCCAAACGACCCGTTCGCCGAATCCATGCGTCAAAGTCTTACAAGGAGACATCCCCTATGACCCCCATTCCGGTTCTGATCCTCGCGGTGACCCTTTACGGGCAAAAGCACCCTGCGCCAATCGGTGAGGGCTCGAAGACGCCTCAACTCTCGAGAGAACTGAAACTCAAATTGGACCGGTTGCACGGACAATTGACCCAGCCGACTCGTTTAAAGGTCCAAAGGACCGGCTCGGAGGTTCTTCGCAAATCGATGGCGCCGAATGCGGACGCCCGGGAACTTTCGGAAGAAGCGTCACTTTCGATGTTCAAAGGACGGCCGTCTTCGAATGCGGTGGACACGTTGGCGGTGCTCATCATGGGTGAAATGGCCAAAGGGACGGATGCTGACCTTAGAACCCTTGCCGCCGAGATGAAGCTGGCTGACAAACGCAAGAGCGCCTATCGCAGCCTTCGCGAGAGGCTGCTGAAGACGCACAGCGAATTGGGGACGATGATGATGCCGATGCGCATGCTGGCGCCTCCGGTCAAACACCTGCCGAATACGGGCCTGGACTACATTCCCGCGCCGAACGTGACAGCGCCCTCGAATCTTTCGAGGCTCAGCAAGGAAGAAGTGGGCAGCCTCTATTTGAAGCTGCGCGACGCCCTCTATCAAGGCGACCAATGTTCACAGAAGGATGCCTTGGCGATGGAAATGCTTCAAGGGAAGCAAGAAAAGCTGCTCGAAGTGCTGTCAAACGTTCTGAAAAAGGTTCAAGACGTCGGGAAGCAGATCATCAGCAACATGAAGTGACGATGAATTGGGCGGTGGCCAAAGAAAAGATCCTGGATCATCAGTGATCCAGGATCTTCTTGCTTCAAACTTTGGTGGAGGCGGCGAGAATTGAACTCGCTTCCAAAGCTGTCGGCCCCTCAGTTAAACCACGAGCGTCTCCCCTGTACTTTTTCTCGACGCCGCTCTCTGCCGGGACTGCCTGAGCGATCGTCCAGTTCGATTTTTTTAGCCTAGCTCGCTACGAACAGAAGCTTGCCAAGCGATTCTGATTTAGTTAGACCCGAACTCCTTCCTACAGACTCGGAAGGTGCGGACCCGCGGTCAATTAAGCCGCGTAAGCGTAGGTGTTATTCGCAACTACTTTTTTTGCCGCTTTTAACGAGGCCAGCGGCGCCTCGGCTCGCAACCGAAAGTCGAACCAGCCCTGTCGAACCCGTTCGCCCCCATTACACATCTATTATAGAACGCCGACGCAACCCCCCGCGTTCGCTCTCGGCCAGGGTTGCCACAATAGAAGGCGATGCGTCTCACCGTCCGATGCCCGGCAAAGGTCAACCTGTTTCTGGCCGTCGGCCCAAAGGACGCCCGAAACTATCACCCGATCCGCACGATCTTCCAGGCCATCGACCTCTGCGACGTCATGACAATCGAGCCCGGCGAGGGCCGTCACAAGGTCGTGTTCGACGACCCAACCATCCCAGAGAACAACACCGTCACCAAGGCCCTGCGCCTCCTTTCGGAGGTCTTGAACCTTCCGCCGCTCCTCGTAACCGTCGAAAAGCATATTCCGCCGGAAAGCGGCCTCGGCGGAGGCAGCTCCAACGCTGCAGGCATCATTCGCGCCGCGCAGAAGCTGGCCGGTACAACGATTCCGCCGGG
>CAZUCK010000006.1:14487-35718 GCA_964619505.1 uncultured Fimbriimonas sp. | reverse complement strand
AACCTCAACCTACCACCCAGCACCCTCATTCCGGGTATCACAAGGCTGAATGGGCCAGTACTTGCCTTGCTTCAAAGCGTATGACGTCCGAGGCAAGGTGCCGTCGGAGCTGAATTCTGACATCGCCTACGACATTGGGCGGGCATATGCCGATCAGACAGGAGCCAAAACGGTCTGCGTCGGACATGACATCCGACTCAGCGGACCGGAGCTATCCAGCGCCCTTGCCAGCGGTCTCAACGATGCCGGCGTCGATGTCGTGGATCTTGGGATGGTCGGCACCGAGATGGTCTATTTCGCCACCGCCCACTACGGCTACGACGGCGGGGTGATGATCACGGCGAGCCACAACCCTGCCGATTACAACGGCATGAAGATGGTCACCAAGCAGAGCAGACCCATCTCCGGAGACACTGGGCTGTTGGACATCGAGCGGCGAGCCTTCGAGAAAAATTGGGAACGATCCGGGGCGGGACAACTGTCGGGACGAGACGCCTATGAGGACTTCGTTAGGCACTTGCTCGGCATTGTGAAGCCATCTGAGCTGAAGGCACTGCGCGTCTTGTGTGACGCCGGAAACGGGGCCGCCGGGGTCGCTTTGGAAAAACTCTTGCCCCATCTGCCGTTTGAAGTCGAGAAACGCAATTTTAAGCCCGATGGCACCTTTCCCAACGGCGTTCCGAACCCCATCTTGGAAGAGTCAAGGGCCGGGGCAACACAAGTGATGAAGGCTGGCCACTTCGATTTTGGCGTCGCCTGGGACGGCGACTATGACCGCTGCTTCTTCTTCGATGAGCACGGCAACTTCATCGAAGGCTATTACATCGTCGGCTTGCTCGCCCGCGCTTTGCTTCTTGCCGATCCAAATCAAACCATCATTTACGACCCTCGACTGACCTGGAACACTTTGGAAGTCGTCGGGAAGCTAGGCGGAAGGGCGGTTGTGTGCAAGAGTGGACACGCGTTCATCAAGGAGAAGATGCGCTCCGAAAATGCCGCCTATGGCGGCGAAATGAGCGCACATCATTACTTCCGCGATCACTGGTTTTGCGACAGCGGCATGATCCCTTTCCTTCTTGTGGCGAGGATCGTTTCGCACACGGGGCGGTCTTTGGGCGACCTGGTGGGAGAAATGATCAAGAACTATCCCTGCAGCGGAGAGGTCAACTCGACGGTGGCCGACGTCAAAACGACCCTCGCCAAGGTGGAGGAGCACTTCAAGGATGGGACGATCGACCACCTCGACGGACTCAGCGTGGAGTTTGACAATTGGCGCTTCAACCTACGCGGCTCCAATACCGAGCCCGTGATTCGGCTGAACGTGGAAAGCCGCGGCGACTACGCAATCATGGAAACAAAAACAGGGGAGCTGCTCGCTTTGATCAGAAGCTGAATGGCGCTCCCAACATTCACCTGGTTTTGAGTTCAAGGAACACAAGCGACCTCGTCGGAGGATAAAATACTCTGCTGCGAGGTCGGGGCGGCTCGCGTCTCGCTTCGACGGACTTGCAGACCTTCGCGTAATGATTCCGTCGCGGTCCCCGTCTTAAGGATGATGGATCGCGGCCAGTCATCGCCCTCTGAAGAAATTGAAGACGTTAACCACGCTCTATGAAGTGCTAGGAGTCGGTCCGCAGGCCGACGACGAAACGCTGCGCAAGGCTTACCGGCTTTTGGCCCGAAAGCACCACCCCGACGTCAGTTCGGACCCACGTGCGCACGACTACATGGCTCGGATCAACGAAGCATTTGAGACGCTGATCGACGAGGGGCGGAGGATCGAGTACGACGCGGCGATGGCGGGCGGTGGATTCGAAACAGACACGCCTCGAAAGCGGGAAGCGCCCAAGCCCGTCGTGGTCAAACTTCAGGCTCGATTGAAGGCTCACCAAACCCCAGTTTATGCGATTGCGTTCACGCCGGACACCGGTCTCTTGGTTTCCAGCGCATTCGACAATGAGATCGTTTGGTGGGATGAAGACGGACAGCCGAGCAGGAAGACCAAGCTGGATTCAGGGGTCATTTCCACTTTGAGGACCTTTCCGGAGGGGCGCCTTGTGGCTGCCGGATCTGTCGAGAGCACCGTGTCCTTCTGGCATTTGAACGGACTTGAAGTCGATTCCTGGCGGAACGGCACGGAAGAGTGGGTCTCTTGCGTGGCGATCTCGCCGGATGGCAAGTCGATCGCGTCCGGCTCGATCCATCGCACTTTGGCAGTTTCGAATACGAGCAACGGGCGATCGAAGTACCGGAAGACGGATCACGGCGATTCGGTTACGGCGGTGGCTTGGTCTTCGGATGGAAAGCTGTTGGCCACTGGATCCGCAGACGCGACGGTGAAGATTTGGCATGGAGAGACGGGTGCCCTTTTGCAGACGCTTCGAAACGTGCGCTCAACGGTGACGGCTTTGGCTTTCAGCCAGGACGGGCATTACCTCGCAGCGGCGGCCGTAGACTATTCGATTCGGGTTTTCGAACTTTCGTCCGGCGTGCTCACCAAGATGCTGTTTGGGCACACGAAACCGATTGAGGCTTTAGCGTTCCATCCCAACTGCTGGCTGTTTGCGAGCGGCTCGAGGGATGGCACGGTTGGCCTCTGGAACGCGGCCAAGGGCATCGGCAACGTGCGTATCGAGGTCAGCAACCGTCCCGTGTCGTGCGTCGCTTTCAGTCCGGACGGAACGCGCTTTGCGGCGGGCGGGCAGGACAAGACGGTGCGAGTTTGGGATGTCGTAGCGAAAGAAGTGGCCTAAGGCGAATGGGCATTTGACTTGACGAGCAAATCCTAATATCATAAACCTGGGGTGGCTCATGGGGTTCTTCACGATCATTGGCATTATCGTCGTCGGGCTTTTCCTCCTGCGACTGGCCGTTCTGCTGTTCGTCCGGTACGTTCTAAGGAAGGCCGTTGTGGGCTTGGCGTCTGGCGCTGCGACCATGCAGTCGGAGATTCATTGCATGCCTTTGCCGCCCCAGTCGTGGGAGCGCCCGGATGTGGCCGAAGCGGCCGCTGAATTCGCCGCGTTGGGTTTTCAGCGGGTCGGATGTTTCTCAATCCCCGAAGCTGCGAACACCGAGGTGTTTGCCCATGTCTTGCCGGAGCGCAGCGTTTGGGGGACGGTTTACTGCATGAAAGGTAGGGTTTTTTCGGACGTCTACACCCATCTTACGAACGGCGGAAACATCACGGTCGGAAATTCGTCGTCGCCGGCGCTCGATCCGCCGCCCAGGAAGCAGAACATCAAAATGCCTGGGGCAAAGGTGGTCGATCTGGTGTCAACCCTGGTTGAGCGACGCGGCGACCCCGAAGCCAACCCGACCACGGGGGAGAACTGGCAAGCCGCTTTTGAGGGCGCCTATCGCGAAGAAATGGCTTGGCGGAAGTCTCGCGGCGGGGCCACGGAGCGCAAGATTCGGGCCGTTGCAGCGGCCGAAGGGCGCGAAGTGAGCGACGGAGAAGTCTCGCTGGCTCGTGAGGCATTGAAGGAAGCTTCGAAGAACCCGTGAGACACGCAGGCGTCACCGCATTGGTTCTTCAAGCATCAAGTCCGGCGTTGAGAAGGTCTCATCCGTTTGGCCGCCGTCATCTTTGAAGTCTGCGCCCACGCTGTACAGGTGGTAATCCGACCCATCGGAACGGTACACAAACGGTAGGCCGGAATAGGGGTCCTGGCGAAGCCTCGCGGGAAAGATGCCGAGTTCCTTTGGGGCGCTCCCCGTCCGCTTCGAGATGGCCATGATGCGGCAATTGAGGATGAGCAGGCGCGTGCGCGCCAATGTCGAATCGTTCATCGAAAGCAACGGCCTGCAAGTTCGGAAGAACAGCTTCGAGAACTTACGCCATGGGCGTTGATCTTTCGACTTTTCATCGGAGTCGGGCACACGCTTGACGGCAGGCATTAGGCAGGCTTTGTCTAGCCAATCAGCCTCTGCGGTGGCCTCACCGGCGAGCTTTTCGAAGTAGACAGGGCGTTTGCGCGCGTCGTCGCTATGCATGTCCTGGAGGTAAGTCAGAGCATCCTTGGTGTCGCCACCCAGCTTCTCCTTAAGCTCTGCATAGTCGTCCCGCCTGTAGGCGTCTTGGATGGTCTGTACGGCCCGCATCATTTGTTCGCGCTCGTTTTCGATGCTCGCTTGCAGAGTCGGTTTCACGGCAAGGGAGGCTTGAATGCCCGAAGCAAGGCGATCAAGCTGGTCGGCGGACATCTGACTGAGCTTAGGGACGAGGGCTTTGCGTGATTCGTCCGCGATGGTGAGGCCCAGCGAGGCATCGGTTGCGCCGCCGCTCGTGAGGCCGAATCCGAAGCTCGAAGCCTGGATCGCCACGGTAATGGCGCGGTCCAAGTCGTCTCCACTGGATTGAATGTCCCACACGAGCGAGCGTCCAATAAGCCGCCATCCCTTTTGCCACGGAGCGGGAGCAAAAGGGGGCCTTGGTGCAAACTCAAATTCGACATTCCGACCAGCTTGCTGGCGGATCAGCGCCACCGAGCCCTGGATGCTCTTTTGCAGCGACTTACGTTGGTCCGGCGTGAACGTGACACGGTCGAGATATTTACTTCCGGTCGTTTCCGCTTCGAGGGCGGCGCGCTTATAGACCTCAAAGGTGGCATTCCCAGGGTGAGCTTGGGTGGTAGAGACCCATTTGGGGAACGCTGGGGCAGGTCCCCGCGAACAACCCGCCAGCATTGTCGCGAATACGATCCCGGGCCATCCTTGGCGCAGGGTTTTCATGAGCCGGAGGTTACCTTGCCTGCCGATTGCGCCGGTATCCTCAGATCGACATGAAAGGAGTCATTCTTGCGGCTGGCAAAGGAAGTCGGCTCTACCCCATCACCCACCACGTTCCGAAGCCGTTGCTGCCGCTCGCGAACAAGCCTACATTGCACTATGCATTCGAGCGGCTCAAGGAAGTCGGCATCATGGACATATGCCTCGTCGTAGGTGAGAACGAGCCAGCGATGCGTGCGGCACTTCACGATGGACGCAATTTCGGAATCAAGCTCTCGTATGCGCGGCAAATGGAGCCAAAGGGTCTTGCCCACGCGGTTGGCTTCGCGAAGGATTTTGTGGACGGTGACGATTTCGCGTTGTACTTGGGTGACGCATTGTACAGCGAGGGGTTTGCCGCCCATGCAACCAAATTTCGCGATGCAAAATGCGCAAATCTAAACATCGTAAAGCCGGTCGATGACCCCAGTCGATTCGGTGTGGCCAACGTTGAAGCTGATCGGATCGTTAAGCTCGTCGAAAAGCCAAAGCAACCGGAATCAAATTTGGCGATGGCGGGCTTGTACTTCTTCGGTCCACAGCTATGGTCTGTGCTTCCCAACCTCGAGCCAAGCGCCCGTGGCGAATACGAGATCACTGATGCGATTCAAACCCTGATCGATCGGGGAGAAACGGTTCTGGCGGGTGTGTACGAAGGTGTCTGGTTCGACACGGGCACACTCGACTCGTTTCTGGAGACGACTTCCTACTTGAGCAAGGGCCAAGACCTTATTGAGGGGTGGGTCACGGGCCGAGTGAAGGGAAAGGTGGTTGTCGGTGAGGGCGCAAGGGTGCAGTGCGACACAATCGAAGACAGCGTGGTCTTGCCGGGGGCGAGTGTTAAGGTATCGGGCCACATCCGACATTCCATCATCGGCGGCGCCGTTCACCGGGCGGGTGACATGGTGGGCCAGCGCGTTTACAACGACGAGTGGCTGGCTGGCTAGGGGACGGGGATCTTCGAGCGCTGCTTCTTGACGTCGATGCCATGTTGCCGCATCCAGGCGAATTGATCCGATCCGGCCGCGTTGCTGGCGACGGCGGCAACGTCGTCGGCTGTGTAGGGTTTTCCGGCTGGGGCGAGGCGTCTCCTTGCGCGAAAGTAGTGGATCACGAAATCTGTTGGATAGCGCACCGTCAACTGTTGAAGCAGCCAGATGCCCTTCCCTTCGCGGACGGCTTCTGGAACGCCCTTCGTTGCGGCTAGGTTGGCGTGGAGGAACTTGGGATCAAACTTGAGGGCGGCTTTGTATCGCCGTTCCGTGTCTTCGAACGCTTCGTTGAAATAGCCAGATCGTCGAACGGCTTCGATGCATACGAATTTCTTGAGCCCCGGTCCCCAGAGGGGCTCGCCCAGATCGCTGCCTGACGCCAGAAGGGCCGCTTCACAGAGCTGCTCATCCATGCCGTAGCGCTTGGTTGGGAACCCGCCAAAGGCGACACCCAGCGTCATCTGCCCTTGTTTGACGATCAAACCCGAGGAAACCGCGACCAGATTGACGACGACCTGCTTTGCCGAACTGGGGGTTTGATCGAGGACCTTCCAAAGGTTCGGGACGAGTTTGGAGTATTCGCTTTTCAGCACTGCCTCCTGCTTTGCACAGCCTTTGGGGGCCCGCAATTCAAGGGCGGGCAAGGAGACCAGTTGCAGGGTGCCGACGGTGAGAGCGACGAGAGCGGAGAGCATAACCTCAATCTTGACTGAATCTTGAAAGCCGCGAAACTGCCATACTCCTGCCCGGGTGCTGGAGGTTCGCGGGTTAGGAAAACGATTCGGCAGCAGTTGGCTTTTTAGGGGCCTGAGTTTCGGCCTTAGGCAAGGTGACCGATTGGTCGTGCTTGGTGCGAATGGCGCAGGCAAATCAACCCTTCTGCGAGTACTGGCTGGTTTGGAACCTGCCTCCGAAGGCGAACTTCGCGGTGAGCCGACGCTTTCGCTTTCGGCATTGGATCAGGCTCTGTACCCCACGATGACCTGCCGAGAACATCTGACCTTTGCTGCGGACGTTCGCAACTGCGATGCCCGAGAACAGGAACTCCTCGAGAAGATATCGTTGGTGGATGCCGCCGACAAGCCTGCCTCACAACTTTCAACGGGAATGCGGGCTCGTCTGAAGATGGCTCTTGCGATTCAGAACGATCCCGAGATTCTCTTGTTGGATGAGCCCTGTGCCGGTTTAGACGAAGCTGGACGCGACCTGGTTGTCGTCATCGCCAAGGAGCAATCGGAAAGGGGCGCCCTCGTCATTGCCACGAATGACCCGCTCGAGAGGAGGCTCGCCAACCTTGAACTCACCATCTCCTAACTGGAAGCGTGAGGTCAAGGCTGTCTTCGACAAGGAGATTTCCGGCGAATTGCGCTCCAAGTCCGGTCTGCTGACGACGGGGCTGTTTGGCCTTGTGACCGTGGTCGCGATCGCGTTTTCAAGCTATTCGATGAAGCTTGGCGGCACTTTGGCGAGCGGCTTGATGTGGGTGGGGCTCCTGTTTTCTGCGGCAGTCGCAATGCCGCGGATCTTCCTGATCGAAGAGGAACAGAGGACGGGAGATTTGCTAAGGCTTTGGGCTAGGCCACACTCCGTGTTTTGGGGCAAGTGCCTCTACAACATCGTTCAGATGCTGCTCACGGGTCTCATCCTGAGCGCCTTGTTCTTCATGCTGACCGGCCGAGACGTCGAGATTCCGTCCCTCTACTTCTTAAGTTTGGTCGGAGGATGCGCATCTCTTGCGGGAGCGGTAACCTTGTGCGGAGCGCTCGTCGCCCAGGCGGCAAACCGTTCGGCAATGGCGGCGGCCATTTCGGTTCCTTTGCTGTTGCCTCTGGTGGCTTTGGGAGTCGGTTCGATGCGTGTTTCTTTGGGAGAAGGTTCTGTGCAAAGCGGAATCCAAGCCGGAATCGGCTTGTTGGGATATTCCGCGATGACCTTGACGGTAGGACCGGGGCTCTTCGCGGCGGTTTGGAAAACATGATTCTGGGTCTAAAGTTCGTTTGCGCGATCATTCTTGCCGCTTTCACCGAGCGCGGCATTTCTTCTAGGGACCCTTCCCTGAGCGGCCTTACCAAGGCGGTCTTCTGGGCATTGACCTGTGTGATCGTCGTCTTTTGTTTCAAAGTGCCGGACGCTCCGATGTTTCAGGTGCCTGCACTGGCGCGTATTTTCTTCTTCCATTTCCCGTGTCCCATCGTGACCACGTGGTTCGTGTTCTCGGGCGCCTATCTTGGGATGAAGTACCTGAAAACCCGCGATCGCCAATGGGACATCAAGGCGGCGGCGGCCAACGAGCTGGGTCTGATCTTTGGGCTGATAGGGATGGCGATCGGAATCATCTTCTCAAAGATCCAGTGGGGGGCTTGGTGGCAATGGGATCCTCGGCAGACCTCGTTCATGCTGGTTCTGCTGATTTACATGGCCTACTTCGTGCTGCGGGCCGGGTACGCCGACGAGAATAAGCGCGCCGCTTACGCTTCCGCCTATTCGGCGACCGCCTTCATTCCAAACGTGTTCTTGATTTTCGTCTTTCCGAGGCTGCCTCAGATTGCAGCCGCTTCATTCCACCCGTCTGCCACAGTGAGCGGCGGGCTGTTGGACAAGGATTACGGCAACGCTGCCGTCGGCACGATGTACGCGCTGTTCACTCTCGGGTTCTGGCTGTACCGGCTGCGAACCCGTACTGGCGAGCTCGAACTCAAATTGGAGGAGATGAATGCAAGATTGGCAAGTGGCAGTGATCATGCCCCTACTGGTGTGGTGCGTCCTGTTTCTGTACCTGACCAAAGTTGACAGTCGGCTTAGGAAGGCTGAAGACAGGCTCAATAAGTGAAATTAGGGCATGCCGGCTCAGTTAGGGTCGGGAACGTCGGCATTTGTGAGTGCACATGGCAAGTCCAACGGGATGGAACCCATCGTTTCTGCCCCGGATACGGTCCTTAGAAGGTATAATCTCTGAATCTCGTGGGAGGCTCTAATCCAGCCGCCTGCACCACAGGAGTACAACTTGAGAAAGAACATTCGGAAGAAGCCGCATTCCCCGCGCTACGTCAAAGCGGCCGCGACGGTCGACAAGGAAACCCCGGTAGAGCTGAGCCAAGCCCTTGCGCTCGTTAAGGGTTCCGCAACCGCCAAATTTGTTGAGAGCATTGATCTCGCCATCCGGTTGGGCATCGATCCCCGGAAGAGCGACCAGAACGTTCGCGGCATTACAAACCTTCCCCACGGCACCGGCAAGGTGCGCAAAGTCGCCGTTCTTGCAAAGGGCGATCTCGCCAAGCAGGCAGAAGACGCCGGTGCGGACATTGTGGGTGCCGATGACTTAATCGCAAAAATTGCCGGTGGGTTCAAAGAATTCGACGTTGTGCTTGCCACCGAAGAGATGGCCCCACAGATCGGCAAAATCGGTAAGGCGCTCGGCCCCAAGACTCCGAACAAGCGAAACGGCAGTGTGACCAACAACATCGCGACCGCGGTAAAGGAAATCAAGGGCGCGACCCGTGTTGAATATCGCGCAGACAAGGCAGGCGTCGTTCATATGGCCATCGGCAAAGTGAACTTCTCCGATCAACAGATTGAAGAGAACTTCAAGGCGGCGCTGGGCGCGGTTCTGAAGGCTAAACCGTCTTCGGCCAAGGGCAAATACATTCGCACGGTGACAATCAGTTCAACGATGGGTCCCGGCGTCCCGCTCGACACGGCTCTGGCGTCGAAGATTGCGGGCTGAGATTCCATGAGATTGCCAATGGCCTCCGCATGTCATGCGGGGGCCATTTTGTTTCTGGCCGACCACACCCGACGTACGGACCCAAATGGGAGGGTCCCAGTGGCTTGCGAATCGTTGGCTTACGGGACGTGGAGGATGGATCTTGCCGCGTCTCGGCCTTGGCGAACGCAGTCGGAAACGCTGTTTCCGCGATAAGATGACCCGACTAGGTAGATCGCTAGTCGGCTTAGGCCCTTCTCCGCTTCGGCCAGGAGGTCGAGGTGGCCGAGTTCGTATTGGGCCATCGCCTTGGGCCAACGATCCGCCCTGCTGTAGATGGGCTTCTGGATTGGGTGGAGGACCTTTTCGATCGTTCCCAGAGCCCTTCCAATCAATTGTTCATCCGTGCATTGGTCCACAGCAAGGCCGCCATCGCGCCCCATGAAGCAGCGCATGAGTAGGGTGTCTCCTGGGGCCCGGCCCGGCCACTTGTTCGAGCTCCAGGTTGAACCCGTGATGTCCGATGGCTCCATGAAAGGTACGAGAAAGCCGTTGCCGCAGAGATCCTTTGGGAAGGCGCCGCGGGGGAAAGCGAGGGTGACGACGGCGGTCGATACGTAGCGAATCTTTCCCAAAGCGGCGGCGGCGCCTGGCGCGACCTGTGTCAGCAGCGGGGCGGCGATTTCTGCGGGAACTGCGAGGACCAGATGATCCACGACCAGCTCACGGTCGTCGTCGGTGAAAACAACCAACCTTCCGTCACGCCCTTCGATCCTCGCCACTCGGGTGCCCGTCAACAGCTGGGTTGTCTTGAGGCTGTCCTGAAGTCGGATGACCAACGACCCCATTCCGTCACGGAGGGCGACGAAGGAGGCGCGATTGGGGCCGCCTTTGGGGGGGTGGGCGCCCGGCCCACCGGTAAGGCTTCCATGTTTTTGCTCGAGGCCCAAGTAGCTTGGGTAGAGGGCGCTCATGCTGAGCTTTTCGGGGTCGCCCGCGTGTATTCCCGCCAGGAGCGGCTCTGCGACCAGTTCAGAGAACTTGCGTCCGAAGCGGCGGCGGAAGAAGGCAGCGATCGACTCGGCGCCGCCGGGGCCTTTTTCGACCTCCTTCTCCTTGAGGATGCGGCGCTTGGTTGCGGCGCTGAAGAAGCTGACCTTTTCCAGGGTGTTGGATGCGGACGGCATGAGAGAGGCCAGGGCTCTCGGCACCTGGTGCAATTTGCCGCCCACGAGGATGGCGAAATCGGTGGCAATGGGATCGACGAGTTGATCGCCCATTCCCAGCTCTTCAATGAGCTGGACGGCCCAGGGCTTTACGGCAAAGATTGAATCGGGGCCGAGTTCCAAGAGGTAGTCGCCGACGCGCTCGGTGGCGATCTTGCCGCCCAGCCGGTCCGCTGCCTCGATCAACGTAACTTCATGGCCGCCGGCCCGCTCCAAGTCGTAAGCTGCGCTCAGACCTGCGATGCCTCCGCCTACGATCACGATGTGGGCCATTGCTTCCTCAACATACCCTTCGCGGGGTCGGACCCTTTGAGGTCAAGAACAATGTCCGCGATCATGATGTCTGTCATGTCTGGCCCGTCGGGTTGGACCCAGACTTTAATCAGATCGACCGCAATTCCGAAGTCTTCAGAAATGTTCGCGACGTCAACCACTTCAATGGCACGTGTGGCTACTGTGAGTTCCGGAAGATCTGCGGGGGCTCCAGAGCAAGGGCGTATGCCCACACGAATGATCCAGGCTGGCAGCGATCCATTTTGCCCCTACCAGCCGAAGGGAGCAGAAGCCAATGGGGAGCGACGCGAGGCCGTTCTGGTCTGAACTTCATTTCGTTGCCCTCCATTCCTCACTCAATGCGCACCCTACCTTCCACCGGTAGGGTGCATTCATTTCGACTTCGGGACGTGAGTCAGGCGCCATTTCGACGATAGCAGGCGGCTTGGCGGGTATACCCTTACCCATCTCCCTGAAGAAAGGATTCCCCGCTTGGTAAAAATCGAAGAAATCCTAAAAAACCTGCCCCATCGATATCCCATGCTGCTCGTCGATCGAATTCTCGAGATCGAGCCGGGCAAGTTGGTCAAGGGTCTCAAGAACGTCACGATCAATGAACCCTTCTTCCAGGGCCACTATCCGGGCACACCGATCATGCCTGGGGTCTTGATCATTGAGGCGATGGCGCAGGTCGGCGCGGTCATGCTGTTGGCCGCCGATGAGCACAGGGGCAAGTTGCCCTTGATCGGCAATATCGACAACGTCAAGCTGCGCAAGCAGGTTGTGCCGGGAGATCAGCTTGTGTCTTCAGTTGAGTTGCTTTGGCTTCGTGGATCGATCGGGCGCTTCAAAGGAGTCTCGACGGTGGGAGACGAGATCGTGGCTACGATGGAAATGACTTTCAAACTCAGGGAACGGGAAGGCTAGTTTTGCCCGACATTCACCCCATGGCCTGCGTTGATAAGGGTGCGGAGATTGCACCGGACGTTAAGATCGGACCCTTTTGTCTTGTTGAAGCGGGAGTTATCATTGGAAGCGGCACCGTGCTCGATTCTCACGCGACGGTACGCAAGGGTACAACCCTAGGCGAGCATAACTATGTTGGCCAGGGCGCCGTTCTGGGTGGGAGTCCACAAGACCGGAAGTACAAGGGGGAGCCGACCTTCTTGCACATCGGCGACCATAACGTCTTCCGCGAATACGTCACCATCCACCGGGCCACGGGCGAAGGGCTGACGACGACCGTTGGCAACCACTGTTATCTTATGGCCTACTGCCATCTGGGCCATAACGTGACGGTGCATGACTGGGTCACGATGGCCAACACCACCGGTGTTTCAGGTCACGTAACCATTGAGGAGCTTGCAAACATCGGCGGCATGGTGGGAATCCACCAATTCGTTAGGATCGGCAAGGTGGCGATGGTGGGCGGCTACACCAAGGCGACCAGAGACGTTCCACCCTTTGTGCTCGTTGACGGCCCCAATGAAGAGGTGCGTGACATCAACGCGGTCGGGCTTCGACGGCTTGGCGTTACACCTGAATCCCGTTTAGCCCTTCACAAAGCCTGCAAGCTGCTCTACAAGTCGCAGTTGGGACTGACCAACGCCCTGGAGACGGTGCGACGTGAAGTCAATTCCAGCCCAGAGCTTGAGTACTTGCTGAAGTTTGAAGAGCGACGGTTCAAGGGTAAGAACGGCCGCGGCGATCAGAGATGAAGCTGTTCGTCTCGGCTGGCGAGGCGTCCGGCGACGTTTACGGCGCAACCTTACTCAGAGAAATGCACGCCCTTGGGCTGCCCAAGGCCACCGTCGTCGAGGCAATCGGGGGCAAGAAGCTGCGGGAAGCGGGCGCGTGCATCGTAGCCGACAGCTCGCGGTGGGGTGCGATTGGAATTTCACAGGCAATCAAGGTGGCCGTAGGCGCCATTTTGAAGATCAGAACTGTGAAGAAGTTGTTCAACCGTGACCCAGGTCTCTTCGTAGCCATTGATTTTGGGTTCGCAAACGTGCGTTTGGCAAAGCATGCCAAGCGTCAAGGTTGGAAAGTGTTGTATTTCATGCCGCCGGGCTCGTGGCGTAGGGATCGTCAGGGTGCGGATTTGCCGGCGATTGCGGACGCAATTTCGACTCCCTTTGAGTGGTCCGAGCGGCTTCTGAAAGGGGCAGGCGCTCATGTCCATTGGTACGGACACCCGATTCGCCAGTTGATTCGAGAGTCCGATTTCCAGGATGGTGAGCGAACGCGATTGGCCATTCTGCCGGGCAGCCGCCGACACGAGATCGAACTGAATACGCCGCTCATCGCTGAAGCCGTTAGGGGGTTGGCGGCGGTGATCGAATTTGGGGTCGCGCCCACGGTGGACAAGGATTGGCTTGCGGCCAGGTGGAGTCGGCTCTCGGGCCGCACCGGAGATCTTTTCACGGAGGGCGACTTGTATGGGATGTTGCGGAGGGCGCGCGCGGCTGTGGTTTGTTCTGGAACGGCAACGTTGGAAGCGGCGCTTTGTGGTTGCCCGATGGTGGTCGTTTACAAGACGACGAAGACCATGCATCTGCAAGCGGTTCTGGCAGGTCTCAAGAACAAGTTCATAAGCCTGCCGAACATCTTGTTGCAGCGGCAGGTTGTGCCTGAATTTGTAGGCTCGGTGATTGATCCGGCGAATCTGCGGACCCAATTGGACGCTGTGTTCCAGGACGAGTTGGTGCGATCCAAACAACTGGAGGCGTTCAAAGAATTGGAGGGTCTGCTTGGACCTGACGACGCCATCACGCGGACGGCAGGATTGGCCCTGAGCCTACTCACCGAGACTTCTTCGGCCCCCAAGAGCAAGACCTAGCCCTTGAATATCTGAATCGTGTAGCTCACGACGAGGTACGGATACAGTTTGTGGCCCGCGCTATTGGCCATGTAAATAGCGGGATTGATGGATAGGCTGGCGTTGGGCGCGTAGTTGACGCCGAAGGTGGCGAAATTGCTGTCGCCGGTCAAATAGTCCGCTTGAAGGGTCGTTGTGGCGTTTTGCTGGTAGGAGAGACCAACCATGCCAAGATTCTCGTCGTCGGCTGAACGCTGCACTCCCGCTGAGAACTTAAAGGGGCCCTTGTAGTAGCCGCCTTCTAGGAACGGTTGAGGCTTATCGCCGGCGGTGCTCCAACCCAGGAAGCCCGCTGATAGGAGCGTCGTCTTCGTTTGAGCAAGACTCAGCTCAGTCGCAATCGATGTGACACCAGGCTTCACGCCCTTGAACAGCGCAATTTCGAAGGATTTGGTGATGCCAAGTTCGGCCTGGATTTGCTCCGAGTTACCAATAATCTGATGTTGAACTTGGGCCGCCAGCGACAGTGCTCCGATGGGCTGGATGTCGGGAGTTACGATCTGATTCAGGCCCTTTGTGGAGGCGAACGCTTGGCTGAAAGCAAGGGTGAGGGCTACCGAAAATAGGCGGCGAAGGCTAAGCATAAGAAAGAGACGTCTTCAAGCACTTAATTGAACGTTGCCACCCGTCGCTCACGATGGTAAGATCGCACCCAGCAACCATGCAAAAGCTCTATTTCATCTTCAGCAATTTTGGCTGATCATCGGATCGATGCTCTATATCAGCGGAAGAACCGTCACCAACGGAAGGTTGGAGCAGCAACATGGTCAACGGCAAGGTTCAGCAGGTCTACAACGATCAAACTACGGTCGATTTCTTGCCTTTTTGGGGGGCAATGCTGTCTCCATAACGACTTATGGAGACAGCTAAGCGGCAGAGCCTATATTTCCCCTTTGGCCCTGAGTTCCGAGTAGTGGCAGCTCTTGAACTTCTTGCCGCTGCCGCAGGGGCACGGGTCGTTGCGGCCGACTCGCTTCCAATCCACGGTGGCGAGGTTGACCTCGCCGTTCTGAGCTGGGGCGGGAGCATCATCCATCCGCACCATCTGCGGTTCGGGAGCTTGTTGCTGCATTTCAATGCGCGCCGAGAAGATCATGCGGACCGCCTGGTCCCTGATCGCGGCTTGAGTTTGAGTGAAGGTGTTGAACGTCTCGCGCTTATAAGCCACAAGGGGGTCGACCTGACCGTAGCTGCGCAAGTTGATGCCCTCGCGAATGTACTCAACGGTCTGCAAGTGATCCATCCAACGATCATTGACCGCTCTCAGCATGACTTGCGTCTCAACCTCGCGCATCACTTCATCGCCGAGCGTCTCGACGCGTTGGTCGTAGGCTTTCATAGCCAGTTCGTCGCAAAAGGCGACTAGTTCTGGGCCCGGCTGGTGCTTCTCCAGGTCGGCGACGGTTGCATGGTCAAAAATCGGGAAGATCTCGCTGAGATCTTCGAAGAGAACATGGTAGTCGTAGACGCGCTGATCGTGGTCATCCAGCATCCATGCGTTTTCAACCACTTCGGCGATGATCTCTTGAACCTGCCCTCGCAGCTCGGTGCGAACATCCTTGCCGAGCAGAATCTCTCTGCGCATGCCATAAATGTGCTCTCTCTGAGCATTCAACACGTCGTCATATTCCAAAACGTGCTTTCTTGATTCGAAGAAGTGGTTTTCGATACGCTCTTGTGTCTTCTCGATCATCTTGCTGAGAAACTTCGCATCCACCTGTTCCATGGGTGGCCATGCGCGGAGCATCGGGTTTTCCATCATTTTCTCATTGAAGATCTTCCAAAGCATGTCCTCCAGCGAGACGAAGAAGCGGCTCTCGCCGGGGTCCCCCTGTCGGCCCGCACGGCCGCGAAGCTGGTTGTCGATTCGTCGACTTTCGTGCCGCTCCGTGCCTAGGATGAATACGCCGCCAAGCTTTCGCACCTCTTCAGCCAGTTCCCTGCGCTCGGTGTCGTCCAAGGGCAAGGGAGGTGCGGCGCGCTCTTTCCCACCGCGTCGGTAAGAGGCAAACGTTTCGCCGTATTCATCCTTGCCATCAACGGCCACCTCGACGTGTTGTCGAGCCATCTTGACGAGTTCGTCCTCGACTCGGCCGCCGAGGAGAATGTCGACGCCACGTCCGGCCATGTTCGTTGCGATGGTGACTTGACCCTTTCGACCCGCTTCAGCAATGATTAAGGCTTCACGCTCGTGAAACTTTGCGTTCAGAACGTTGTGGGGGATGCCGTGCTTCAACGCCTCTTCCAGGAATTGTTTGTTCTCACCGGGCAATTCGAATTTACCGATCACCCAATCCGACCAGTCGCCCTTGTGGATGTCAGCCGAGAGCTCCAGCTTCGGAAGGAGGCTGCTGAGGGTGGTTTTCTTCCATTCCTCCAGGCTCAATTCGTAGAGGTCGCTGACGTCGTGCTTGAGTTCCTTGGGAACGTCCTTTGAAACTTCAAGCTTGTCCTGAAGACGCATTGCGATGACGAGTTTTTGCAATGTTTCCGCAGTCAGTCGCTTAGAAACTTGCTCCGACATTTCGATGGACCGAGTTCCTACAAGCACGGGCTGCTGCTTCGTGTAAAGCCGAAGTATTTCCCAGCCTATGCCGCGGAACTTCGCCTCCAGGGTTTTGTAGATGATGTCCTGCTTGTCTTCACGGATCATCGGTCTATGAGTCGGGACGGTGACCACGTCGAGACCGTAAATCTTGCGGAATTCGTCCTCTTCCGTCTTGGCCGTTCCAGTCATTCCCGCGAGTTTTTCATAGAGGCGGAACAGGTTCTGAAACGTGATTGTGGCGACGGTCTGGCTTTCGCGTTGGACCGCCACGTTTTCCTTGGCTTCAAGGGCCTGGTGGAGGCCGTCAGAGAACCTACGGCCAAACATCATTCGGCCCGTATTCTCGTCCACAATCACCACTTCGCCGTTGCGGACGACGTAGTCGACGTCCTTATCGAAGAGGCCATATGCCTTCACGCTGGCGTTCACATGGTGGAAGATTTTGGGGTCTTCGGCGATGTTTCGGATGCCCATCTGTTCCTCGACAAAATCCATCCCTTCTTCGGTGAGCGAGGCGGCGTGATTCTTTTTGTCGACGGTGAAGTGGGTTTCCTTCTCCATCTTCTTGACGATTTCATTGACGACCTTGTAGACCGAGGTGTCCTCGTTGGACGGGCCGCTGATAATATGCGGAGTCCTCGCTTCATCGATGAGGATCGAGTCGACTTCATCGACGATGGCGTAGTGGAGTTCGCGCATGACGAGTTCCTCTTCCGCAAAAGCCATGTTGTCGCGCAGATAGTCAAAGCCGAATTCGTGATTGGTGCCGTACGTGATGTCGCAGCCATATGCGTCACGCCGAGAGCAGGGGACTAGGTTCAGGTACCTCGGGTCATCATGAGTCGCACCCGGAGTGTAGATATACGACCCACCCAGTTCGTCGTTGTCTTCTCCCTGCCCCTGGATGATGCCGACGGTGAGGCCGAACATGTGATAGATGGGGCCCATCCAGACGGCGTCACGCCGGGCTAAATAGTCGTTGACCGTGACGAGATGGGCACCGCGCCCGCTGAGCGCGTTGAGGATGAGGGGAGCGACGGCAACGAGGGTCTTACCTTCGCCCGTACGCATTTCTGAGATTCGGCCCTGGTGGAGAACACATCCTCCGACGAATTGGACGTCGAAGTGGCGCATACCCAGGGTTCGGCGGCTAATTTCTCGGGTCAGGGCGAACACTTCGGGGAGTGCTCGGTCCATATTTTCACCGTCTCGGGCTCGTTGGCGCAGGGCGTCGGCACGTTCACGTATTTGGGACTCGGAGAGAGCCTGGATCTCGGGCTCGAGATCGTTGATCTGAAGGATGACGGGCGCGATAAGGTCTACATCGCGCTTGCTGGTGTCGAAAAGCTTTCTTAGTAAATTCACGTTGGGTTCTCGCTGACGGTCGGGGAGCCAGCCACCAGGCTGGGCTCAATCTTCGAACGAAGTCAGAGAGAGATCGGCCCGTCGCGAGACCGTCTGCATTCTTCGAAACCTTCACCCGTTCGGCCGACCCTTTGAGGCAGGATCTTCTCGAAGCGTTCACGCGGCTCGAGGGCCCGGGTGGGCGTCTCGCGGTGGTCGAGTGACTGGCAGAGCAGGTTCAAAAGTGCCTGCGTGAATTGCGGATCGTTTGAGCACTTGAGCAAGTTCCGTTCAATCGATGACTCGATCTTTTGGGGTCCTGCACTTGCGTGAAGGGCACGGATGGCCGCAGACCATTGCGCCTGCGACGGCTGCTCCGCGTTGGCGGGGCCGTTCAGGATAAGCAATAACAGGGCGGGAATTAGGTGCAGCATTGTCGATCCGACCAAAGATTATAGACGCTTTGGCATGGCGGTTAATTCCGCACCGGCCCAACTGAGATCCCGTTGGCTCGGCGGATTGCATGCAGGCCGTCAGCTCGACCCGGCGCTTTGGATTGGGACCCCTCGTTTTGTGCCTCGTGTGGACAACGTTGGAAAGGTAACCTCGCTTCGATGGGAGCAACGCTATTGGGGGCACACATGCCCACGGCTGGGGGTCTGCACAAGGCCTTAATCAACGGGAAGGCAATTGGGTGCGACGCTGTACAAGTTTTCACGTCCAGCCCACAGCAATGGCACTCCAAGCCGGTCACCGACGAGATGGTGGCTGCGTTCAAGCAGGCTCAGAAAGAGACGGGACTGAGCGAGGTCGTCAGCCACGACAGCTATCTGATCAATCTTTGCGCCGTGTCGGACGAGCAACGAGTGAAATCCATCGGCGGACTCAAGGGTGAGATGGAGCGGTGCGGACGGTATGGGATCCCTTATGTCGTCTCGCACATCGGTGCTCGGATGGGCCAGGAGGAAGATCTCGCCCTTCAAAGGGCGGCCGATGGAATCAAAGAGGTGCTCGCAGATTCACCGGAATCCGTTACGTTGCTGATGGAGACGACGGCGGGACAAGGATCGGCGTTGAATTCTAAATTCGAAGAATTGGCTCGCATGATGGACCTTTTGAACGGCCCCACGCGGCTTGCCATTTGTTTGGACACCTGCCCATGTGTTTGTCGCCGGCTACGACATAAGAACCAGTGAGACTTACGAGAGGACCTTTGGTGAATTCGACCGCATTGTGGGACTGGACAAACTGAAGGTGATCCACTGCAACGACAGCAAGAAGGGTTTGGGTTCAAAAGTCGACAGGCATGAGCACATCGGGGATGGGGAGATAGGGTCGGAGGGCTTTCGACTGCTGGTGAAAGATAAGCGATTCGAGCGTGTGCCGATCTTGTTGGAAACGCCTGAAGCGCCCGAGGGCCACGAAAGGAACTTGAAGACTTTGCGGAGCTACCTAAGTTAGTGGCTGACCTGACCGCGGAAATTGTGTCTGTTGGAACCGAGCTTCTACTGGGGCAGACCGTTGACACCCATGCGGCAACGATGGGAATGTTGCTGGCTGAGTGCGGGATTGGGTGTCAGCGCCGGAGCACGGTGGGTGACAATATGAACCGCGCCGTTCAGGTTCTAAAGGAGGCGCTTGAGCGAGCCGACATCGTGATCACGATCGGCGGCCTTGGACCAACCGAGGACGACCTTACGCGGCCCGCGATTGCCATGGCTCTGGGGGACAAAATGGTTCGAGAGCCTGCCGTCGAGGAGAGGCTTCGCAACTCGATGGCGGCAAGGAACCTTGTATGGGTTGAGTCCAACGCGAATCAGGCGGACCGACCCGAGAGTGCGGTTCTCATCGATAACCCGAACGGCTCCGCACCGGGTTTGCTGTGCCAGAAGAACGGCAAAACCGTGATCGCTCTTCCTGGTCCCAAGGGCGAATTCGAGCCGATGGCCAGGGGATTCGTGCTTGATTTCCTCTCCCAAAAGGCAGGAGGACAGGTGATCCATTCGCGTGTACTCAGGGTTTGCGGTGTGGGAGAAAGTTGGGTTGAGGAGGCCATACGCCCATTGATGCAGGGTCGGAACCCCAGCGTTGCGCCTTACGCAAAGACGGGTGAAGTTCATCTGCGGTTGACGGCGGGTGCGGCCACCAAGGATGCTGCGGACTGGATGATCGACCCGGTGGAGCAAGCGATAAGAGACGCATTGGGAAACGCAGTCTATGGCATCGACGACGTCACCTTGGAGGAGGCCGTTTTGGCGGAACTTCGCAAGCGTAAGTCGACGTTGTCGGTCGCGGAGAGCATGACGGGCGGGTGGTTGGGCAAAAGGTTGACGTCGGTGCCTGGCTCCAGCGAGGTGTTCGTCGGCGGGCTCATCGCGTACGCGGCTTCCGTGAAGAGGAACTTCTTGAACGTTCAGAAGGAGACACTTGAGAAGTTCGGGCCGGTTTCGCCAGAGTGCGCGGAAGAGATGGCGAGGGCGACCCGAGCGCAGTTCAACACGTCGTACGCGGTCAGCATTACGGGCAATGCAGGTCCGAAGAGCGACGCTGGCGGGCAACCGGTTGGACTCGGTTATGTGGGCGTTGCGGGGCCCAAGCGGTGCATCGTCAAAGAGTTTAAGCATCGCGGCATTCGGGAAGACATTCGGCTACGGGCGACGCAGACCGCTTTAGTGACGTTACGGTCCGAAGTCCTGGGCTAGCCACTCGTTGGCAATTCTCACGTCGTCGGGCGTGAGGCCATGACCGGCTTCGAGCCACTCATGTCGCACTACCGCGCCAGCTTCTTCGAAGATCTTTCCCAGCCTATCGGCGTTCTTCTTGGGCATCAACGGGTCCGTTTCGCCGTTGATCATAAGAACACGTTTGCCATGCAAATCTAACCTTTCGGGTTCGTAAGGTGTCATCGCGCGGAGAGCGATGAGCCCGCGGAGGAGCTCGGGTCGAGCAAACAACAACGCTGCGCCGACATTTGCCCCATTTGAGTAGCCCAACGCGACGAGGTTCTTGATCTCGTATTGTTTGATCGCCCACTCGACCCAGTCTCCCAGTTCATTCGCGCGGAACTTAATGTCCTCAACGTCGAACACGCCTTCGGAGAACCTTTTGAAATATCGATTGACACCCTCCGCGTTTGACTTGCCACGAGGGCTCAGATACCCGACACTGGGTTCGATAACATTGACCAATTCGACCAAGTCATTCTCATCGGCGCCCGTGCCGTGTAGGGCAAGCACCGTCAGGTCAGACCCGTTGGGAGATGCGATGAAACGGTGAATGAAGTCGCTCATTCGCTCACCGGCAGAGTCAGGGGTTTGACAAGCTTTTCGATTTGGCTTCGCATCGGTTCGTACATCGTTGGGAGTTTCAGGCCGGTGCCAAGGCTCTCCAACGATTCGTCCACCATAAAACCCGGTGGGTCGGTTGCCACTTCGAAGAGGATTCCTCCAGGCTCGCGGAAGTAGACTGAGCGAAAGTACTGCCGATCCCGAACGGGC
>CAZUCK010000006.1:0-14477 GCA_964619505.1 uncultured Fimbriimonas sp. | reverse complement strand
AGTCGCAATTTCGAACAGGATGCCATTCGAGATGCGGAAGTAGATCGAGTGAAAATATTGGCGATCCATGACGGGGCTGACGTTGAAACCCTTACCGGCGAGCGACTTCTGCCATTCGACCTGCTGGGCATCGTCTGGGGTTCGGAACGCGATGTGGTGCACGGTGCCCCGGCCTCCTTCGGCGGGAGCGACGTCTGGTTGACAAAGGAGGTCAATGATTGAACGGCCCACTTGGTAGCGTCGGTGGTTTGCGTGCTCTTCCGTCTTGCTGAAACCCATATTGACGAGAAGTTCTTCCGTCTTATCAAATCCGACTTCGCAGAAGGTGGCACCAAGGATGCCGCGGATCGCGTGTTCGGCCGAGATCGGTCCCCTGCTCCACGTTGTTGTCGGGAAATCAGGCGCTTCGACCAGTTCGATGAACATTCCGTCGGGGTCGGGAAATCGGAGCGTGTTCGGGTTTTTGGTGAGAAGAGAGCCTTGGACATCGATCTCAAGTTTGCTTAGGCGTTCTTTCCAGAATCCGAGGCTGCCGGGCGGTATGGCGAACGTGATCGAATTGATTTCGCCGGTGCCGACGCGTCCGGGGCGGCCGTCAGGGTAGGGGAAGAAGGTGATGATGCTGCCTGGAGACCCGGCCCCGTCGCCGTAATAAAGGTGGTAAGTGGCAGGGTCGTCGAAGTTGACGGTGAGCTTGACGAGGCGAAGGCCGAGGACGCCCGTGTAGAAGTCTAGGTTCTGCTGGGCGTCGCCGCAGATGGCGGTCACGTGATGGATTCCTAAGATACTCGCTGCCACATTTGATTCTACGTCTGTCGGGGAGTTACGGCTGACGGGATGCAGTGGTGCGGCGCGAAAAGTGACGTCCATGAATTTGAACTTGTCGGTAGGGGGTCCCTCTCGCGTTTTGCGATCACGCCTAGATAGATTCCAGGACGACATGTCTTAACGACCGACCGGTTGGGTAGACGGCCAGGATGAGGGGGGTGGGGCCGGTCAATTTGAGCGACTTGGCGAGTGACTGAACGTCGATGCCGGCGCGGCTCTTGATGACGGGGGTGGCGCTTCGGAGGGACTCGAGCGTCTTTTTTGTCAGGCTGACGTCGGCTTTGTGGCTTGCGAGGACGCGGTATGGGGTGAGCCAGCCGCTTTCAAGCATGAGGCGCTCGCCGGTTAGGTAGCCGTTGGAGTCGCCGAGGGCTTTGAGGTCCAAGTCGCGGGTCAACGTTCCCAGGCAGTCAGCCCTAATGGCGGCGGGGTCGGCTTCATATAGGTAGGCCCTCGGCTCGTCTACCGACGGGGGCGTGCTTGAGGATTTTAGCCGCGCGCGGCTTTCGAGGTGGACGGCGGCGTTGGGGCCATTGCCGGGGAACAGGACTAGGGCCTCGCGGCACTCCCGGCCAAAGGAGAGGAACTCGACTTGTCCGCCCAGCTCTGTGAAGAACCGGTCTTGAAGCATGGGGGAGAGCTTGATTGCGGCGCCCTTGAGGCGGGACACCTTGTTTGCGAGGGCAAGTGGATTGGGCTGGAAATCGGCGGGGTCGAGCGTTCTTTGACCCCCAACGCGGCGGGCGGGATCGGCGAAGGCGTAATCGAAATCCCATGGGGCTTGGAGGCTGTCCTCGACGCGGAGTTCGGCTTCAAGGCTGTGGACCTTCAGGTTATGGCGGGCGTATTCAGCTCGCTCCTCGTCGAGCTCGAATCCCACGGCGGGGCCACGTGCGGAGAGGGCGATGAGGTCGGCGCCGATGCCGGCGCTGAGGTCGGCAACCGTAACCCCTTTCGGAAACCGTGAAGCGTGGTAGTGGGCCAAACGTTCGTGAGTGGCTTGCTCGAGGGCTTCTCGGGTGAAGAGCATCCGGTCAGCGAGGGCGAATTTACTTGCTGCCTGTTTGCGCAGAGCCCATTGCGTGAAAGCCCACTGCGCGGCTTCCACCGAGGTCGCCTTGGCGACCTTCTCGATCGTGGATGGAGAGGCGGACAGCCCCTTCGCCCTTTCCAGCGCATCCACCTTGAGCGAGTCAAGCACTCGTTCAGGATAGCGCGTGAGGGGTTGGGGGTGGAGTGCTCCGCAGGTACGAACCATCCTCTGCAATGCTGAGGCATTGGCGTTCCGAGGGTCCTCCTCCTCGCTGCGCGATGCCTCCGCTTTTGCGGCAAGGGAGGAGCCGGACGCGGGGTAGGGCCGGGGGTGTAGGGACGTCGTTCAGTCGCCAAAAGCCGTAGATCAGATAGCCAACGACGAGCACCGAGACAAGAGCTCAAGGCAGCAAGGATGTACCAGACGCGCGAAAGGGTCAACGGTATACTCAAACGGCCGAACGCTCTGCACCTGCGGGTCTTTGCGTTGGATGTGTGCATCTATGAAAACTGAACTTGGCGTTAACGGACAGAAGGGCATCGAGACACGGCAGAAGACCTGGCGCGAAAAAGTCGGCCTGGCTGAGATGCTTAAGGGTGGCGTGATCATGGACGTGGTCAACGCTGAGCAGGCCCGGATCGCCGAAGACGCAGGAGCCGTTGCGGTCATGGCCTTGGAGCGCGTGCCAGCGGACATCCGGCGCGACGGCGGCGTTGCCCGCATGAGCGATCCAGAGATGATTCTGGGCATCAAGAAAGCGGTCACCATCCCTGTGATGGCCAAGTGTCGCATCGGCCATTTCGTGGAAGCAGAAATTCTGGAAGCCCTGGAAGTGGACTTCATCGATGAAAGTGAGGTCTTGACCCCCGCGGATGTGGAAAACCACGTTGACAAGCATGGATTCACCGTTCCCTTCGTATGCGGCGCGCGAAACTTGGGCGAGGCGCTTAGGCGATGTGGCGAAGGCGCGGCGATGATCCGCACCAAAGGTGAGGCGGGCACGGGCGATGTGGTTGAAGCCGTTCGTCACATGCGCACGATCATGAGTGAAATCAGACAGGTCCAGGGCACGCGCGAGGACGAGCTTTACGTGCTCGCGAAGGAGCACCAGGCACCGCTCGACATGATTCGGATCGTCCATGAGACAGGCAAGTTGCCCGTTCCCAATTTCTCTGCAGGCGGTATCGCGACGCCGGCAGACGCAGCGTTGATGATGAAGTTGGGGGCTGAGACGGTGTTTGTGGGTTCCGGCATCTTCAAATCGGGCGACCCGGCGAAGCGCGCGAAAGCGATCGTTGAGTCCGTGCTGTTTCACAAGGATGCCAAGAAGCTTGCTGAGATCAGTCGCAATTTGGGCGAGCCGATGGTGGGAATCAGCGTGAGTTCCTTGGGTGAGAAAGAACTTTTGGCCGGACGCGGCTGGTAGTCGGCTTTCTGCGAGTTTGCGTCTCACTCCGCTCCCTCTAGGCGGCTGGAGGTGACTACGGCAGCGGCGTCGGGTGCCGCACTCCAACTCGGTGCTCCGGTATCTTGGAACGGATGGAAACCCCGCTTCAGCCCACCGATTGGCGTGAGTTTTTCAGCTCGCATGCGCCTTATTACGACCAGAATTCATTCACGCAGGCGACTCTGGCTGAAGTCGATTTCTTTCTGACTCTCTTTCCAATCCCGGCGAAAGCGAGGATTCTGGATATGGGTTGTGGGACTGGCCGACATTCGATCGAATTGGCGAGGCGCGGATATAAGGTGACGGGTGTCGACCTCACGCCAGCGATGCTGGAGGTGGCGAGGGCAAAGGCTGCGACGGCAGGCGTCGACGTAACTTGGATCCAAGGGGACGCCACCCGCTTCAAGTCGGAGGAGACGTTTGACGCCGCGCTGTGCGTGTGTGAAGGCGGATTCGGCTTGATCGGTGCGGACGACGATCCGGAGCAGCACGACGCTGCGATCTTACGAAGCATTTCGGCTTGCTTGAAAGCCGCCGGCGGCTTCTTGCTCACAGGATTGAATGGCTATTCAGCCATTCGGCAAATGAAGGACGAGCATGTGGCGAACGGAAGCTTTGACACCGTGACGATGGTCGCCAACTACGACGATGAAATGGGGCTCCCAGAGGGCAAGCGCATCATGCGCATTCGCGAGCGGCTGTTCATCGCTCCTGAGGTCGTGCGAATGTTGAAGGGCGCTGGCTTCACTGTCGAGCACGTTTACGGAGGGACTGCGGGTCACTGGGGGAAGAGGCCACTGATGCTGGACGAAGTTGAGGCCATGTTCATTTGCCGTAAGGGATGAGGAGAAGGGTGGAGGGACCAGATCATTGCTGCACATGTTTTTGGGTTCCCCTTGCGGAAAAGGATTTATCGGCGCATACTGTTGCGGTTGCCTGACGGTAGTTGCCGCGAACTTGGAATCAATCGCGCAAATAAGTCATTGGCGACACTGTAATGGCGGAAAAATTTGCCGTCATTAATGATTGGAGCGACGATTTGGACCGGCGATGAACAGAGAAGTTTTGCAACTGATCTCGGCTTGCGGCCTTTTGGCCGCCGGTTCAGTTGCGTGCGCGCAAGACGCGTTTCCCGACGCACCCGCCAACCATTGGGCCTATGACAGCCTTGCACGGTTAAAGAGGGAAGGCATCCTCGCTGGCTACCCCGATGGGCTCTACAGAGGCGCTCGACCCGCCAGCCGCTACGAAATTGCTGCCGCAGTCCACTCCGCTTACATTGCGCTCAAGGCCCGGGCAGACGGTTTGTCGGGCCAAGTCAAACTCCTTTCCGACCGACTCGAATCCGGCCAAGGCATGAGTCAAGAAGACTTAGCCAATTTAAGAGCGGCCCTTGCAGCCGCACAGGGCGATCTCAACGGCACGAAGGGTTGGACCGTTGATCTGGCCGACCTAAAAGAGCTCGCACTGACGTTTGAGAAAGAGCTCACGGCGATGGGAGTGAACGTGGAAGCGATGAAGGACGATTTGTCTAAGCTGGACAGTCGCGTCACGTTGCTCGAGAAGAGGAAATTGCCCATAGACCTCAGTGGCGACCTCAACGTGGTTGGGCTTGGCGGCTACAGTTCTTCTTCGACGTTTGGCATCACGGTCGATGGAAGGCCGACTGGAGTGGGTCGAGGATCCTACGCGGGCGGATCCTTGGATTCGACGGCAAAGGTGGGCGCCAACCGAGACCTTACGATTCTCCAGGAAACGGCGGTCAGCATGGCGAGCACGAACACCCAGGGAGCGAAGTTCCGAGGGACGGTTGTCGCCGGTGATCACACGGGTTTGGGAGCGGTTTCAAATTCCCTGGGCAGCCAAGCTTTTGGCGACCAGTCCCGCGTTTATCCTGGCAGTCCCTTTGCTGAGGCGAACACCAGCGTTTACCTCCAAGATTTGTCCATTCAGTTTGACTCCGCCGTCGCGGGCATACCGTTCAACGCAGAGGTGGGGCGAGTTGGTTACGTCATCGACCCCTACATTTTCAAGCGCCCTGACAACACCCCGTATTTCCAAAACGGACGTAGGGACAGTGGGCAGTGGAATTTTGACGGTGCGATCGTTACGTTTGACTACGGCGCCACCAAGCTCCATTTTTTCGGTGGAAGGAACAACTTGGCCAGCGGCGGATCGGTGAACGGGACGCCTTTGCAGCCGATGCAATCTGGAAGTGCGAGTGGCCCCTTTACGATCGATGTCAACCGGCCGCGGGGCTTCACACCCAACTTGCTCACCATTCAGGAGAGTTTAGGGGCGAATCTGAACATTCCGCTCACCCAGGCTGGAACTTTGAATTTGGCTTATCTTTGGTTGTCGTCGGATTCGACGGTTCCGATCGCTTCCTCTCCGGCGAACAGCGTGCGCGTTTACGGTGCCAATGTCAAGCTGCAGGCAAGCAAAATGTCGGTGGAGGGTGGCTACAGCAAGAGCGACTTGATGAGCAACAACAAAACGCTTGTCGATCAAGACAATGACGCCTACTGGGTCAACGTCAACAAGGAGTGGGACCGTTACGGCGCCAAGGCGGGTTATAAATACATTGCGCCCCAATTCAGTGCGCCGGGCGACTGGGGTCGAATCGGCATTTGGTGGAATCCGACGGACATTAAGGGTTTCACCGGCGACGTTCACTATGACCTCAACGCGGCGCTGAAGCTCACTGCAGGGGGAGAGTTTTATACGGGATCGGGCACTCCGAGTTCAACGTTGACGACGGACGACAAGGTGCAGCGGTACGTCATTGGGCTGACCTATGCCAAAGACCGTCGGTATGACTTCTCTTTGGGATATGAGGAGGCGCGTTGGGATTTGGCGAATCGTTCCAGCGCGTCTTTCACGGGTGGGACGCCGACCGAGCGATGGTACAACCTGGGCTTCGGGATGAACCTGAGTTCAGCTGCTCGGTTAAAGTCCATGTGGCAGATCAGCGACTACGACAGCAAGGGTGTTTCCGGGTTCAGTCCGTTCGCAAACAGTTCAACCACAACGGCCAAGGGCGGTCTCATCACCACGCAGCTGAGCGTGAAGTTCTGAGTCACTGGGCTTTGAGTCTGTGAGCCCAGCACAATTGCTGGGTCAAAGAACCATGTTTTTTTCCGGCTTTTTGCCGGTGAGGGTTGCAATTTTCGTTAGAAAGCCGCAATACTGTGGGCAATCTCAGCAAAATGCCGAGATTAGAGATGCAGGACGCTTGCCGTGCTGACGCTTAAACGCCGGGGCCGGATCTCATAGGAAACTTAGGGAAGTTGTGAGTTCCGATCCTTTTAGCGGTTAGGCCGACGGCCCGTAAAGGTGCCTCCTGCACTTTCTGAAACATGGAGGACATAAAAGGAATGAAGCGAACTCTAAAGTACGCTCTCAGCGCAGTACTCGTTGGCGCCATCGTGGCACCTGCGTTTGCGCAAGACAACTTCCCCGACGTTCCGGCCAACCATTGGGCTTTCGAAGCTCTGGCTCGCCTGAAGAAGGACGGGATTCTCGTCGGCTACCCCGACGGTCTGTATCGAGGCGGTCGCCCTGCGAGCCGCTATGAGCTGGCTGCCGCGGTCCACGCCGCATACGTAAACCTCAAGAACCAGGCTGACGGCCTGTCGACCCAGATCCAAGCCTTGAACGACAAGATTGGAAACGGCGCTGTGACGAAGGCTGACCTTGACAACATCAAGGCCGCTCTCGCCGCTTTGCAGAGCCAGGTCGATGGTATGAAGGGTTGGGGCGATGACATTGCCAGCTTGAAGAAGATGGCGGGCGAGTTCCAGAAGGAACTGCAGTCGATGGGTGTCGACGTCGAGGGCCTGAAGAAGGGTCTTGGCGATCTCGGCAGCCGCGTCAGCGCTCTTGAGAAGAGGAAGCTCCCGGTCGACATCAGTGGCGGCTTGGATCTCCTTATGCTCGGCGGTTATTCGACCTCGGGCGACTTCGGCATTACGGTTGACGGCCGAATCACCGGTTACGGTCGAGGCAGCTACGACGGCCAGGCCGTTGGAATCACTCGAGACCTGACGATGATGCACGAGGCGTCTTTGACTCTCACGGGCACCAACGACACGGGTCCGAAGTGGCACGGCACGGTGGTCATGGGCAACATGCTCACGACTGGATCGACGGAAACCGGCAATGACGGTCTTCCTTTCCCCAACCAAAGCCAGATCGCTATGGACTACTCGTTCAACGAGGGCAATGAAGACGTTTATCTTCAGGACTTCGCGATCAAGTGGGACACCTCGATCATGAGCCTGAACATGGGCGTGGAAGCAGGTCGCATTGGAGTTAAGGTCAGCCCGCTGATCTTCCAACGCGCCGACGTCACTCCTTACTTCGTCAACGATCGATGGGACAACGGCAAGTACTACTTCGACGGCGCCAACGTGTCGCTGAAGTTCTCCTCCGCCAAGGTCAACATCTTCGCCGGCCGAGACAACCCTTCTGAGGGCGGAACCGTTGGATTCAACACGCTCCAGCCTCTGATCGCGTTCAACTCGGGCCTCATCACCTGGACTGGCGGCTTGCCGATCAACCAGCAACTGGGCGTGACTGCCGGTCTGCCTTTGGGCGCGAACGGCAACTTGAACTTGGCCTACATTTGGCTGAGCTCGAACACGGTCTCCGGTGGAGCCAACGGCGTGAACGTATACGGCGGCGACGCCTCGTTCAACGCGGGCGGCTTCAAGCTGGACGGCGCTTATTCGAAGTCTGACGTCGTGTACAACACGCACACGATCGTCAACAAGAAGAATGACGCTTACTGGGTCAACGTTTCTCGAGACTTCGGCAAGTGGGGCGCTAAGGTGGGTTACCGCCAGATCAATCCGTTCTTCGGAGCACCGGGCGACTGGGGCCGCGTCGGAATCTTCTGGAATCCGACGGACATCAAGGGCATCACGGCTGACGCTCACCTGGACATCAGCGACTCAACGAAGCTGGTGGCCAACGGCCAGTTCTACACGGGCACCAACAATGGCGGCTCGCTTGGAACCAGCGACAAGCTCAACAGCATCGTCGTCGGCCTGTCTCACCGCATGGGAACCGCCAACACGGTTGATCTCGGCGTTGAGAGCGTGACGTTGTCGGGTCCGAGCTTCAACGTTGGCAGCGGCAACCCGTTCCAGCGCTGGTACAACATCGGCTTCTCGCACAAGATCAGCGACAACTCGATGTTCAGAATGCTCTGGCAGATCAGTGACTTCGACGCGAAGGGCGGCGGCACTGATCCCATCACCAACGCGGGTGACATCAACCCAGGCGTCCAAAAGGGCGGCCTGTTGACCACCCAGCTCAGCGTCAAGTTCTAACAAGAACCTAAACGCGAAAGCGCTTTTGAGCCCCGGCCATACGGTCGGGGCTCAATTGCTTTTTAGAGACCTGTCACTCATCCGATGAGGCGGGTTGCGCCGGAGCGGATCGCCGTCGAGCGCGTCGCTCCTTATGCCGAGCCTGAAGTTGGAGTGCCCAAAGAGCCAAACGGCCACGGAGGTTGTTTTGCGCGACGACGAGCCGATAGGTTTGCCGCTCGCCGTTCGCCCAATCCGACTTGTAGTCTTCATGGCCCAGCATGAAGTCGAACTCGCTGGGACCGTTGATCATGGCATCTTTGATGGCTTGTGCGATCAAGACTTTAACCGGATGGTGCTTTGAAAATCGGGGATCGAACCCTCCTGAATAGTGGTAGAGCCGCCTGTCATCGGCGAAACACAGAAGGGCTCCTGCGGGTTCGGAGTTTAGCCAGAGCGTATAGAGTCTCAGCTTGCCTTGCTCAAGCATCGCCCGGCAAAAGATGAACACGGCTTGGCATTGGCTGTCATCCGCGAACAGGCCGGGCATGCCTTTGACGTTCCATCGCAGCCTGTTCAGCATGATGAGTGCATCGAAATCCGCTTGGATCGTCTCCGCGGTGGCAAGGCGAATTTCGTTCGTTTCAAAATATTTGTCGCGTCGGCCCTGTTCGGCCCTCATCTTATAGGCCAGCTTTTTGCCAATGTGCGGTTCGTATTCCGCCCACGTGTGGGGAATGGCGACGTGCGAGTAGTGATTGTGGGCCAAGAGCGTGACGGTGAGGCCTTGAAGTTCCCTGGAGAGTGCGGCTGGGCTCTGGAACTCAGCGTCCTTCATGAAAGGGGCAAGGAGGGCACTCTCGGGGAGCAGTGAGCGGAAATCACAGATGTCCCAGCGTTTTCGCCTCTCGCCAAGCTGACGGAGCATTGAGGCCACGCAATTCACTTCCGAACCCGGCGCTGTGACGATGTCTTCGTAGTCTCCGCCGCACAAGCGGACGGTGCGAGTGCCTCGTCGTTTGGTGAGGTTGAGGGTTGCCACGCCGTCACCAAGATCAAGGAGCCAGGCGGGTTGTTGGCGACTAAGGATCGGCAGAATCCATTCGGGCTCCTGGAATGGTGTCGCGACGCGGCTGACCTGTAACGTCGCTCGCCATTTCGCTAGGAATTCCGGTTCAACCACCAAGAATTGAGCATAGCATAGGCTCCCGTTGACGCCTGGTTCGAACAGATGACCAGCAGTTGGTATAATTCACTTCTGCGCGCGGGTGGTGAAATTGGTAGACACGCTACCTTGAGGTGGTAGTGCTCACAAGGCGTGAAGGTTCGAGTCCTTTCCCGCGCACCAGTTTTCTCCGTCGGTTGTCCCGACCTTCAAGGTGAAGGCTTGCAAGACTCAGGTCTTGCAAGCCTTCTCAGCAAGCGACGGTGGGTCCGCGTCACTTACCCCAAGACTGTTCGTATGCAGCCTCGATGATTCCAGACAGGGTAAAGCCGTCGAAGAAGTCGACGTTGTCCTTGTCCGTACCGGCAAATCTCTTTGTCCATCCCGCGACATCTAGCGACGCACGTACGGCCTTTTCGACGCCCTCGAGATTCTTGGATCTTCGTGGGAGCAGGGGGATCTGCTTATCCACTTCCTTCACAACTGCACTGATGAACTCCTGCAGCATGCCTATGTAGGCTTTGCCATGGAGCACTGTCCCGTGGCCGGGAATGTAGGTCTCGGCTTCGATCTCCAAGAGGTTCTTCAGGGTCTTCGCTTCATCCGCGGGATACCCGCCACCCAGATAGGGGACCGGATAGTCCACGAGGTCGCCGGTGGCGAGGATCTTTTCGGCGGGCAGGTAAATCACGACATCCCCTCGAGTGTTTCCTCGGCCCAAGAATTTCAACTCAACTTTTCGGCTTCCGAGGTTCAGATTGAGTTCGCTGTCGAACGTCATAGTGGGAACGGGATCGACAATCGTTCTGAACTCCGCTTCGACCGGTTCGCGTTTGGCGAGCAGGGCCGCGACTTCTTTGCGGGCCGCATCGGTCAGCGGTTTGCCATCTTCGCCCTTTCCATCGGCGAGTTGGGCCCTCAGCTTGTCGTTTTGGGCGTAGTAGCGGCTGAACCAGCCTGGGTTATAGGTTTCGATTTGGCGGGCCGTCTCCCAGTGGGAGATGATTTCCAGTCCTGGAAATGCCTGCGCATAGGTGCCATTGCCCATCGTGTGATCGTAATGCCAGTGAGTGTTCACGAGGTATTTGACGGGCTTGTCCGTCCACTTTCGTATCTGGGCGATGTCCTCACGAGCGGACGACGGGAGATAGCATGCGTCGACGACAAGGACGCTCTTGTCCCCGATCACGACGGTCGTGTTGCCTTGGGGGAATTCGTCGGAAGCATCTTTATGGCGAATTACGAAGATGCCCTCCGCGAGTTTAGCCACGGAACGTTCGTTCGTGTTGATCGAGTCTTTGTCCTCGGTTGGAGCTTGAGCCCACCCCAGGCAAGCCGTTAGGCAAAACAGAAAGAGCGCGACTTGGCGCACAGCAGAGTTTTGAATGCAGTTCAATTGGACCATCACCTCGAAGCCGATGCCGCAGGGCACAGCCATGGATGATTCGCTGGGCCGCCGAAGAAAGTTCCTTAGGGACCGGTCGCATAAGGTGACAGCCTGCCCGAGTGTTGCTCGGACAGGCTGATTGCCCTTGGTCGTGCCGCGCTCTTAGGCGAGTGTCACAGAGCCCAGCGGCGTATCGGTACCCGAGGCGACGCCTGCGGACATCGAAGCGGATTCGACGGCAAGGGTCACGGGGTCCGTGTAGCTGAAGCTTATGGTGTAGGTTCCTGGCAACAGGTTCGTGATGGAGAAAGTGCCATCCACGGCTGAGGTCGCCGTTCCGACGACGGTTCCATTGGGATAGTTGCCTCCAGAAGTGTAGGTCGCCGTCACGGTTGCTCCCCCGACCGCTACAGCGGACGTGTTGAGGACGGTTCCGGAGACCGAGCCTGGGGTGATGGGCGTCGTTACGGCGATCGTGCCGACGTTCGTGTCTTGGCCGGCGGTGACCACAGCTCCTGGCGCGATACCCGTTTGCACAGTGCTTGAGACGGGGTCGTTGTAACTGACGCTCACATCATAAGTGCCGGGGAGCAGAGCCCAGATCTTGAAAGAGCCATCAGCCAGCGTCGTGGCAGTGTTCACGGCGGTACCGATCGGATAGTTTGTCCCTGAGACATACGTCGCGGTGACGGTCGCTCCAGGAGCCGGGTTGCCTGCGCTTGTGACGTTGCCGGACACGGTGCCCGAGAGCGTTTTCACGACGGCTGGGATGACGGGCTGCAGCATGTACTTGCCGTCGCCCGTGACGTGGAGCGATTTTGCGACATTGAAGTCAAGCAGGATGTCGGTGATCGTGTTCGCTTGAATCGTATAGTCGACGTTCACCTTGATGCCAGATTGGACTGCGCTCGGAATCTTCACATCGTGAGTGCCGTTGGCGTCGACCACCGTCGCGGCGCTGACGAAGAACCGTATCTGGGTGTAGGCACCTGCGGGCAATGGAGCTTGCGCAAGCATTGCGTCGTGAGCCGCCAGGTCCAGCAAATTGACCGTCATATTGGGAGTTGCGATCGTTTGCCATTGGCCGTTGATGTTGGCGTCAACCTTGGGAATGGTGACGTTCACGGCGGTGACACCCGGAGCTGGTGCGTCGGCGAGGTGAATGGCGAGGGTGCCAGTCGTGCCGGCCGCTGGACTGCCACCGCCTGAGATGGACGCACCGGCGCCACCTCCGCCGCAGCCGGCGACGGCCAGAATCGTTGCGATCAGGCCGACGACTGCCGAAATTAAGCGAACAGAAAGGGTGTGCTTTTTCATGGTTCTCCATGTGTCAACAATCCATCAAGCGCCCCTTGTTTGGACTGGCACTAACACTTGCGTTCGCATTTCCAAGCATCGTGAGCCATGAAAAGCCGGTGTTTGTTCTCGCCTTCAGGTTCTTTTGGTGTGAAAGAAAGCTTGCCGGTAACCCGGCAAGCTTTCAAGTTTAGAGACGTGGAGGTCAGACGACCGTCACGTTGGCGATCGATGTGTCTGTCGCCGAAGTCACAACCACGCCAACCACGGTCGCGGTTTGCGTCGTGACACCGTTGGAAAGATGATCCTCGGGCCGGGAGAGTCGTTCAGCGGTCGCCTCGACGGTTCTGATTCCCTTGTAGGCGGACGCTTTGAAGTGGCAGAGTTGTTCCGCCCGCCGTCATCTGGGGCATCAATTCGACACGTGGGTATAATTGTGTGCAACGTTCGAGTGATCGAACCAAATTAACTGGAGGCGATATTGAAATGACGACTGCAACCCTTGCAACCACCCCGCTTGCCTCCGGCAACCTAGCCTAATCGGCCGCACTTTCGGCTTTTCTCGTCAGGTTCCTGGCAAGCATCCCTAGCGTTCGCTTGCGTGCGTTTTTGCGCGCCATTTCCGCCTTCCTAGATCGCAAAGAGATGACAGAAAACGAAAGAAAACAGCTGGCCACACGGCTGGCGCAGATGGAAAACAATGAGCGGCAGCGCCTTTTGAAGCGAGCCGCCCTGATGAAGAAGGCCACTCGGCCCCCAACCGTCAAGGCTCGGCCAGGACGGTTTGACGTAGATGACGACGACCAGCCTGTTCTCGTCAAGCGCCGCGCATTGTCTTTGGACGATTACGTTTGGAAGCTGCTGGCAGAGGAGGAGGGCATCGATGCGGCGGGGGATCGCTCCTCCGCAAATCAGTCGGAGTCTCAGACTTCTCTCGGTGCACGGGAGGGCGAACTTTCAGGAACTGTGGTGTCCATAGGCCCCCGGGTCTGCGAAGTTTCGATTGATGGGCAACTCACCCTTTGCTCGCTTTCGCCGGACTTGGCGGCGCGCCAGCAGACGGAGCTGGCGGTTGGTGACGTTGCGGCTTTGGAAAAGCGTGGGCGCGATACCGTCGTCCTCGCCGTTTTGCCCAGGCGAACAAAGCTTTCCCGCCCTGACGCTGGGAACGCGAACCTGGAGCGGGTGATTGTGGCCAATGTCGATACGGTGGTGGTGGTGGTTTCGGTGGTGTCGCCGCCTCTGCACCCCCGCTTGATCGACCGCTACTTGATCGCCATCCAGCGTGGAGGGGCAACGCCGGTGATCGCTGTGAACAAGTTGGACCTTCACGAGTCAGAAGAGGCACTTGCGGAGGACTTGGAGCGCCTAGCGCCTTACAGGGCTTTGGGGGTGCCGGTCGTGTTATGCTCCGCGGCGTCGAATCGGGGGCGGGACGAGCTTTTGGAGGCACTTAAGGGGCGGGTTTCCGCCTTTGTCGGCCACAGCGGAGTAGGCAAGTCGTCGCTGCTGAACATGGTTCGGCCAGACCTTTCCTTGAAGACGGGCGAGGTGAGCCACGGGCAGGGTCGGGGCACGCACACGACGACGCGTTCGACCCTGATTGATCTAGGTGATGGAACACGGGTCATCGATACGCCGGGGATTCGGAGTTTCGGTTTGTGGAACCTTAAGGAGGATGAATTGCCGTGGTACTTCCCCGAGTTCGCGGCGGTTGCCCGCTGCAAGTTCGGCAATTGTACGCACACACATGAGCCGGGTTGTTCGGTGAAGGAGGCCGTGGAGGACGGAAGGATCGCGGGGGACCGCTATGACACTTATCTGAGGATCAAGGCGACCTTAGGGAAATGAAGGGCAGCGACTCCAAAGCATGTAAGTACGGAAGCCTGGGACCGTGTGGCGGGCTGATTGTGCCTTGAACTGGGGCCGGTAGGTAATCTCATGGTCGCCACGCCCCGGTAGCTCAGTGGATAGAGCAACTGCCTTCTAAGCAGTAGGTCACGCGT
>CAZUCK010000005.1:1148-75723 GCA_964619505.1 uncultured Fimbriimonas sp. | reverse complement strand
TCATTCGGGTCGGCGATTGCATCGCCGACCACCGCCGGTCAGCTCAGGTCTTAGCCATCGCGTACAAATGGGTGAATCAACCGTGGGGGCATGCACGTCGGAAAGTGTGCTTGAGAGGGAGGATTATCCATGAACATTACTTCTATTCGATTTTTGACGAGGCCAATGCTGGTCGCGACCACGATTCTGACGGCCCACACTGCGTTTGCAACCCATGCGGCACCGATGCAAATGGGTATCGGCGCGAATGTGGCATTTCATGTCAAGAACCTGACGACGACCACTCTGACGCTTACCGGAAGCAACGTTGCGGGAACATGGGACAGGAAACCCCAACCCACGGTTCTGCCCAACGCAACGGCGGATTGGGGTGCCAGCGGCCCACAGAACGTTATGGGCTCATACACCAGTGGTTCGGTCAGCTATAAGATTGGAGACAATCCCACGTCGGCTGCTTTCACTTGGGATACAAAGCCGAAGTCCTGGCAGGCGCAAATGCCGGACGGGTATTTGGCAAAAGTAGAGGCGTCCGCGGGGCCTGGAAACCCGACTCTCTGGACGGTCACGGTGACGGTGACGGCAAAGTCGGCTGGGCCCGCAAACGGCGTCACCGTGCTTATGGACAGCTCGGCCATGCCGAACGTGGAAGGGGTCGCGGGGATCGAGGTGGCGGGTCCCGATCTGGTCACGGCACCGGCTGCCGCCGAAAAGGTTCGTCAGGTCGTGGTGACGATGCCGTTTACGCCGGTTGACCTCGTGGGTGCACTGGGCCAGATCAAGGCAGGCGCCAAGAGGACATTGACGATCACGCTCTTCGATGCGACCGGGCACCCAACCTCGCGATTCAAGCTGAACGGCTGTGTGCCGGTGCAAGTACGGATTCCAAATCTGAACGTTCATGATCACCGGAGTGCGTCGCTGAACCTGATCTTCAACTACCAGTCGGTCGAGGTCAGCTGACTTGATTGACGGGGTCCAGCTCAGCCTGGACCCCGCCAATCAACCCAAGGTCTTGGTCATCACGTGCAAAATGGGTGAATCGACCGTGAGGGCATACGCGTCGAAAGTGTGCTTTAGAGGGAGGAATATCCATGAACGTTACATCCATTCGACTTATGACGAGGCCATTGTTGGTCGCGACCACGATTCTTGCGGCCCACAGTGCATTCGCCGCCAAAGTTGTATTCCATGTCAGGAACCAAACGACGGTCACGCTGACGCTGGCAGGAAGTCAGCTGGGCGGTGTCAGCGTGTGGGACCTGAGACCGCAAGGGAGCGTCCCACCGAATGCAACCGCGGACTGGGCCGCCAATAACCCGCAGGTGTTCGGCGGACCCACCAGCGGTTCTGTCACCTATAAGGTCGCCGACAATCTGCCGATGGCCGTTTTCACTTGGGACACGGCTGCGGAAGTGTTCCATGCGAATATGCCCTCCGGATACGTCGGGCAAGTGAACGGGAGCCCATCAGTTGGATTCCCGACCGTTTGGACCGTGAATGTTACGGTGACGGCAACCCCTGTAGCACCACAAACCAAATTGGCCTCTGTTGCATTGCCATCTGGCCCCGCAGCGACGACCGGACCTGTGAACGGGGTGACACTCCTGTTGGACGGGTCAGCGATGGCGAACGTCAGTGCGGTGGATGGAATTGAATTGATTGCACCCGATCTAGCGGCGAACCCTGCAGCGGCTGAAAAAGTCAGGACGGTGGTGGTGTCGATGCCGTTCACCCCATTAGATTTGGCGGGTGCGTTGGGGCAAATCAAAGCGGGCACGAAGAAGACGATGCAAATCACGCTATTCGACGGGGCGGGACATGCCACCTCGCGCTTCAAACTGAACGGCTGTGTGCCGGTGGGTCTTCGGCTTCCGAACCTCAACATACACGACCATCGAGGCGCGCAGCTGGGTTTGATCTTCAGTTACCAGTCCGTCGAAGTCAGTTGATCCAACACTTGGGCGAATGACTCAACAGAAATTGGCCGGACGCTCAACGCGCCCGGCCAAGTTTTGCCCTGGATGGCCGTTACTTGATCGTCAGAGCCGTGGCGATTTGCTTCTGAGCGTTCTTGAACTTGTTAATGGCCTCCACGCGCTCTCCGTGGTACACGGGATCGGCGTTGTCCAGTGCCTTGATCGCTTGATCAAGGAGGCCCGAAGCTTGCTTCAGCTTGTTGTCGCTGTCGGCAATTTGATCCGGGGTGTATTTCGATTTGGACTCGTTGTCGGTCGGCTTGGGCGGCTTGGGAGCGTTGCCGTTGGGCCTGTTGCCATTGAGCCTGCCTTTTCCGGCGTTCGGGTTTCTCGGCGGGTTGTCGTTGCCGGGGTTCGACGCCGCCCGTAAGGCCTTGACCAATTCAGTTGTGCCCCCTCGAATGTCCTTCAAGGCGTCGAGTCGGTGGCCCTCGTAGACGGGCAGCGCCTCAGAGATCAGCTTGTGGGCTTGGCGCGCGAACTTGATGCCCTCGCGAATGTCCTTGTTGCTCTGTTTGATGGGCACCTTCTCAGAAGGTTTGCCTTGGGGTGCGGTTGCGAGCGCCGGTCCAAAGGACATTGCGACGCCAAGAACGACCAGAAAGATGGTTGATTTCCTCATATTCCTCTCCTAGAAAAAAAGTCACGACAAGACTTCTCTTGGGTTATGACAGGAGAGAGAGTCGAAAGTTCAGTTGAATAAGGTGCGGGCCCTCGACTTTGACCACCAAAGCGGATCAGTCGTCAGCCTACCGATCCTTCAAGACTTACGCCCAGCAGCTTCTGAGCTTCGACGGCGAACTCCATCGGGAGCTCGCGAAAGACCTCTTTGCAAAATCCGGATACGATCATGTTCACCGCGTCCTCGGTCGGAATCCCTCGCTGGTTGCAGTAGAAGATCTGATCCTCTCCGATCTTGGAGGTCGACGCCTCATGCTCCACCGTAGCGGTCGGGTTCTTGACCTCGATGTAAGGGAACGTGTGGGCGCCGCACCGGTCGCCCATCAGCATCGAATCGCACTGCGAGTAATTCCGTGCGTTCTGCGCCCCTGCATTGATCTTAACCAAGCCGCGATAGGTGTTTTGCCCGTTGCCGGCGGAGATGCCCTTCGACACGATCGTCGAGCGGGTGTTCTTGCCGATGTGGATCATTTTGGTGCCTGTGTCGGCCTGCTGCTTGTTGGCGGTCAGGGCCACCGAATAGAACTCACCGATGGAATCATCGCCCTGCAAAATCACAGAAGGGTACTTCCAGGTGATGGCGGAGCCCGTCTCGACCTGCGTCCAGGTGATCTTGGAGCGCTTGCCCATGCAGCGCCCGCGCTTGGTCACGAAGTTGAAGATCCCGCCCTTGCCGTCCTTGTCGCCCGGGTACCAGTTCTGCACCGTCGAATACTTCACGGTGGCGTCATCGCGGGCGACCAGTTCCACGACGGCCGCGTGAAGCTGATTTTCGTCGCGCATCGGGGCCGTACAGCCTTCCAGGTACGAAACGTAAGCGCCTTCGTCGGCGATGATCAGCGTCCGCTCAAACTGTCCGGTCTTCTCGGCGTTGATGCGGAAATAGGTCGAGAGCTCCATCGGGCAGCGCGTGCCCTTAGGGATGTAGACGAACGACCCATCCGAGAATACGGCCGAGTTCAGGGTCGCGTAGTAGTTGTCGCTGTAGGGAACCACGCTGCCCAGATATTCCTTGACCAGGTCGGGATGCTCTTGCACCGCCTCCTGGATGGAGCAGAAGATCACTCCGATCTCCCTAAGTTTCTCCTTAAATGTGGTGACGACGGACACGGAGTCGAACACCGCATCGACCGCCACGCCGGACAGCTGATGCGCCAGTGCTTGAGGACCAGGTGCAGAATGAGCGGCGCCCTTCACATTCAAGAGCAACTTCTGCTCCTCGACGGGGATGCCCAGCTTCTGGAAAGTCCTCAAAATCTCTGGGTCGGCGTCGTCCAGCGAGTTCAGGAGCGGCTTCATTCGAGGCGCCGAGTAGTAAATGATGTCCTGCAGGTTGACCGGCTCGTACTTGACGTTGGGCCAATGCGGCTCCTTCATCGTCAGAAGGTGCTTGTACGCCTTGAGCCGCCAGTCCAACAGCCACTCAGGCTCATTCTTCTTAGCGGAAATGCGACGGACGACATCCTCGCTCAGACCCGGGTCAAATTGATCGGTCTCAAGGTCGACGGACCAACCATGCTCATACTCGCGGTTCGCGAACTGCTCCAGCAGTTCGGTGCTTTCATCAAGAATCTGCTCACTCATAATCTTCGTGGCCAAAACGCCCTCCGGGGAGACCCCGCTACGCGCTGCCATCTCTTCTACGATGATTATGGACTAAAAAGTGTAGATTCGTTTTGGAGTTGTCGGACGCCGCCTTCATCGTTGCCGCTCGCATGCCAAACGTATTGCGACCAGGAATGAGGAGCCTCGACACGATAAGATCCCAACATCGAAACAGCCGTCCATGGAACAACAGCAATGAACGGCGTGTCGAAACCGTCACTCTGAACGTAGGATAAAATAACAATTCGATTCAACAAGGCGAACCCAATGGCAATAAAAGATCAAACCGAACTGACGACGACCCCCGACGTGACCCTCACCGAGCGAGCCGCATCCGAGCTCGCCGGCATGATCGTTGAGCACAACAAGCAGGGTGCGTCCCTTCGCATCTGGGTCGCCGGCGGCGGTTGCTCCGGACTTTCCTACGGCATGGCGTTGGACGATGCGGCCCCCGAGGCCGATGATGTCGTCTTCGCCGATAAGGGCGTCAGCATCACGGTCGATTCGCTCAGCCTCAAGTACCTCAAGGGCGCCCATGTCGACTACGTCGACGATGTGTTGGGAGGTGGATTCAAGATCGAGAATCCAAACGCGGTGAAATCCTGCGGATGCGGCTCCTCGTTCTCAACGGACGAAGAGGGCATCGAGGGTCTTGACACCGGCAGAGCCGGCGGTTGCGGCGGCTGCGGCTGTCATTGAGTTGCGGTTTCCAACAACTTGGGCAGCTCGGGCAGCAAGGGCCACATCAGCACCAGTCCCAGTAATGCCACGCCAAAGTACGTGGTGACGGTCGCCGCACCCGGATAGTCCTTGGACAGCCTTTGTCCGGCAAACAATGAGGTCAGCGTAAGACAGACCATGCTCATGGCGATGATTGGGATGATCTCCTGTCCCTTGGTAAGGATGGACGCAACTGATCCAAAACAAAGCACACCCGTCCCAATCTCCATCAGAGTCAGCATCATGAGCAAGGGCATAACGAACTTGTGCAGAACCGATTTCTCGAAATGCTCATCCAGGTAGTGCAAGTTGCCCGTCCAGTCCACGAATTTGTCGAACCCAGATTGCAGGAACAGGACGGAGAAAAATAGGCACACCATGCACCTTGCGATTGTTATGACGTAGTCCACGGTAATCCCCCTCTCCCGCGGCCTCCCAGCCGACGGACTAAGAATGTCCCATCCGACGTGCAAATAAAAAGCCCCAAGACCCAGATGCCCTTAAAGGGAGACCAGATTTGGTCGCAGACGGTGATATCCGCCAAGCTCTTGATAGGCTCTCGCAAACGCCAACAGTTGGTCTTCCTCGTAGATTCGCCCGACGAATGATACGGACACCGAAGCACCTTTTTCATCCGCTCCTTGCGGAATGTTCACCTGCGGGTGCCCGGTCAGGTTCGTAATCCTCAACGTTGGCCGCCCAACTCCCGGCAGCACGAGCACATCCAGATCCCCTAGCTCATCCTCAAACCGATCCATCAGCCACGCCCTGGCCCGTTGAGCTTGAAGGTATTCAACCCCGGGTACAAAACGGCTCGCCCGAAAGGTTTCGGGCCAGTCACTGTGTGTCAACTGGTGAATCCGGTCGCTCCGAGTCAGCTCGTCAAAAGAAGCCGCCGCTTCCACTTCGAGAACGCTCACGATCGCTTCGGGGATTGGGTCGATCTTGACCGCTCGAGGCGAAATCCCCATCCTCGTCAGCGTCGACGCAATCGCATCGGGTGCAACGGGGTCTTTGCTCGTCGGGTCCGGTGCCAAGACTCCGACCTTAAGGTCTGTGACCTTGACGTCTGGACGATAATGGAAGGGCCTATCGACGGAGGCACGGTCGCGCGGGTCGTGCCCCGTTAACGCGGCAAACACAAGGGCACAATCTTCCACTTCCCGGCAGATCGGCCCAACCTTGTCCATCGAGTAACTGAGCCCCATCGCGCCGTACCGGCTGATGCGGCCATAAGTCGGTCTAAATCCGGTCACGCGGCAGCGGTTGCTGGGTGATACGATCGAACCCAAGGTCTCCGTACCCACCGTGAACGCGACGAGCCCCGCCGCTGTCGCAGCGGCCGAACCTGCTGACGAACCGCTCGAACCTTCATTGAGGTTCCACGGGTTGTTTGTACGACCTTTGAACCACACGTCATTCATCGCCAGGGCGCCCATGCTCAATTTTGCAAGGACGATTGCACCGGCAGCATGCAGCCTCTCCACAACCGCGCTGTCGTAAGGCAGCACCTGTTCTTTATAGGGGTCGGCTCCCCAGGTCGTCGGCGCTCCCCGCATTGCGAAGAGATCCTTGATCCCGCACGGAATTCCATGAAGGGGCCCCAGATGCCAGCCGCCCTCAAGCTCGCGCTGCGCCTGATGCGCCCTCTCCAATGCCTGCTCCGGCATCAAGGTGATGACGCAGTTCAGCTTATCGCCGAATTTGCGCAGCCTGGCCAGATACAGCTCCGTGAGTTCGACAGGGGACACTTGGCGTGTCCGAATCAAGTCCCCCAACTGCCGCACGGACATGAAAGCCAAGTCTTCGTCGCTCGCGGGTCTTTTCAAGTTGGAAATCCGCGTCGTTTTGACCGAAACCCCCGCCTTCGCAGTGATCATGCGGTGGGTCTTCGGCGTGAAGACGGTGGGGGGCTCCACCTCAAACGGTATAGGCAAGTCTCGAACCGCCTTGTAGCCGGTCAGCCAGTCTTTGACATCAGACAACGTTTCTTTCAACTCGTCGTCTGAAAAACTAAGCCCGGCGAGTTTGGTGAACGCCTTGAGATCGTCAATCGTGATTTCAGCCCCGGCCGCTGGTGCCCCTTGGTTAGCAGGAGCGTTTGAGGGGAGGGAAGCTGCGACGGCGGAAATGACGACGGATTTGAGGAAATCCTTTCGGGAGAGCTCGCCTTTAAGCATGGAACCCGCAGTGTATCCGCTCAATTGACGCCGGATCTCCAATTTTGTTTTGGAGGTCCGGTGGTCAAGGATGTTACTTGGCGTTCGCGTCGAGGCCGAGGTGCTTCAAGAACGCGTCCAACTTAGGCTCGCGGCCGAGATAGTCCTTCAACATCGCCATCTCATCCATCGTGCCGCCTCTGGCAAGAATCTTCTCGCGGTAATAGGCACCCGCCTTTGGATCGAGCATTCCGAGCTGTTGGAATCGCTGAAACATGTCCTGTGCGTACACGAGGGACCACATGTAGCCGTAATAGGCCGATTCGTAATTCGTCAAGTGTCCGAACGAAGCTTGAAACATCGTTGCGTTGCCGACGTACGGATACATCGTGACTTGCGGCAGCAGATCGTTGGCAAGCTTTGTGGTGTCAACCTTGCCTCCCTTGGCCGTGTGGTAATCCTGATCCATGAGACCAAGATAGAATTGCCCCTCCGTCTCGATGCCGCTGCCAAGGTGCCGTGCGGCCAGCATTCCTTTCAACATCGCGTCGGGGAAAGCCTTGCCCGTCTTGTAGTGCTTCGCAAAGCTGCGCAGAACCTTCGCATCCCAGGTCCAGTTCTCAAACATCTGCGAGGGAGCTTCCACAAAATCGAGAGCGACGTTGGAACCGGAGAATCGATCCGTCGTCGATTGCGCGAGGATGTCGTGAAGGCAGTGCCCAAACTCGTGGAAAATCGTCTCCACCTCGTCGTGGTCGAGCAATGAAGGTTTGTCCGCAGTCGGCTTTGTCAGGTTGCAGACGAGGGCGGCAAGGGGCTTTTGAACCGTGCCATCCGCCCAAACCTTTCGTCCTTGAAGACCCCAGCAGGCCGCGTGCGTGTATTTGCCTTGTCGTGGATACAAATCCGTGTAGAAGTGCCCCATCATCTCGTGGGTCTTCACGTCGATGACTTCATACAGCTTCACATCGGGGTGCCACAAGGGGAGCCCCAGCTTTCCGGCGTCCGCTGTCACGTCCTTATGCTGCAACCCATAAAGAGACTGCGTAATCCCAAACAAGCCGGCCACGACGGCCATCATGGGGAAGTATTCGCGCACCTTTTCGTTGTCCACCGAATACTTCTGCTTCTGGAGCTGATCCTTGTAAAACGCATAATCCCAGGGCATAAAGACCGCCTTCGGGTCGTGCGTGAACTTCCGTTTTGCCTCCTGGAATTCCTGGTAATCAAGGTTCGCCTTCTTCCGCACGATCGGACGAAGCTTCGTGTAGAAGTCCGCAATCGCCTTGGCGTTCTTGGCCATTCGAGGTTCGACGACGTAATCGACGGTCGTGGGATATCCGAGCATCTGCGCTTCGTCCCAACGAAGTTGAATCAGCTTTTCAAGCACGCGGACGTTCTTCGTTCCGGCGCGTCGTCTAAAGGCGGACCAAAATTTGCGTCGCGTGCCCTCGTTGGGGCAGTGGATCATGACGCCGTCATAGGTGGGATAGTCGAAGCCGAGCAAGTAAATGTCTTTCTGCTTGGGCTGTTTGTCCAAAACGTCTTTCGGAACCCCTGTCAATTCAGAAAGGAGAAAGGGAATGCGCGTTTCATCGTCGGCAATGTTCTGGTCGAACGCGATGTTCTGCTTATTCTGCTCCAGTTCGTTGGCCTGCAATTTCGAACGCTGATCCGCCGGTAGGTCCATGCCCGCTCTGCGATAGTCGCGCATGGTGAATTCAAGGAATCGTGCCCGTTCGCCCGTGAGCTCGGGCTTCGTATCCGCATAGGCCTTGATGGCTTTGTAGAGGTCTTCCCGTTTTCCCACAGCCGTGCCCCAGTTGCTCACCGCTTCATCGGCCGCTCTCGCCTGGTCTCTCACGTTGGGATCGGGGGAAACGTTCTCCAAAAAGATGAAGAGGGAGGTGTCTTTCTCGAGCACCGCGCTCAAATCGTCGAATGCACCCAGCGTGTTCTCGAAGGTTCGCTCCTTATCGGGTATGGCCACGATAGCAGCGATGGAGGCATCGGCTTTCTTCAGCGCATCGGTGATGTCTTTTGGGACGTCTTGGGCTGAGGCAAATGCGGCGGTGAAGCTGAACGCAAGGAGAAGGGCACGCTGGAAGGTCTTGGTTGTTTGCATCGATTGATTCCTACGGTTAATTCGGACAAGTATGTTTACCGCAAGAAGAGCAATCTCTGCGGCAGGCACGCTCGAGAAAGGGTAAACACGGTTGGTGAACCCCGGTGCGGCAAGCCTGCTCGTCTTCCTCGGCGGAGGCCTCGGTGCGAACGCTCGCTATTGGTTGGGCAGCTACATTGCGGGCAGATGGGGTGCGATCTTCCCTTGGGGAACGACCATCATCAACGTCACAGGATCGCTCATCATTGGCCTATTCATGGCCATGATGCTGAAGCTTGATTGGCATCCGAGTTGGCGGCTCTTTTTCGCGGTCGGTGTTTTGGGCGGCTACACCACCTTCTCCACGTTCTCCTATGAAGCAGTTGAATTGGTTCAGCAAGGGTCGTACGGGATGGCTTTGCAGTACATGCTTTTCAACGTGACGCTGAGCGTTTGCGGCTGCTGGCTGGGCTTGGTCATTGGGCGTGCAATCGGAGGCACGGCATGAAACAAATGGCTCTTGAGATCTATCTCGAAGAAACCGTGCAGTGGCATGGGAGACCCCTCTATGCGGCGCTCATCGAATTGGCCCGCGGCGAAGGTCTGGCCGGTGCGACAGCCTAGCAGGGAACCATGGGATTCGACGCTTCCCACTGAATCCATAGCGCCCGCTTTTTGGACGTGGCGGAGAATTTACCCATCGTGCTAAGTCATTGACGGGAGCCAAAGATTCTGCAATTCATCGGGCAAGTTAGGCCAATGGCCGATCACCTGGAGATTGTCACTTGGACCTTCGAGACACATTGAGTGCACCTCCCTTGCCGACGCGAACTCGGATCACCTCGTAAGCTAACAACGTGACGCAGTACGCAGAAGTCTGGCATTTCACTCGTGCACGCCTTGCCCAAGCCATCGACGGGCTGTCCGATGAGCAACTCGCGTGGCGGCTCTATCCTGAGGGCCACAACATCTGTGAAATCGTGTATCACATCGCAGGGTGCGAGCATTACTGGTCAGCCCGAATGACGGATCGCGATCCCGCTGCGACGCAGTTTGAGGCCCTTCTTGATCAAGCCGTTCACGAAGGATTCTTGCGCGAAGGAGTCGGAGGTCCGTTCCGCGATCCCAAGCAACAGACGCTGCAAGCCCTCAATGATGCCCTCGCTTTCTCAGGCGAGAGATTGAAACCGGTCATCGAGGGCCCAACGCCGGAACAACTGGCGATGCCACTCCTGAGTCCAATCGGTGACAAGGTGACCGGTGAGCAAGGTTTGATTCGAATCTGCCAACACGCCGGCTATCACACGGGCCAAATTTGGCAAATGAGCATGAGCCCCCGTTTTCCGACGTAACACGTAAAATTCCTTCGACCGAAGGAGAGATCAGAAGGGTCAGCCATAGGCGGGTTCCATCGGCGTTCCTGAGAAATTGGCAGCCGACCAATTGGCGTTCCCGGCCATCGCTTGGAACAACTCCTTCAGCATCGGCTCAGAGTAGCCTTCCCAGACCTTGGCGATTTTGCCACTCGTTCCGACTTCGACCACCCATGGGGACCTCTCCGCTTGGAAGGCACCAATGACTTTCTTCTGGGGGTCGAGCACCACAGGGAACGGCGCCTTGAATCGTTTGTCCCAAGCCTCATATTGCTCGGCGTCGGCGTTAATGACTCCGATGATGTTTGCCTTTCCGCCCGAAGCCTCGAAAATTCGGTTGTAATACTTCTCGGCACGAGCGTTCGTTGGGCAGTCCTTTTTGATGAAATAGAGAAAGACCGGACCCTTTGCCGTCAACGTCTTGAGGTCGAATGACTTTCCTGCAGCTGTGGAGGCAGCGAAGGCGGGCGCCAATTTGCCCTGCATGGGGCTTTCGTCGCGAGGCACCGACCCGTGATTCATCGCAAGACCCATCGCGGCAACCGCAACAAGGGATCCAAGAACTGTGCTGGGGCTCATGAGTCCATTGTATCGCAAGTGAGTGAGAGTGTTTCAGCTTACGTGTCAACGAGTTCCCAACGACAAGGCCCTTTATGCCGTCAGCCCGCAAAAGGACTGACCTTCATCCTCGGATAAAGTGTTTTAGTGAATACTCGCTCCCTCACGGCAAAGGAACTTGAGGATTGGGAACGATGGTCTCAGCGGCATATCGACTGGAAGCCCGAAGACGTCCAGCGTTTGATTTCGACCGTCAAATCGTTGAACTCAATACTGGATCAATCGATCTTGATCGTGCCCCACGGCTCCGCCCTTTACGATGAGGTGATCGCATTGCGGCACGAGATTCTGAGAAAGCCGCTCGGCCTCCACTTCACGCCCGAACAACTCGCCGCCGAAGCCACCCACGTCCATTTAGCCATCGTGATCGCCGGCGCAGTGAAGGCGGCACTCTATCTCTTGAAAGAATCCGAAGGCGTGGTCCGAATGCGCCAAGTGGCGGTCGCCGAGGACTGCCAAGGCAAGGGACTGGGGAGACGTCTGGTCGCGGAATCGGAACACCTCGCGTACCAATTGGGCGGCAAGCAGATGGTCCTCGACGCCCGCGAGACCGCCATCCCCTTCTATTTGAAGTTGGGATACGAAGCCGTCGGCAAACCGTTTGAGCAAGCCACCATCCCGCACATGGCCATGCGAAAGAAGTTGGGGTGACTTCCGGAACCCTCCCCCGCTTCAGCGTGGGGGTTCATATTGTTGACACTCACTGCCCGAATTTCGACTTGAGCCATTCGTACACGGCCCTTTGTTCGTCCATTCCGGCCCGTCGGATTTGCGACAGCAGCCAAATGGTTGTCGGCTTTTGACCGGTGATGTTCTTGGCTCCCTGGTTGCAGGTCGAGCATAGGGCGCGGAGGTTCGAAAGCTCCGGCAACCCGCCTAGGTTCTTATCGACAATGTGCCCGATATGCAGCCGGACCTTGCGACCGGTTGAGGGTCAATTTCGCCCGGCGTGAGCCCGCACATTTGGCAAGTGAAGCCGTTTCGATCTAGGACTTCGGCGCGAACCTTTGCCGATATGCTTTTGGCAAACGAGACCGCGCCGTGATCGGCCTTGGGTGCGTCTCTGAGGACATACTGCCCGGGTTTGAGGTCCGCTGAGTCATTGTGAGTCAGGATGGGCCAGCCCTCGTCCTCGCGCAGTTCACGCACCCTACGCGCCCATTCAGTGACGTTCTGCCCGGCGGCGTCTTGGAGTTGCTTGGCACTCACGACCTCGCCAATGTGGTTAAGCAGGAACTGTCTTAAACGCTCTTTTGAGCCAACCTTACGCATTTTGGAGCATCTTCGCCGGTTCGGTGCCGAAGAACGCTAGATGGTGCCTTCCGCGGCACGATAGAAACCCATCAAGACCAATGCAATTCCTATCAGAACGGTACTGATGGGCGCATACTTGCGTACAACCACAATATCTATTCTACTGCAATGTAAAGAAGGGTGTTCCGGGATTTAAATAACTGGTATTCTTACTTGCTACGTCACGGTCGGTCGCTCGGACGAGTACTTCATGTGAATCCCTTCGTCCAGCACCCGCTTGAACCGCATGACCCCTTCCTCAATCTCAGCGAAGCTCGTATAAAGCGGCGACACCCCGAAACGGATGTTGTCAGGGTATCGAAAATCGGGAATCACGTTCATCTCCTCGATCAAAGCCTGATCGATCCGAAGGGCATCGGCGTGCCCCAGTGACACGTGGGAACCGCGCACCGACGAATCGCGCGGCGAGTTCAGAGTCACACCCAGGGGCTTCAGGTGTCTCTCCCAAAGGGCAATCAGGAACTCCGTCTGGGCGACCGACTTCGCCCGAACTCGATCCATGCCCGCCTCCATGATCAAGTCCACCCCTGCCTCGATGGGGATCATCGAGAGCATGGAAGGCGTCCCCGCCATGAAACGCTGAATGCCCTGCGCAGGCGAGTATTCCAACTTGAAATCGAACTGCTGGCTTTGCCCAAACCAACCCCAAATGGGGCTGAACAGGCTCTCCTGAAGGTCCTTGCGAACGTAAAGAAACGCAGGCGCACCTGGCCCGCCGTTCAGGTACTTGTAGGTGCATCCCACGGCCAAATCGATGTTCGCTGCCTTCACGTCCAATGGCAACGCCCCCACCGAGTGGCTGAAGTCCCACAACGTCAGCGCACCCTCCTTGTGAGCCGCCTTCGTCAGGCCAGCCAGATCGTGAAAATATCCGCTCTTGAACGCCGTGTGGGACAAGGTCAACAGCGCAGTATCGCCATCCAATTCGCGAAGAACGTCGCCAGGCATCAGCCCGTCAGGCGACGTCACTCGGGCAATTTTGTGGCGGTCGCCCAACATTCGCACAATGCCCTGCAGCAAATACAAATCGGATGGGAAGTTCAAATCCTCCGTGACGATCTTGCTTCTTCCCACTCTGGCCTCAAGCGCGGCTGACACGAGTTTGAAGAAGTTGACGGAGGTGGAGTCTGTGACGAGCACCTCTCCCGGCTCGGCCCCGATCAACCTTGCGATCTTGTCGCCCAGCCTTCTCGGCACATGGATCCAACTCTCGCCCCAAGCCCGAACCATTCGACTGCCCCACTGGTGCTCAGCCGCCTGCATGAGCATCGAGGCCGCGCGTAGAGGCATCCGCCCCAGCGAGTTCCCGTCCAGGTAAATCATGTCGGGATCGTCGATGGCAAATTCAGCCCGAAAAGGGGCGAGAACGTCCTGGGAGTCCAGCTGTGCCGCATCCATCGTCGTCACTTGACTTCCACCTTTGCGTACGGGAGGTGGCCCATCAAATTGTTCTGGATTCCCGTGACTCTGGGGCTCACCAACTCGGGGTCGCTGACGAAATACAAGGGGAGCCAAGGCGCGTCTTGGAGGATCGCGTCCTCCGCCCTTTGGTAAAGCGCCGTACGACTTGCCGAATCGGTCGTCGTATCCGCTTCATCGCAAAGCTTGTCCACTTCCGAGTTGGAATACCCATAGTGGTTGCCGGGTCCATGGGTCGTCAGCAACGTACTGAGGAAGTTCTGTGGGTCCAAATAGTCGGCGTACCAGGCAAGGATGAAGAAGCCCAGAGTCCCCTTGTTTCGCTTCTCCAGCAGAGAACGCCACTCCATTGTTCGCAACTTAACTGGAACGCCAAGATTCTTTGTGATCTGTGAGGCCAGAGCTTCCGCGACGAGACGCGTGTCCGCGGTCTGATCATTGATCACGAGTTCTAGATCGGGCATGCCTTTTCCGCCGGGGAATCCCGCCTCGGCCAACAGTTTGGCCGCCACAGTTGGGTCATACGGCAAGACTTTGGGTTGATCCCTGTGGCCCGTGATGCCCGGGGGAAGAATCCCTTCCGCCAACGGATTCGTGCCGCCAAGCAGCCCATTGACGATGGGTTTCTTGTCGATCGCCATTGCAAAGGCACGCCTGACTCGTACGTCCTTGAATGGCGCATAGCCGTTGGGGTTCATAGCCAAGTAGGTCACGGCGGGCCTCGTGTAGAGCTTCAACTCATGCCCCAACACCGAGTCCTTTTGGGTCGCAAGGATGTCCTGTCGCACAATGCCGACCAGGTCTACTTCGCCCGTGCGAAACTTCCCGACCCTCGTCTGCACGTCTTTCATCACATACTCCTCGATGCGATCCAGTCTGGGCCTGCCATCGTGATAGCCGTCGAACGCTACGAGGTTCAACTGCTGCTCCGGCACGAAACTGTCCAGTTTGAAGGGCCCCGTACCGATCATCGAACCTCCACCGTTGATCTCCTTTCCCTTTGTCACCGCCTCCTTGCACACCACAAAAGCGCACGCGTAGGTCAGCTTTCCAAGGAAATAAGCCCGCGGCTTGTCGAGCGTTATTTGAATCGTAAGCGGATCGATGACCTTGATCCCGGAGACGGACTTCGCCTTTCGGGCAAGCCGGTCTCTTGAACCCACGATGTCACCCAAGTAGTTGGCCGCCGTCGGAGAACTGAGTTCCGGATCGCAGGCGCGATCAAACGAGAATTGCACGTCCTCCGCCGTCATGAGTCGGCCATTGTGAAACTTCACTCCCTTCTTCAAGTGGAACGTATAGGTTGTGCCGCCGTTCGTGACCTCCCACTTATCGGCCAGATCAGGCTTCAATTCGTTGTTCTCATCCCACCTGACGAGGCCCTCGAAGACGTTCTGAATGATCGGCATCGTGTCTACGTCCTGGACCTTTACGGGATCAAGCGTGGTCGGGTTGACGTTGATCGCGGCCCGCAAGACATTTCCTTGCGCTGACGCTGCTTTCCTTGCCGAATAATCACCGCCACAGCCGGCTGCAATCAACGATAAAACCACCCACGCTTGTTTCACAAAGCTAATCTACCTTTGGTTTCCGCAGGTCGCCCCTGAGGGGCGACCTGCTATCATGCTCTGTGGTCAAGGATGGCCGGAGTCGACGATTCTTGGTGATAAAGGAATGATTGAGCGACCCAAATCTTGGAACCTGATCGGCAGGTTGCGTCGAGCCCTGCTTGGCGCTCCAATCCCTACCTCGAGAGCTCACCAAGAACGTCTTGGTCCCCTTTTGGGTTTGCCCGTATTTTCTTCGGATGCCCTGTCGTCCGTAGCCTACGCCACGGAAGCCATCCTTGGAATCCTGATCCTCCGCAGTCAAGACGCGCTCCATTTTCAAATCTACATTTCACTCGCGATCTGCATCTTGATCATCATCGTCGCGATCTCGTACAACCAAACCATTCACGCGTATCCTTCGGGCGGCGGGTCGTACATCGTGGCCAGTGAAAATCTGGGTGAGACCCCTGGGCTCCTTGCCGGAGCCGCCCTCCTTGTCGATTACGTACTGACCGTCTCCGTTAGCATCGCAGCCGGAATCGCAGCCATCACGTCGGCCTATCACTCACTCAGTCCATATCTGGTCCCGATATGCATTCTGTGCGTCGCCGTGGTCGCTTGGGCCAACCTGAGAGGAGTTAAAGAGTCCGGAGTCGTCTTTGCATTCCCGACCTATGCCTTCGTTCTTGGGATGCTTTTGCTCCTGTGCTTTGGAATCTACAAGACCTTCCAAGCGCCGCCGGGTCACCATCAGATCGTCACCGCGGTCAAAGGTGGGGAGAGCCTCGTCGGCAAGGAAGTCAGCTTCGCCCTTCTGTTCATCATTCTCCGTGCATTCGCCGCAGGGTGCACCGCACTGACCGGCATCGAAGCGGTCAGCAATGGTGTCCAAGCGTTCAAGATTCCCGAATCGCACAATGCTTCCGTCACCCTAAGGTGGATGGCGGGGATCCTCACCGCGATGTTCCTTGGCACCGGGTATCTCGCAATCCACCTGCCCGTTCTGAGCTTGAACGATGGAAGCGATCCCCATTACATGACCCTCGTCGCCCAAATCGCCAGTTGGGTCTTCGACGGTAAGAACGCCGCCGGCGTTGTCATCCACAGCATCCCGTTCTACTTCGTTCAAATCTCGACCGCCGCTATTCTGATCCTCGCCGCAAACACCGCCTTCGCCGACTTTCCAAGGCTGGCCAGTTTGCTCGCCCGGGACGGCTATTTGCCTCGGCCTCTCGCACGACAAGGGGACCGGCTCGTGTTCCACAATGGCATCCTCTTTCTTGGCGCCGCCGCCGCCTTAATCGTCTGGTACTTCAAGGGCCAACTGGACGGTCTCTTGCCGCTTTACGCGGTTGGCGTGTTTACTGCGTTCACCCTTTCGCAGATCGGGATGGTCGTCCATTGGTTCAAGACGAAGGAGCCCCATTGGAAACAAAGCGCCGTGATCAACGGATTTGGCGCCGTCCTGACCATGATCGTGACGGGCATCATCCTCGTCACTAAATTTACGGAAGGGGCATGGATCGTCACCATCCTTCTTGCGGTTCAGTTCGCGCTGTTCAAATCCATCAAGACGAGATACGGATCGATCGCAAGGCAACTCGCAATCGGCGACGAACCGCCCCGTATGCCCGCCGCGCATGCCTCGATCTTGCTTGTGCCCCGCGTCCATCGAGGCATCCTTGCCGCCCTCGAATATGCACTTCTCATCGGCCTAGAATGTCGTGCCGTTCACGTTGCCATCAACCGAAAGGCTCTCCCCGAAGTCATGTCCCTATGGGAGCGCTACGGCGAGGGAGTGCCCCTAGAAGTGCTGAAGACGCCCTACCGGTCGCTCATCCAGCCAGTGCTTGAATACGTTGACCGATTGCATGAAGAAAACCCTGATCGCGTGATCACCGTCATTGTGCCGGAAGCCGTCGCTTCCACCTGGCTACACAGCCTTCTTCAAGAGAATGTGGCCAACCAATTGAAGCAGTCTTTGGGCTCCAGAAAGAACGTGGTCGTGACCAACGTCCGCTATTTCTTGGATTGAGCGATGTTCGGCGTCAGCGAGCGTAAAATGGCCTAGATGTCAGCAAACCTCGAAATCTTCAAGAAGAATTATTTGGTCGTCGGCCTGAAAGACGATGCGATCAAAGAGATTGCCGACTTGGCTGAGGTCAAGGTTTATCTCCCCAACGAACTCCTCATAAAGATGGGCGAGAAGAGCAATGACCTTTTCGTGATTCTCAATGGCCGTGTCAAAGTCATCACGTCGACAGGAGACTCGCTCGCCGATGTTGGCCCGGGAAGCGTTCTGGGAGAGGTGTCTCTCTTAGACGATCAACCACGATCTGCTGATGTCATTTGCATCGGTACCGTCAGCGTGGCCAAGATTCCGGCGCGCGAACTTCGAAACCTCATGAACGACAAGCGGGAGATGGGTTTCGTGGTTATGGTGAATCTGGGCCGGGTCCTTTGCGCACGCCTCCGTGCCGCCAGCAGCCGAATCGACCATCTGGTCAATCAGGATACGTGGCGCGGCTCGCTGTGACGACTTTTGGTCAACGCGCCTGGTCCGCGTGCCTTGCCCGACGCTCTGCGATGTGAGCGGCAGGAACGGTTCGCGTCGACGAAGGCTTGAGTCCCGTCAACCTGGGAATGACTTCATCGTAAAGCTTTGACAAGGCCGCCTCAGGCGAGTGCCCGTAAGCTTGCGCTCCGCGACCTAAGGCGTGCGCCCATGCTCGATAATAAATGTGGTGGTCTTCACGAACCTGGCAGATCGTGACCTCGAAAGATCGCGCTTCAATCGCGTCGGTGTTGGAGTTTTCTATGATCGTGATAGGCATTTAACTGAAAGCCCCTCAAGGGTGAGGGTACGTCTTTAAAGGTCCAGTCCATCAAACACAAGTCAATCGCAATGGCCCGTTGATAACGTGTGGAAAATCCCCTCCCATCACGGTTGAGGCAGTATACATCAAAAAACTCTCGGGCCAAAAAAGGCTTGCAAACACGCTTGGTTTTTGATGCCATAATGCGCACGTTACGCTTTCTCTACTGCCTTAACGCTTCAGATACGAGCTTCGGCTACCTCTAGAGTGCGGTGCGGAATCGAAAACGAAACGATGGTCGAGATTCAAAGGAACCTCGCCGGGAGACCACATGGCCACTAAATCGCTATACGTAGGAAACCTTTCCTACTCCACCACGGAGGAAGGGCTCACAGCCGCCTTCGCACCCTACGGAGCCAGCAGCGCAAGAATCGTTGAGGGACGCGGATTCGGATTCGTCGACATTGACGGAGACCAACTCGACACGGCGATCGCTGAGATGCACAATAAGCAGCTCGACGGCCGAACATTGACAGTCAACGAAGCCAGACCCCGTGAGCCTCGAAGTGGCGGTGGCGGTGGCGGCGGTCGCGGCCGCTGGTAATCAACGGCTAGTCCCTTGCGTCGCCGGTCCTCTTCAAGAAGATGGTCGGCGGCGCCATCTGAAGGATCATCAGGAAGCCGAAGCAGCCGTTCGGCACGTTTCCTGTTGAGAATTCTGCCCGCTCACCTTCTTTGAGTTCCAATTCAAACACCGCGCTCTTGAAAACGCGGTTCGTCGCTTGAACCGTGTAAGTTCCCGACTTCAGCGATTGCTCCAATGTGTCGCCGTATTTCAGATTGGCGATCTCTTTGCCGTTGAGCAAAACCAGTGCCTCCCTAAAGCGGATGTCCCTTTCGTCCATCCGGGTGACAATCAGCGTCGCTCCATCTGACATTTGACCTTCATTGTACTGGTTGAGCCTCGGAAGTCAGGACCTCAAGCTCCAGGCTCTTCAGTCGCATCATTCATTCCTCCAACCGATTACAATGAGTCAACCAACATGGCGACCATCGTCCGCAAAGTCCATCTCCTCGACACGCACACGGTCAACCAGATCGCGGCTGGCGAGGTGGTCGAGCGGCCCGCCTCAGCCCTCAAAGAACTGATTGAGAATGCGATCGACGCCGGGGCGACCAAGATTGACATCGATCTCGCCGACAGTGGCAAATCCCTGATCCGGGTCAGCGACAACGGGATTGGTATGAGCCTCGAAGACGCCCGACAAGCTCTTCAAAGGCACGCAACGTCCAAGATATCCTCAGTCGACGACCTGCTTGGCGTTCAAACCCTCGGCTTTCGCGGCGAGGCCCTTCCCAGCATCGCCTCCGTTTCTAAAATGACCTTGTCCACCGCTTTAGGGGACGGATTGCGCGCCGTACTCAAAGTGGATGGCTCGATCATCCAAGAGCCAGCCGCGACCTCGGGGCCCAAGGGCACAGAAGTCATCGTCGAAGACCTCTTCTTCAACACGCCCGCCAGGCTCAAGTTCTTGAAGTCCGACACAACCGAACTGGGCGCCTGCCTGGAAGTCATCTCTCGCTATGCCATTGCCTACCCCCACCTTGCCATCACAATGCGACACAACAGCCAGCTTGCGATCGAGACCACAGGGACGGGCGACATGCTCGAAGCGATCTCGCATGTCTGGGGAAGGGAAATTGCACGAAGTCTAGCCGAAGTTCGTACAACGGTCGGCGGGCTCGAACTCCGTGGGTTCGTGAGTCCGCCCCACGTCACGCGTCACACTCGCGCGTATCAATACTTCAGCGTCAATGGCCGGCCCGTCAGGACACGCACGCTCATGGCTGCCCTTGACCAAGCCTATCGCGACCTTACCCCCGAGAAGCGCTATCCGATCGTCGCCCTCGCCATCGAGATGGACCCGGCCAGGCTGGACGTCAACGTCTCCCCCACGAAGAGCGAAGTCAAATTCCAACAAGAAGGCGCCGCATTCGACGCCGTCCGCGTCGCCGTAAAGTCTGCCCTCATGGAACACGGAATGATGCCCGCGGCAGGGGCGGTCGCCGCCGCCAACGAAGCTCTCGCCATGGCGCGGCCCCCGGCTCCATGGCCTCCGGTAAACATCGCAGAGCTCACCATCCAGGCGCAATCTCCCCTCAGCGCCATGAGTGTTCCGATGCCGGAATCGGGATTGGAACCGGGCCCGACCGAGCTGCAAACGGAGCGATACCCATTCGGGGAGCTCCTTGAGGGACTTCGAGTACTTGGCCAGGCGATGAATACGTTCATCGTCGCCGAGACGGCCAGAGGGATCGTCATCATCGATCAGCACGTCGCGCACGAGCGAATCCTCTACGAATATCTATGCGGACTCAAAGGAGCGAGCGCCATCGAAAAGCAGGTCTTGCTGACGCCCGTCACCCTCCACCTCGACAAACGCGCGGCGGTTCTCTTCAGAGACCGGATGGAGGAGGTCGAAAAGGTGGGCTTCGACCTTGAGCCGTTTGGCGGCGAAAGCTACATCATTCGCGCCGCGCCCGCCGCGCTGAAGGGCAAGGACCCGGTCAAGGTGCTTCAAGATATGGTCGATGAGCTGGTGGAATCCAGCGTCACCCGCAAGCTGGTTCCGACCCGCGAGCAAATCTGGATCACCTCCTCATGCAAAATGGCCGTCAAGTCGGGCGACCCTCTGAGCGTCGCCGAGATGGAGAAGTTGATACTCGACTTGGCCACGACCGAGAACCCCTACATGTGTCCCCACGGACGCCCCATCACGATCACCCTCGGCAGGGATGAACTCTTCAGGAAATTCAAGCGCACATGAAGATCCTTGGCATCGATCCCGGCTTCGGCCGCGTGGGCTACGGCGTGATCCTGAAAGAGGGCTCCCGGCTGACACCGGTCGCCTACGGCCTCATCGAGACGCCTCAGATCCCCATGCCCGATCGCATCCGCCTCGTTCACGAGCGCGTTTTGCAATTGATTGATGAGCATCAGCCTGACGGCATGGCAACCGAACGCCTGCTTTTTACGGTGAACAAGACGACGGCGATGGACGTGGCCAAGTCGCTCGGCGGCATCCTGCTGGCGGCCAGCCAAAAGGGCCTTCAGTGGTCCGAATACAGTCCGCCTGAAGTGAAGCAGTCTGTAGTGGGCACGGGTTCAGCGGAGAAGAAACAAGTCCAGTTCATGGTCGCCAAACTGCTTGGCTTATCGGCACCCCCAAAGCCGGACGATGTTGCCGATGCCCTTGCGATCGCGATTTGCCACGCGTTTCGTTCCAACATCGCTCTGGGAAAGTGACGGTTTGCTGATGATTCGGGGTCCCCGATGGAACCCGTCATTCTGGAGCGAAGCGATGGGATCTTGCCGCGGGTGCCTCTTGTTCTTTCCGAGAAGTAACCTCCCAGCGGGCTCTAACGTCGCCGGCCGTATACCTCTTCGATTTCGACCTGGCGGCTTCCACACACCGGTACCTTGGGGCGATAAAGTGAAAATGGCCCCCCGAGGATCCTCGGGGGCCATTCTTAGCAAGTGGGGTCAGCGTTCGTCGATCGGAACGTAGGCGACGTTGTGCTCGCCTTCGTAAATGACCGTCGGGCGAATCAGTCGGTTGTTGTCCAGCTGTTCGATTGCGTGGGCGGTCCAACCAGAAACGCGTGCAATCACGAAGATCGGCGTATACAAGTCGATCGGGATGCCCAGCAGATAGTAAGCATAGGCGGCGGGGAAGTCGACGTTCGGGTAAAGGCCCTTCTCGTCCCGCATCACTTTTTCCAAGATGTCGGCGATGTCGCCCCACTTGGTGTTACCCATCCGTCGGCCGATTTCCTTGCCGACCTTGGTCATGTACATGGCGCGACTGTCGCCCTTCTTGTACTCCCGATGGCCAAAGCCCATGATCTTCTTCTTGGTTGCGAGCGCATCGCGGATCCAAGCCTCAGCCTTGTCGGGTGAACCGATCTCCATGAGCATCTTCATCGCTTCCTCGTTTGCGCCGCCATGGAGCGGTCCGCGAAGAGTGCCGATGCCCGTGATGACGCCGCTGTATAGATCGCTCAAGGTGGCAACCGTCACGCGGTTGGCAAAAGTGCTGGCATTGAATCCGTGCTCCGCATACAGGGTCAGGGATGCGTCCATCACGGTCACCGTGTAATCGTCCGGCTTCGCACCGTTTAAGATGTAAAGGAAGTTCGCAGCGGTGCCGAGCGAAGGGTCAGGTTTGACGACCTCTTGGCCCATGCGCAGACGATGGCCGTTGGCGACCATCGTTCCCGCCTTCGCGATGATACGTACCGCTTTGCGGACATTTGCGGCGTGGTCGGTCGATGGCGCATTGTAGTCGGGATCGTAGGGAGCCAACACCGCATAGGCGGCACGGATCGCGTCCATTGGGTGCGTGTTTTTGGGCAGGCTTCGCAAGGTCGAGTAGACGGCGTCGGGAACGTCCCGCTCGGCTCCCAGCAATTTGTTGAAATCCTCGAGCTCCTTCTTGTTGGGCAGCTTGTTGTAAATCAGCAGATAGGCGGTTTGTTCGAAAGATCCTCGCTCCGCCAAATCGTGGACGTCTACGCCGCGGTATTGAAGACTGCTTCGATCGCTGTCGATCTCGCTGATCGTGCTGATTCCGGCAATGACGCCCTCGAGTCCGGGGCTATAGTTCGGGTGGCTGGCTGTTGCGCTCATGTTTCCTCTTTGAATCGTTCGCGTTCTTATGGCCTATGCCTCTGACTACGCGTCTCCCTTGACAACCTTATCGGCCCACCGCCGGTCTCTTGCGCTGTAGGCTTCGTACTCAATCAAATCGTACAATTCGGCCCGCGTGCGCATCTTGTCCAGAAGTCCCGCTTGGGTGCCTGTTTCAAGCAACTCCTCGTAAGTTTCAGAGATTGCCTTAAGCATCACCCGAAAAGCCGTCATCGGGAAGATGACCAAATTGTACCCAAGCGACTTGAACTGAGAAAGGGGAATCAGAGGCGTTTTACCGAACTCCGTCATGTTCGCAAGCAGAGGCACTTTCAGTGCCTTGCGGAACGCCTCGAACTCATCTTCCGTTGTCAGCCCTTCAGGAAAAATGGCGTCCGCGCCGAACGCTTCATAGCGCCTCGCACGCTCGATCGCTGCATCCAGACCTTCAACTCCTCGGGCATCGGTACGGGCAACGATCATGAACGATGGATCCTTCTTGCTTTCGACCGCGGCAAGAATCTTCATCGACATCTCCTCCGCCGTAATGACCCCCTTGCCGTCAAGGTGGCCGCAGCGTTTGGGACTTACTTGGTCCTCCAAATGGATGCCGGCGAGGCCTGCACGTTCCATCTCAATCACGGTACGCGAGACATTCATCGTCTCGCCAAACCCAGTGTCTGCATCCGAAATGACTGGGATTGGGGCGATCTCGCATATGCTTGCCGCCGCCGATGCCATTTCGTTCAGCGTCACCAATGCCACGTCCGGCACTCCCAGCGCGGCGTTCGTGACTCCAGCTCCCGTGATGTAAAGCGCCTTTGCCCCCGCGCTGTGCGCGGCGCGTGCGCTGATGCCGTTGAACACTCCGGGAAGGAGAACGCAGTCCTCCTTCATGAGCTCACGCAGACGTTTGCCGGGGGAAGTGATGGGGGCAGACAGCATGAACCAAGCGTACCCGCGCTATTCTTCAGGCTCGGGGTGCGAAACGGCCATCCGCATTGCGACCCCCATGATCAGCAAGATCGCAAGCCCCAGCACGGCAGGAGCGTAAGTCGCCTGATCCGGGTCCATGAAGGTGGCAAAAACATTGTTCGCTCGGCCACTCGGTGGCAGGCCGATGGCTAGGAGCATCAAGGGCTGCACGCTCAGCGAAAACAAGTAAAAGCCCAAACTGACGAGTGCGAGCCTGCCTACACGCCACCCATTTCCAGGAGCAAACCAGGCGGTGAACCTGGGTGCGATGAGAAGGAGCCCAGTAGCCAAAACGCAATAGGCCGCCACGACCCACCGAAGATCAAGCACCCTCCCCGGCTGGGAAGCAAAGTGCAATGTGTAACCGTAAATGGCTGCAAATTCAAACGCCCGAAGAAGATAAAACATCGCGAGCACGACGGCAACCGCAGCTCCCGCTTGACTCGGAGGCTCTGCCCCCGTTTCGTGCACGCCCTCTTCCGTAACCTCTAAGTCGCCTACATGCAAATTCTCAAGATCTGGGTCGGTTTCCTTTGTCTTGGGTCGAATCAGCATAGGTTTTAAGATGGGTGGGAAGTCTCAATTGTTACGCGGTCCACTCGTTTTGGACGTTCGGCCATGGCGTTCAGGACCTTTCAAACGTCTCTTTCAATGAAGATTTCGAACATCCGCCGACAAGTAGACGGGTGTATACTCCGCACGTTCCCATGAAGATCGCCCACCTCAGCGACACCCACCTTGGCTTCCGAGCGTTCAATCGGTCGACCCCGCAGGGCTTCAACCAGCGCGAGTACGACGTCATGCAGACTTTTAGGGCCTGTCTGGCTGCGATCTTGGAAACGGACCCGGATGTGGTTATCCACAGCGGTGACCTCTTCGACGTCGTACGGCCAAGCAACGCCACCATCGTTGAAGCGTTCAGAGCGCTGGGCACCTTCCAAGCAAAGCGAGACGCCAAGCCGTTCATCATCGTCGGCGGAAATCACGACACCCCGAAAACAAGCGACAGCGGCAACATCTTAAAGCTGTTCAAAGGCATCCCGGGCATCCGCGTGCATCCGTCGGAAGCCGCCGCCTTTGCCATCGACGAGCTGGATCTCGAGGTGCTTTGTGTCCCCAGCAAAAGCCTAATCCAGCGGCAAAGCATCGATTGGGTCCCCCAACTGCGGAAGCGGTTCAGCCTCCTTTCGGTGCACGGTATCGCGACCCAAGCGATGCTTCCCAACACGTCGAATTTCGACTTGGATGAGACCCGCCATCACCTCTGGACGTACGTTGCACTCGGCGATTTCCACAAGCACCAGGCATTCGGCAAGAACGTATGCTATGCAGGCTCAACGGACTTTACTTCCAGCAACATTTGGGAGGAAACGGGAACGCCCAAAGGCTGGGTCCTTTTCGATACAGAGAGGACCGAAATGGAATTCCAGAAGCTAGACACGCGAAAGGTCATCGATTTGCCCAGTCTCGATGGCGATGGTCTAACCGCTGACGAACTGGGCGATCGACTTGTCGCTGCGGCGAAGTGGGGCGAAGAGATGCCCATTGTCCGCCAACTTGTACGCAACGTTCGCCCTGAGGTTCGGGCAAAAATCAGCCTTGAAGCCGTCCGCTCCATCCAGTTGAGAACCTTGGATTACCGCCTTAAGACTTTTCCGCCGACCGCATATTCCATCGGCTTGACCCAGGATGGGCGGACACGCTCCCTGGAAGCAAGTTGGGCCGAACACATCGATGGTGCAAAACTGCCTACCGACGTTGGAAGGGAAGAAGTGAAAGCACTCGGGAACGATCTCTTGCAGGAGGCGAAAGAGCTTGAAACTGCTCCAGTTGAGGCTTGAGAACTTCCGGCAGCACCGGGATTCCTGCATCACGTTCAGTGACGGCATGACGGCCGTCGTCGGCGCCAATGGCACCGGCAAAACCACCCTCCTGGAGGCTGTAACCTTCGCTCTCTACGGTGAGCAACGAGACAATCTGGAGAACATCAAGTTCTTCTGGAGCGACGGGAAACGCTATGCCGCCACCCTCCAATTCGAATTTGGAGGCACCGTTTACGAAGTCTGCCGCACCCACGTCGACGCCCATCTGAGAACCCTCGGCGACAACGCCTTCACCCTCGCCTCCAGCAAAACTGACGTCAAACGCGCATGTGAGAAGCTCCTCGGCCTCAATTACGAGCAATTCATCAACTCGTTCTGCGCGGAACAAAAGAACCTTGGGTTCCTGAACTTCAAGACCAACTCAGCTCAGCAGGACGAAGTCGCAAGGATGCTTGGCTTCGATCGCCTCAAACAAGCTGAAGAGCTCGCCCGCCAGCGCCGCCGCAACTTCGAGAACGAGATCAAAGGTGGCCGAGCCATGCTTGGCGACCCCTTGGAATTGGAAGCCCAACGACTCGCCGCTCTCACGGCCCTGCAAGAAGTCACCTCTAGGATCGCAGAATCTCAGCTGGCCCGGTCCGCCATCCTCAAACAGCTTCCAGAGGCGAAGATTGCTCGGGAAAGGGCTGAGTCTTTTCTCCAGTTGGCGAGCGACATGAGAGCGATCGAGGCAAAGGCTGAGGGTCTCAAAAGCGCCTTGAAGCAAGCGGAAGCGGCATTCGCGGTGGCCCAGAAGGACTCCGCCGAAAAGGCGGAGTTGGAGGTTGCCGAGACCCAATACCGCGAGATGGAAAATCAGCTCGTCGAAAGCGAAAAGCTGCGCGAGTCCGAACGACAACGAGAAGCCCTTCTCCAGCAAAAGGCGAACCTCGATCAGGAGATCGCGAGGCTGAAGGAAAAGGCCGCCGATGTGCCGGTCCCTGACCTTGCTAAAGTCGAAGCGGCGGTGGCCCTTCTGACACAAGCGGCAAGCAGCGCCCGGCAAGAAGTCGAGATTCAGGATCGAGCCTGGAAGGCGGCCCAATTGAATGCCCAAGGGGTCTGGCAACGGGCAGTCGCGGAAGCCAACCAACTGAAGGACTCACTGAACCAGGCGGAAGCCATGATCGCAAAGGGGACCTGCCCCGAGTGCGGTCAGCCCGTGTCGGAGTCCATGAAGAAAGGGCTCACCATTCGGAAAGCCGAGTGGGAAAAACGCGACCGTGAACGTCTCAAACTCGAAAAAGCCGTACGCGATCTCTCCCAACCCCCGGCGGCCCTCACGGCCGCCGTGCAATCGCAAACTGAAGCCGAAACCGATTTGAAGCAAGGACACGAGGCCCGCCAAGAGGCAATGCTTGCCCATCAGGTATCGAAAGGCATTGAACTTGACCTCAAGAATCGCGAGACGCAGCTGAAGGAGATCAGCGATGGTCTGGCTGTCCTCCCTTCCAACTACGACAGGGGGCGCCATGAAGCCCTCGCTCGCAAGCTCAACGATTTAAGACCCCAGCACGAGCGCTTCCTAGCCCTCGTGGACGCCGACCAGCGCCTGGCCATCACCGCCAAAAGCAAAGAGGCAGCCGATAAGGAGCTTGAAGCCGAGCGTACACGCTACGGCGAGTTGAAAGCCCAGAGAAACTCAACCGGCTTTGCCCAAGAAGAAGAAGCCCAGACGGCGATCGAAACCCACCGAAGGCTTGACTCCGATCTCAAAATCCAAGACGCCGCCATCGCGACCTCCGAATCCGCCCATAAGCAAGCTGAAATTCGACACAACGAAGCGGTCACGCGGCTGAGCGAGCGGGCCAAACGAGATCAAGAACTCAAAGAACTCGAGCAACTCGAAGCGGTGCATGAAGTCGCGCAAAGGGAGTTGCGTGCACTTAGGGAAGAACTCAACAAGAGCATCCGACCCGACCTCATCGCCCGCGCATCTGAGAACCTCAGCATTCTCACCAACGGTCGATATCCGTTGCTGGATCTCGACAAGAATTTCAAACCCATCCTTCTCGACGACAACGTCGTAAAACACGTGATTTCGGGTGGCGAAGAGGACGTGGTCGCTCTCTCTCTGCGACTCGCCCTAAGCGAACTGATTCAAGAGATGAGCGGCCACCCCATGTCGCTCCTCATCCTCGATGAAGTGTTTGGCAGCCTTGACGCCGAGAGGCGCCAAAGCGTCCTGGAAAGGCTCATCGGCCTGAAGAACCGCTTCAGCCAGATCTTCATCATCAGTCACATCGAAGAGATCAACCAGATCGCCGACCAATGCATCTACCTCAGCCGGGACCCCGTGACAAAAGCGACCGTCGTCGCGGACGCAATGCCCGAGCAAATAGCCTTGGAACTGTGACCGAGTCCGATCCTCCAATCAATCCTTGTGCGCAACACCCGCTTCGTCGTTCAGCATCTTCCCAGGAGGCATCTTCGAGACTTCCTCCGCGCGCCAACAAGCCGAGGACTGCGCACTGCCGACGGACAGCAATCCCGGCTCTTCAGAGCATTTCTCTAAGTGCAGCGGGCAACGAGGTCCGAACGCGCATCCGGCAGGCAGGTGAGCGAAATCTGGCGGCTGCCCGCCGATCGCCTCCAATCTCTTCATGCCCGCCCTTGGCAAAGCGTTGAGAAGCGCCCTGGTGTACGGCATGGCCGCCCGCCGCAGCACCGACTCCGAGGGACCCTGTTCCACAATTCGCCCGGCATAAAACACTGCGATCCGCGACGCGATCGATCCAATTGCCCCAATGTCGTGGGAGATCAGCATCACCGCGGTTCCTTCCGTTTCCTGCAACTCGCGTATTAACCTCAAAATCTGCGCCTGCAAGGTCACATCCAGCGCGGTCGTCGGCTCATCTGCGATCAGCACGGTTGGTTTGCAAGCGAACGCCATCCCAATGACCACGCGCTGCCTCTGACCGCCGCTCATTTGGTGCGGGAACTTCCGGGCTGAACTCTCCGGCGCGGAGACCCCCACCTTCTCCAACATCTCGACCGATTTCTTCCACGCCTCATTGCGCCCCATACCCTGGTGAAGCCGCAAAGCTTCGCCGATCTGGTCGCCAACCCGCATCATAGGGTTCAAACTTGTGAACGGGTCCTGCATCACGAGCGCAATCTGGTCACCGCGCACCTCCCGCATCTCTCGCTCGGGCAAATTGGCAATCTCGCGGCCGTCCAGCTTTATGGAACCTTTCAGAATGCCCGGCCGCTGCAGCATCCCCATAATGGCGAAGCCCGTCATAGACTTCCCGCAGCCCGATTCACCTACGACCCCCAGGGTCTGCCCAGCCTCCAAGTCAAAATTCACCCCACGCAAAATGCGCACCGGGCCAAAAGAGACTTCAAGGTCACGAACTTCAAGAACAGCCATGCAGATTCACATTGTGCCTTAGAGAACTGCTCTGTTGAGGTGTCGGGGTGTCGTGACCTCTGCAGGTCGACATTTTGAATTTAGAACCTTGACCGTTCCGCCCTCCTATAACACTCCAACCTCAGAGGTCCTAGGACCCCTTAGGGTTTGGCTCTCGAAATGAATAATATGAATCCAAGAGGGAAGAATGAGTGCATTAAATCAATCGATATTTAAAGAATCTGTTAATTTTCACGATGGAGCGACCCAGCTGGCCAGTCAGCAGGCCCAGATGTATACTCCCGTCGTGTCGCAAAAGATTAGAGTGATCGTCGTTGACGATGAGCCATCTTACAGAGGCGCCCTTCAGAAGACGCTGACCCTCATGGGCGAGTGCGAGCTCCTCGCGGTCTGCAAAGACGGTCAGGAAGCGCTGGATGTATGCCTCACCGATCCGCCCGACGTGCTCCTCACGGACGTCAACATGCCCCGTATGACCGGCATCGAACTCACCCGCAAACTGTTGCAGAAGGAGAAGCTTGTCAAGGTGGTCATTCTCACCGTTCAAGAAGACGAGGACACCATCTTCGACGCCTTTCGGGCAGGCGCGCTCGGCTACCTTCTCAAGACCTCGACCCCGCAGGACGTCATCGACGCGATCCGCCTCGCGCACAAAGGCGAAGCCAAAATCACCCCGAAGATTGCCACTAAGGTTCTCGAAGATTTCCGCCGCATCAAAGACGAAGATGAGACCGATGACAGCGAATTGCTTGCCCTCAGCGATCGCGAATCGGAAATTCTCGACTTGGTCGCCCAGGGTCTGCGCAACAAGGACATTGCCTCTAAACTGACCATCGCCGAGAAGACGGTCAAGAACCACGTGAGCAACATTCTCAAAGCGCTGCAAGTCAACAGCCGAACCGAGGCGGCGATGAAAGCGGTCAAGAACCGCTATGTTGAGCGTGATTAGCGCCCAAAAGATTCAGAATCTCCCCAACACCGTAACACGCGGCACCCCTATCCATGCGTATCACAGACATCCCGTTCTCGACGACCGATTGGAGCGTCGTCGAGCCGACAGAACACCCAGGTGATACCGGAATGGCCATCTGGCGCACCCGCCTCTTCGGCGATATTCGCATACGCATGGTCGACTACTCGCCGGGATATCGGGCTAACCACTGGTGCGAAAAGGGGCACGTGATTTTTTGCCTGGAAGGGGAGATGGAGACTGAACTTGCAGACGGCCGCAAATTCACTTTGAAAGCGGGTTACAGCTATCAGGTGGCGGATGGCCCGCCCGGCCACCGTTCATCGTCTCAACATGGCACTCGGCTCTTCATTGTCGATTGACGCGGCGTCACACCCCAACATCCCAGCACCGCGACACCCTTCACCCGAGTACAATCTCCCCTCGGAGAGATGGCAGAGTGGTCGATTGCGGCGGTCTTGAAAACCGCTAAGGGTCAAACCTTCAGGGGTTCGAATCCCCTTCTCTCCTCCATACGGTCCAGATATGGAGGAGAAGTGCCTTCTTGAGAAGATTCCTTGTGCACTTACACGGCGTCCGCGATCGGCTCCCGGTGTCCCCTGCGTGGTTGCCAGTCCTTCAGGGTAAGCGCCTTGCTTTCCAACAGGTGCCATGAAAGCGCGGCAAGGCAAAGCGAACTGGCCACGGTCGGCCACAGAGCTCGCGTGAGAAGGAAGATTGGGTAGTGATAGACGTACACGCCGAAGCTGTAATCAGGGATATCCCACGGAATCTGCGGCAGCCTGAAAGCCAGGGCGACCGTCAACGCGCAAGTCAAGGGTGTCGCGACTTCCCACGGTATCTCGAACATCGTTCGTGCCGCCAGCGTCAATGCCAACGCTCCGGCGATGGGAGCCCAATGGATGCGCTTCATCCATTCCTTGCCGAACGAAAGGATGTTTCCTGCCAGAAACGAAGTGATGGGTGGAATGACACGTCCCGATCCGAAGGGCATATCGACGTCGTAATAGTTAAGGGTCAGCCATAAAGCGCTGAGGGCGATGAACACTAAGATCACGGTGTAAATGTTCCAGACCCGACGCGTCACCCGGGCCAAGCCGTGGAAGAAGTACATCACCTCTTCCAGCATCAGCGACCAAAGAACCGGATTGGCGCTCAATTGGGGCCCGAGTCCCATATAAAGGTAGAACACAAAAGTTGGGACCACCATTCGAGGTCCCCAGAGCGCCGCCACGAGGGTAAAGGACACGAGAAATCCCGGCATGACTCGCAGTAAACGCTTCCACGCGAAATGACCCCAATTGCGTGAATTCGTAAACGAGCCGGGAATTAAGAATCCCGACAGGCAAACGAAACATGCGACGGCCGGAATAGGATTGAGGAGCGATTCACCGCTGGGCAGCTTCAAGACGTGCCCGAAGACGACTTCCAGGGCCAAGAACAGCCTTAGGACGTCGAACAAGGGATAGCGCACGGGCTTCGCGATTGCGCTCTCATCGGTTGCCACCCCTAGATTATAAGAGCTTTCAAAGCCTTCGCGTAACACCTTGGGTTCAACGCTCCGAGTGCAAAGGCAGGCGATCACTTCCGACCACCGTCGGAACTCGAGGGGCCATCCATCTGGGCGAGCCTTAAGGCACGTTGCTCATCGGGATACCATGCGTTACCACAGCCTGTTCAAGGGTCCTCTCGATCGCCGCCTCCAAGTCGAGGTTGCGGCCTTCTTGCCAGGATCGGCTAAACAGAACTTCGTCACCCAATGCGGTTCGTGCAGCCGCCACCCGCCGGTCGTAGAGCGAACGCTCGTTGGGCGGCAACGGCACGCCGATCACTTCACGCAATCGCTCCGCTGCACCCCAAATACGGGCAGCCGAACTGGGGTCACCTGTCTCCGCTGTGAGTGGTGCGGCAATCTCAAGGGAGTAGGCGATGTTGCGCGGGTCATCGAGATCTCTGAAAGCCTTCAAGCCCTTGTTGATGAACGAACGAGTTGCTTGGAAGTCGCCCTGTTCGATGGCTACCATCGCCAAGTTGTTGTTTGCGGAGGCGAGTCCGCGGGCGTCGTCGAGAGCATCATAAAGCGTCAAACTCTCTTCGAACAACTTGCGGGCTGCTGGGTAATCCAATTTCTGAAAGGCGACGTTCCCCAAATTGGCCAAGGCTAGGGCCGTTCCGGACGGGTCCCCTAGGGCCCTGGCAATCTCGAGGCTCTCGCTCAGAAGGCTGCTGGCGGCCTCATAGTCTCCTTGGTCCAGAGCGACGCTTCCCAAGTTGTTCAAAGACAATCCGATGCCCCACTTGTCTCCCAACTGTCGACGAATGCTCAGATTTTCTTCGTACAGGGCTCGCGCTTCGTCGTAGGCTCCCTGTTCGTAGGCTACGTTGCCCAAATTGAGGAGCGACCTCGCGACGCCTGAGAGGTCGCCGATCTCCTTGAAGAGCGCGAGCCCCTCTTGGTGAAACCCTCGGGCATCTTCGTAGTCGCCCTGCTGTCGGGCCAAAGCGCCTGCCCCGTTGAGAGCCTTTGCCCGAACGGCCATCGTGCCGGTACCTTGCGTCTCGCGCAGCGGATCAGCCAACCAGATTCGGCCCTCGGCAAGAAAACCTCGGATCAACCAAAATCTCCAGAGTGCCCCGGCCACTCGCAAAGTTGCATCATTGCCGAGCTTGCTCTGCTCATCCGTGCTCCAACTCAGTGCCGCCCTCAGGTTGTCATGTTCGATGTCGAGTTGGTCCAGCCACTTAGCCTGATCAGGGCCAGTCAGCTGGGGTTCCGCTTCTTCGGCTAGGGACAACATATGGTCGAAATGGCGGTTTCGCCACTCCCGCCGCGATCCCGATTCTTCAAGGCGGTCCCTTGAATATTGTCGCACCGTCTCCAGCAACGAATAGCGTGACCGACCGCCTTTCTGTTCTGCGACCACCAGACTTTTGTCGGCGAGGGACGTCAGAAGGTCAAGCACTTGCCAATCATCTACACCCTCGCCTGCACAGACACATTCCGCAGCCTCAAGGGTCCACCCTCCTGTGAAAACGGAGAGACGCCAAAGAAGAGATCGCTCGTCCTCATTCAGCAAGTCGTTGCTCCAGTCAATGAGGGCACGAAGGGTCTGGTGCCTGGGCAAGGCCGTTCGCGAGCCGCCCGTGAGCAGTCGGAAACGTTGATCCAGCTTGCCGTCGATCTCTTCCACCGAAAGAGATCGAACACGTGCCGCCGCCAACTCGATGGCAAAAGGAATGCCGTCCAGTTGGAAACAGAGTGACGCCAAAGCCGGAGCGTTCTTGTTCGTGACCAAGAAAGATGGATGAGCCATCAAGGCACGATCGATGAATAACTGAACTGCCTCGAAGTGCGACAGGGTTTCAGGCGTTTGGGCCAACTTTGGATTGGGGATCGACAGGGAAGGAATCTTATAGACCTGCTCTCCGGCGATACCCAGGCTCTCGCGGCTGGTGGTCAGGATCTGCACGCCAGGACACTGTCGAATTAGGAGGTCCGAAAGCCTAGCACATGCGTCCAAAAGATGTTCGCAGTTGTCCAACAACAACAAGAGTCGCTTGCTCTTCAAGTGCTCGATGAGGCTCTGAATCAGAGGCTTGCCTTGCTCCTCTTTGACTCCAAGGGCATTGGCAACCGTTTGAGGGACTAAGTTCGAATCGGAAAGCGGCGCCAGTTCGACAAGCCAAACGCCATCGCCCGTTCCGTCAAGCTCATCGACCGCAACTTGAAGCGCGAGGCGCGATTTGCCGCTGCCTCCGGACCCCGTGATGGACAGCAAGCGAGCCCTCGACAACAGCGATTGGATCTCCGCCATCTCCTTCTCACGCCCCACAAAATTGGTCACCTGTTGCGGCAAGTTGTGTTTCAAACCCGGATTGTCAAGCGACTGCAACGGTGGAAAGGTCGCCGGCAGCCGCGCATGCGTCAGTTGGTAAACGCTCTCGGGCCTGCCTAAGTCTTTGAGCCTGTGCTCGCCCAGTTCACGGAGCCCGCAGCCAGGAGGCACCGAGTCACGCGTAAGGTCGTAGGTGGTCTGGGAGAGCAAGGTCTGGCCTCCGTGGCCGGTTGCCAAAAGGCGCGCGACACGGTTGAGGGGTTGGCCGAAATAGTCATCCACTCTGCTTTCCACAGCGCCCGTATGAATGGCCATGCGCACCCTGATGGGTGTCTCCTTGGGCCAGCCCTCCCCCGTCAGCGCCAACTGAGCGTGTAAGGCGGCCGCCACCGCGTCATGGGCTGTCGTGAAGGCGGCGCAGAACGCGTCTCCAATCGTTTTGAAGACGAACCCTCCTGTATCGGCGATGACACCTCGTAGGATGGCGTCATGACGTGCCAGGGCAGTGGTCATGGCGCTGCGGTGGCCCTCCCAAAGCTTGGTGCTGCCCTCAATGTCGGTGAACAGAAAGGTGACGGTTCCAGATGGCCGAGGCCCTTCGGACATATCCTTCATTCTACTTCCGCAGCCTTGTGCCAATTGTTTGACGTCGAAGAGCAAATTTGCCAATCCACTGGCTCGAATCACCACCGCGACGCGACGCCTGAGGAGCCATAAGGAGCCACTTCAAACGTCTTTCACTTGAGCGTGTCGCTCTAGGCACATAATCCAATCTCCCGTCAGGCAGCCGACAACAATCAATCGACACTCCACCCCCATGCCCACGCGAATCCCCATCCGTATGCTGCCCATCCGTTTCGAAAGCGGCAACCAAACGGGCACCGAGGCGAGCCTCGACCTCGATCTCAATGCCCTTCACAAGGATTTGGCGGCGACAGTGAGAGGCGAAATCTCCTTTGATCCCGGCACGCGAGGCATGTACGCCCACGGAGCCTCCAATTACCGTTCCGTCCCCATCGGGGTCATCACTCCACTGGATGAGTGCGACGTCGAAGCTGCCGTAACCGTCGCCTTGAAGCATGGTGTCCCCATCATCGCCCGCGGCGCCGGCACGTCTCTTGCGGGACAAGAGAGTAACTTCGCCCTCCTTCTCGATTTCTCACGCCACATGTACGGCGTTCTTGAAGTCGACGGCGCCGGCAAGCAGGCAAGAGTTCAGCCGGGCACCGTGCTTGACGACCTTCAGAACGCCGTCAGACCCCACGGACTCGCTTTCGGGCCCGATCCGGCCACCCATAGCCGATGTACGTTCGGCGGCATGATCGGGAACAACTCTTGCGGTGTCCACTCGGTCACGGCGGGGCGAACCTCCGACAACGTTCAGGAACTGGAAATCCTAACCTACGACGGCCATCGAATGACCGTCGGCCCCACCACCGAAGACGAATTCCAAGACATTCTCGCAAAAGGCGGCCGGAAAGCCGAGATTTACAGCGCGCTCGCCGACCTACGCGACAGGTACGCCGATCTCATAAGAGAGCGCTATCCCAAAATTCCCAGGCGCGTATCCGGCTATAACCTCGACGAACTCCTACCGGAAAACGGCTTCAATGTCGCTCGCGCGTTGGTCGGCTCGGAATCCACCTGCGCGCTCGTGCTGAGCGCGAAAGTGAAACTGATTGAACTCCCGAAAGCGAAGGTGATGTTGGCTCTCGGCTTCCCAGACCAGCCAGCGGCTGGACACTACGTCAAAACCTGTCTGGAGTTTAAGCCGCTCGCATGCGAGGGCCTTGACGTGATGTTCTTCGAAAAGATGAAGTTGAAGGGCATGAAGCCGGTGGGAAGGGAACTGTTGCCCGAAGGAAACGTCTGGCTGCTCGTCGAGTTCGGGGGCGACACCAAGGGCGCTGCGATCGATCGTGCCAAGAGACTCATGGATGCGGCAGCGGGCAAAGCCACAGCGAACCTTTGCTTGGAAGACGATGAACAACGAAGCATCTGGCGATTGCGCGAAACGAGCCTCGGAGCAATCGCTCACGTTCCGGGCGAAAAGGAGAACTGGGAGGGCTGGGAGGATACCGCCGTCGACCCCAGCGTTCTAGGCGACTATCTTCAGGACTTCCATTCTTTGATGGCCCAGTTCGGCTATACGGGCTCATCCTATGGACACTACGGCGACGGCTGTGTCCACATTAGAATCGATTTCGACCTTCGCTCTGACCAAGGCGTCGCTGACATGCGTCGGTTCATGGAAGAAGGCGCCGATCTCGTTCACCGCCATGGTGGATCACTCACCGGCGAGCACGGTGACGGCCAGGCTCGAGGTGAACTGCTCACCAGAATGTATGGGAAGGAACTGATCCAAGCCTTCGCCGAGTTCAAGGCGATCTGGGACCCCGCTTGGAAGATGAACCCGGGCAAACTGGTCGCACCCTACAAACTGGATGAAAACCTTGCCGTCAGCCCGGCGCTGCGGTTCAAAACGCTCGAAACCCATTTCAAATTCCCAACTGACGCCGGGAGCTTCGGGGAGGCGGCTTTCCGCTGTGTCGGTGCCGGCGTTTGCCGCCGGAAATCCGGCGGCATCATGTGCCCCAGCTTTCAAGTCACCGGTGAGGAAAAGCACTCCACGCGCGGTCGGGCTCGCCTTTTGATGGAGATGGCGCAAGGTGATCTCATCCAAGACGGCTGGAAGAATGAAGAGGTGAAAGAAGCGCTCGACCTCTGCCTCTCCTGCAAAGGATGCAAGAGTGACTGCCCAACTCAAGTCGATATGGCGACTTACAAGGCTGAGTTCCTTTCCCACTATTTCGAAGGTCGCCCAAGACCCCTACGCGCTTACGCATTTGGCCGGATCGACAAATGGGCACGGCTTGCGTCGATCATTCCGAGCCTGGCAAACGCGATCGCCAAAACTCGCCCCTTTAAGGCCATGCTCGGCGTTGCCCAGCAGCGCCAAGTGCCAATCTTTGCGAGGCAGACTTTTAAGAAATGGGTCGCCCAGCGTCAACCCAAAACCCATTCAAATTCTCCGATTCCCGACGTCATCCTCTGGCCCGATACGTTCAACAATCACTTCCACCCCGAAACGGCGCGTGCTGCATTGGAGGTCTTGGAACGTGCAGGTTTTGCCGTCACCGTGCCTACGCAAAACATGTGTTGCGGCAGGCCGCTCTACGACTTTGGAATGCTTGCTGAAGCCAAAAGACATCTCTTGAACATCATGGATGCCCTCAACGACGCGATTCAGGCAGGCACGCCGATCGTGGTTTTGGAGCCCAGCTGCGCCGCTGTTTTTCGCGATGAGTTGTTGAACCTCTTTCCCGAAAAGCCTCTCGCTAAAAAACTCGCCTCTCAAACCTTTCTTTTCAGCGAGTTCCTGGAGCGCTTCGCACCTGATTTCAAATTCCCACGGATCGAACGAGACGCCATCGTCCACGGCCACTGCCACCACAAGTCGATTATGGGAACTGCCGCGCAAGACTCGATCCTCGGAAAGTTGGGTCTAAAATTGAAAGGGTCCGCACCGGGCTGCTGCGGTATGGCCGGCCCCTTCGGATTTGAAAAGGGTAAGCCGTTCGATGTCTCGATAAAATGCGGTGAACAATCGCTGCTTCCCCTCATTCGCGACGCAGACGCCGAAACCCTGATCATCGCTGACGGGTTCAGTTGCCGTGAACAGATACGACAAGGAACAAGTCGAGAAGCCCTTCACTTGGCGGAAGTTCTCAATCTGATGGCGAGCGAATGACCAGTCCTCACAAGGTGAAATAGAACGTTGCACCCACGCCGGGATGACCCTCGGCCCAGATCTTCCCGCCATGCCGCTCGACGATGCGCTTCACGTTGGCAAGTCCGATGCCGGTGCCTGGATACTCTTCGTCGCGGTGCAGCCTTTCGAACGGGACAAAGATCTTTTCAACGTACTGCTGGTCAAAACCAATGCCATCGTCCGCCACAGTGAAAAGCTCGCGGTTGTTCTCTATACGCCGCTCGAGCCTGACGTGAGCCACGGTCGCAGGTTTGGCAAACTTTAGTGAGTTCTCCAAGAGATTCTGAAGGGCCAGCTTCATAAGTTGCGGGTCTCCAACGGCCGTCAACTCCTCGTCAACCTGTAACACGAGTCGCTGCTCTGCGTCTTGCCCTCCAATCTCGGTCGCAACTTCCTGCGCAAGGACCGACAAGTTGAAAGTCGTCTTGTGGATCTCAGCCCTGCCGAGGCGGGAAAGCTTCAAGACGTCGTCGATGATTTGGCCCAGCTTCTTCGCTGCGCTCGCTTGACGCTCGAGCAATCTTCGTTCCTCGCCTTCGACGCGGTCTCCGTAATCCTCCATCAGGATCATGCTCGAAGACATGATCGCTCTAAGGGGCCCTCTCAAGTCGTGCGAGACGGTGTAGGTGAATCCCTCCATTTCGCGGTTCGCCGCCTCCAGTTCCGCGGTGCGCGCGGCCACCCTCCGTTCGAGGTCGGCGTTCAATTGCTTGATAGCAAGCGCATTTTGCAGGGCCTGTATGGCAAACCAGGCCCGGTCGGCCGCTTCGGTTGCCAAATGGAGTTCCTGCTGTGTCCACATACGGACGTTGAGGTCCTGAAGGGTGAACAGCCCCTGGAGCGCACCACCTTTTGTGACCGGGATCACAATCATGGACCTAACGTCTGCAGGTCTGAAATTTGATTCCGGTGCATCCGCAGTTCGCGGGTCGAGGCGGACGTCTTCAATGACCATGACTTCACCGGCCCGTAAGGACGCCAAGAGGTCTGGTCTCGTTTCTCCGAGCGGGCGTTGACCGGTTATCGAAGGCACGTCCTTTGCATAGTCGTCATGGATGATGCACAGGCCGTTTTCGGTGTCGATTTGCCCATAAGCGCATCTGCTAAGGCGCAATTGTTCGCCCAATGCGCGAACGACTGCGTAGAGAATCTCGTCGGCCGTATCTGAGGCGCGAATGCGATCATTGAGCGCCAACATAAACTTCGAACGCTCCTCAGCGCACTTCCTGTCATGGATATCTGTGATCGTGCCCACCCATTCGGAAACGGATCCGTCGGCATTCATCATGGGCACGGCCCTGGTGACGATGTAGCGATACTCCTTCGTCGGTGCGTGCCAGAGTCGAGCCTCGTAGATTTCCGTCCTACGATTTCGCAGACCGTTGATCCATGCCTTGCTCAAGCGCGAAAGATCCAGCGGATGGAGGGCTTTCAGCCAGCCCCTGCCCCGATATTCGTCCCAGGTCTGCCCCGTAAAGCTCTCCCAGGATTCTTGTCGAACGACGAACTCACCCGCGGCATTCGATTCCCAAATGATCGAGGTCATGGCGGCGACCAATGCCCTGCACCGCTCTTCAGCTTGCCGCCCATGCTCATTGAGGAATGGTTCTGTGCTTTCGCCGTCGGACAAATCTTCTCGAGGGCCGACGAGGGCCGAACAACCCATCGCTTCTTCAGACTTACATCCGAGAATTTTTTCGGCGGCTTCGTCAAGACTGACGATCTTTCCGCGACTATTCAAGCCAACCATGGCAACGCATTTCTCGTCTGGAGTCAGGTTCTCCCCATCGCTTGCGTCGCGTTCATCGACTGGCGTGCCACCCATCGGCAGTTCAACGCCTTTGATCTCCATGTTCAATTCCAATGGTATCACGACTTTCCATTTGGGTCTGGTCCCCTTCTCGCTCAATGTAAGACCCCGAACCCGATGTTCAAGACGCGGCGGTCGTTTCGAGTGCGGAGCTTCAGCACGCTTGAAGCCACGTCGTTTGCTACACTCTAAGGATCAAGGCCATGCCAAACCCATTCGCGACGCGATTTATGCTGGTGGCCACTCTCAGCCTCGTGCCATGGATACTGAGCTCGCAGATTGTGACTGCACGGCCGTCGCAGTTCCAAGAGGTTTCAGCCGAAAGCCCATACCTCCAAGGAATCGCCGCCTGGCGAAAGGCAGGTTTTGTAGACGGCAGCGCATGCGCTTCTTGCCACGGTCCGGACGGGCTAGAGCTCGCCGTGTATGATTTCAGCGACGCCACCATCAAGCGGAGGGCGGCAATGCATGTAGGTCCAGAGGACGCCGATCGCATTGTAAGCCTCATTCATCTTGACCGTGAGAAATATGGGATCAAGAGACTCCGCGATCCAATGAATGATCGCCCTCTGCAGCCGGGAGGTGCCGTATTGCCTGGCGACACTCCCCAAGCGCGCGACGCCGCCTTTTCCGAGGAACTGCAGGCCCGTTTGCCCAGCCTCACCTATGGCAGGATCGAGTCCTTGTCGCAGGCGGTCAATGCCAAGAATGAAATTCTGGCTTTGGATCCTTGGGGCCTAAGAATTGGAATTCAGATGAATAGGTTGTCCGAGGACGTTTTCCACGGGCAGCAACATGCCAGCATCGCCCAGTGGCTCCCGGACCTTCCGCGTCGAGCGACTGATGCAGAACGTGCCACTTTTTTCACCGTCGAGGACCACTATTTGGCGGACCCCTCGGACGAGAACCTTTGGGCAATGCTTCTTGAGGTGGACAAGCGATCGGTACTGGCTCCCCCTACTCCGGCGGCTCAAACGGCTTTTGACAAATTCAAATCGACGCTCATTGCGCAGCACATTGAAAGGAAGAGGCTGCTCGGATTAGAAATCAAGCCGCGACCCCCGGTGCTGTTTGGAAGCCACTCTGAGCCCCTGTTGCCCAATCCCATGTGGGATTTCGGCGACCTCGCCCGACAGTACGCCGGCGGAGACCTCGAATCGTTGGGCTTCCCACAAGAGATCATCTTAAAGAAATCTGGTGGCCCCTCCCCCGATCAACAGCTCAAAGACATTCGCCTTTCGTGGCTGTGGCTTGGTTGGCTCATGGATCAAGGGTTGCAGCGAATCTCCTTCGATCGAAAATCGCAGAGCGGTGAGTATCTATGCCAAACACTCTGGGACGACGGCCCCTATCCAACCCACAATGCATTCTTCGAGACGAAGAAGATCATAACGGAGTCCTTTGTGCCGGAAGCCTGGAACTCGCGGTCGCCCCAACATTTCGTTCTGGACTACAGCGGGCTCCTGAGGAATGGCAAGCACATTCTCACCGAGCCTAAAGATCCCTCCGCAAGATTGCGATATCGGACTTTCCTCGCCAACTGCTTTCGGATGTGCATGTATTTGCTCCTGGATGAAGTCTCGCGTACGCATGTCTCTTGGGGAAAGGACGCCAATCGGGGTCATGTGCTTTCAATGGCTGAGTTCATTGATCTTGCAGACCCTGCGGCAAAGCCCGGTACGGAAGCGCTTGTCGCTAAAACCGTTGAAGCGGTCGAAGACGCCAGCCAGCGGCTTAGGTGAGCACTCCTAAGAAAGCAGGGAATGCAGATCTTGCTTTCGCTCAAGGATGTCACGCCAGCGATCTCCCACTTTTGCAAGGGAGGCGGGCACGCTGTGAAGCGTGTGTTGCATCGGATAGACGTTCTTCAACTGGCTCCACTCAATGGGAATGGACACCGGTGCGCCTGGGACTGGCCTCGGAGAGAATATGCTCACCAACGTCTTCCCGCGGACGTTTTGGTTATGATCGAAGAAGATCTTGTTGGGCCGCTTACTGACGACCCATTCCATCGTGATGATGTCAGGCATATTTTGCATCAGATGCCGCCCGAACACTTCACATAGTGGTCTGACGACGTCGTAAGTCAGGTTCCTTGCAATGGGAATATAGACGTGGAGGCCCGTCTTGCCTGAAGTCTTAAGGTAACCGGTCAGCTTCATGTCGTCAAGCACCTGCTTGAAACCAAGCGCCGCTTCAACCGCCATTTTGAAGCCTGCTTCGTTGACTTCGGGTTCTGCTCCAGGTTTTTCCTTTCCCGAGTGAACATTGGGGTCCAAATCCACCACCATGAAATCGGGGTAGTTCAACACCGACGCATCCAGAGCTTCCTCTGAACCTGACGAGACGGTCGGCAGGTCTCGAGCGTCCGGTTCGGGGTCAACCCGCGAATACCATGGGTGAATCTCAAGCGTCGCCACCTGGGCCAGCCACATCAGTGTCGGCAAGTTGTTCACCATCACGTAATTCGGCGACTTCTTATTGTGGGAGGACCAAATCGCAACCTCGTCGACAAAGTCGGGAAGCCCTTTCTCATAATGCTTCTGGAAAAAGTGCTCGCCCGTGATCCCGTCAGGACATCGTACAAATGAAAGGGGCCGATCCTTCAGGTGCGGAAGCATGTGCTGAGAAATCTTCGCATAGTACACGGCCAAATCTCGCTTCGTGACCGCGGGATGGCTTTCGTGCGCAGGCCAGAGCACTTTGTCCAAACTGGAATACCGAATCTGTTCGCCCTCTACGGTCACAACAATGTCATTCTTCGGTTGGCCAAGCTGTTCCAAGATGGACTCAACGTCGTTTCCCTGCGCCACGGCAGCCTCCGACCGCGGAGGCTCAGACAAGATCACATCAGGTCTCAGCCTCAAAAACACAGGGAATCGCAACCGCCCTTCTCGCGTTCGGGTCATATATTGGACTTCAGCGCACAGCTTTGGTTGCACCCAATGAATTTCGCCTTCGGCGGAAATGGGTCCGCCGAAGGGATTGTCGTCGGAGCGGATCTCATCCAGTATTGCCCGGAGTTCTTCGAGCATCGCGTCCGAAAAGCCGCCACCCACGTTGCCCTGATAGACCAACGTTCCATTTTCGTAGGAACCGAGGATCAGGGAGCCGAAGGTTGAACGCCGCATCCCTTCACCTTTGGTGTAACCGGCTACAAAGAAATCATCCGAGTGATAGCCCTTGATCTTCACCCAGTTCTGACTGCGGGTGCCCTCCTTGTATCGCGAGTCCAACTTCTTGGCGACCACCCCTTCGAAACCCATCGCCTTAGCTTGCTCAAAAACAAGCTCGCCCTCTGTAGGGAACGCATCCATGACTCGAGTCGAGGCGCCGCGAAAACCGGCCTCCACCAGCAGATTCCGGCGCTCCGACAATGGCGCCTGGCGAAGGTCCCAGCCGTCCAGAAACAGGAGGTCAAAGACGCAGTATTCGACAGGAGCGACTTGGTCCCACCGGTCGATTTCACGCGGGTTGGTACGCTGGAACCTCTCCATCAAGCCTTGAAAACTGGGAACGCCCTTCTCGTCGTAGATCACCACCTCTCCATCGAGGATGAACGTGTCGTGTGGAAAAGCGGCCAGTTCGCGGACAAGGGCGGGAAATTTGGCCGTGATGTCCTTGGCATTCCTTGAGAGCAACTTGACGCGACGGTTCTCAACGATGGCGAGAACCCGGATTCCGTCCAACTTCACCTCGAACAGCCACCCTTGCTTGGTGAACGGCTTCTCGACTTCGGTGGCCGTCATCGGATCCAATCTCCTGGGCATCGCCGCTTGGACCGCGCCGACGACCTCCCGCAAATCGAGTTCCACCTTTGAGCCGTCACGCCCAGCGGCAACGTCTTCCACAGTTCGTCCCGAGAGAACTGACCGATCCTCTTTCAAAATGTCTCGCGTTTCGGAGACATTCTCGTCCTTGTGTTTGATGAGGAGCCATTCGTTCTCTGAGCGCGCCGTTTTCACCAGCGTCCAGGAGCCATTCAGCTTGGTGCCCCTTAAGGTGAACGAGAGCTTGCCCTTTTTCACACCGTCGCGCATCCGATCATTTGCTTCGACGCGGTCGTCCCAGGAAAGCTTGCCATAGTCATCTGGCGAGTACACGCCTTGGTCCCACACGATGATCTCGCCGCCCCCATACTCGCCCTTCGGTATCTGCCCCTCAAAGGAAGCGTACGAGAGCGGGTGATCTTCAACGTGAACGGCAAGATGCTTGTCCTTTGGATTCAGAGATGGTCCTTTTGGGACCGCCCAAGAAGCCAGCGCTCCATCGATTTCCAGCCTCAGATCGTAGTGCAGGTTTCGCGCCGCATGCTTCTGAACGACGAAGCGAAGGGGTCCACCGCCAATCCGCTCAGGAGCCCCCTTAGGCTCTGGGGTCTTGTCAAAGTCACGCTTTTCTTCGTAGTTCTTGGGCATCGACGGTGCTGCCGCTCAGCTCACGATAAGTGTCAAACGGAACACCGCAGGGACCGACCCCTCACCCGCTCTTCGCCTTGTCTTTCTGAGCCTGTTCTAGGCTGGCCTTCAGGGCGTCCATCAGGTTCACCACCCTGGCTTCCTTCGGTTCGGGCGCCACAGTCAACTGTCCACCGTGCTGCTTCGCCTCAATTCGCTCCATGAGTGCGGCGCGGTAGGTGTCCTGGAATTCCTCCGGGTGAAAATCTCCGGCGAGGAGGTCCACAAGGCTCTCAGCCATCTTCAATTCCCGCTCGTCGATCTTGATTCCTTCGAGGTTTGTCTCTTCGGGTTTTCGAATCTCGTCCTGCCAGTAAAGCGTCTCGAGAACCACTCCACCTTTGGTCGAGCGCAGGAGGCAGAGGTTCTCCTTGTTTCTGAGCGCGACTTTCGCGACGGCGATGACCTGCTTCTCCTCCAAAGCCCGCATCAAAAGGGCCAACGGTTTCTTGCCGGCATCGGAAGGCTCGAGGTAATAGGTTTGATCAAAGTAGATCGGATCCACTTCTTCCGCCTTCACAAACGACGTCACCTCGATCGTGTGCTTCGACGGCACCGGCAAAGCTTCAAAATCTGCGTCGTCGACGACGACGTAATGAGCCTTGCTGAGTTCAAATCCGCGTTCGATTTCATCCGCCTCAACCACCTTCTCGCAGGTCGGACAGAACTTTTGCTGCTTGATCCGCGAACCGCAGGGCTTATGAAGCTGGTTGAAGCGGATGTCCTTTTCTTGTACGGCCGAATAGAGACCCACCGGGATGCTGACGAGCCCAAAACTGATCACTCCGTTCCATATCGAACGCGGCATAAAACACTCCCTTTGCGAATCGCTGCCAATAAGGTAACGGATATTTTAGCCTGTGTGTTCGCCATGGGGGCTAAAGGGGGCAGCCAAGGGGCCGACTTGGTGCACTTACAATGCCTTTGAGCCATCGACCAACCGGAATCTAAATCGGGGTGTAGCCGGCCTCGCCGGCGTGACGATGGATCGTCTCGATTCTCCGGATGGTGCCTTCCGCCGAGCGCATGATGATCGATTCCGTCAACGCGTATCCTCGACGGTACCGCACGCCCTTCAATAGGTCGCCGGAGGTGACGCCGGTCGCCGCGAAGTAAACGCTCCCGCGGGCCAGATCTTCCGTCCTAAACACTCGCCCCAAGTCACCGCCGACCATTTGCATGGCTCTGGCTCGCTGATCCTCACGGGGAAACTGCAGTGTTGCTTGCATCTCGCCGCCATAACATTGAACGGCGGCGGCAGTAATCACACCTTCCGGCGCACCGCCGATGCCCATTAAGCCGTCGATTCCCGCGTCGGGGTCCAGGGCCGCAATGGCCACCGAAAGATCGCCGTCCGGGACCAAGTGCACTCTGGCCCCAGCGTCGCGAATCTCTTGGATGAGAGCCTCGTGTCGGGGGCGGTCCAGAACGCCGATGATCAACTCGTCTACATCCTTGCCGAGAGCCTTCGCCATCATGCGAACATTGACTCGTGGAGGCACCGTGATGTCGATGACGCCAATGCACTCTTTGCCCACCACCAACTTATCCATGTAACAGTCCGGTGCGTGCATTAAGAAGCCTTCGCCTTCAACGGCGGCCGCCAAGACCGAAATCGCGTTGGGAGTCCCGTTGGCACAAAGGTTTGTGCCTTCAAGTGGATCCACCGCAATCTGGATGTTTGGCCCATCTCCCGCGCCAAGCTTCTCGCCGATGTAGAGCATGGGCGCCTCGTCGCGCTCGCCTTCACCGATGACGATAGTTCCGCAAATGTCCATGTCGTTCAGCCGACGACGCATGGCCTCGCAAGCGGCTTGATCCGCATTGTGCCGGTCTCCCTTGCCAACCCAAGGCGCGCATCCCAACGCAGCCGCTTCCGTTACGCCCAAGAAATCCAGATGTTGATGTTTGTCCAAGCCCCTTTGCTCCCTGCGACCAAGTTTACAACAAGCGATCCTCTGGGAGGCAAAACGGCTCGCTACCAGCCCTGGGATTGCTTCAGGAGATCGGCGGCCCGATCCTTAACGTCTTGCGGCGCATTTGCCGATACGCTGGCGAGGAAGGCCGCTGACGCCTTGTCCTTATACAGGGCGATGACGTCAAGGGCCCTGACGGCGAGCCCAGGTTTTCCTGTCAACAGAACCCCACCGACCGCAGCCGTGATATTCGTTTTGAGCAGCTTTGCTCTCTGATCCTCGGGGACGATGTTGGCAAGAAAGTCAAGGCCGGATTCTTGCAAATCTTCGTTCCAACTTCCGCAAAGTGCCGACGCCAACTGCCCCGCATGTTCCGGACCGTACTGTCCATTGTCCGGTTGCCACAGCCGCTGGAAACCGTTCGGGTTTTGCTTGATCCACTGGGCGAGACCCTTCGCGTCGATATGACTCATCTTCTCGACAAACCAGTCGACCGCCTCCTCCGTTACGAATGGCCCAGAGACAAGCTTTGGCTCCAGAAGATTCTTGTACTCGGGCTGGCCCAGGTCAAGCCCTCCGACATGTTCAACGATGTAAAGGGCGCTGAGGTATCCGCTCTCATTGGGACCTGGAATCAAATGCTTGCGCTGTTCGTCCATGGAGGCTCGGTCGGTCACGATCCAAGTCCGGACCTGCCCCAAGGGGCCCTTGAAGTTCTCATGGGAGAAGTAATTGGCGAGGAGACTCAGCACGGGGTTGCTTGGGCCCTCCATCGTGAACGGCACATCCTCCTGGGGGGCGAGCAGATTCATGTTTATGCACTGCACGCGGCCATTCGCATTTTGCTCGCCCTCGTCCGCCCCCAGCGGCCCGTGATCGATGTTGAAGGTCATCGTCATAAAGTTATGGGGCGGAAGGTTCATCATCACGGGTTCCACCGTCACGACCGACTGATACTTAGGATTGCCCGACCGTAAGATGGTGCCTGGCGGGATCACAAGATTCACCATTTCGTTGGTGCTGTTCTGACCAGTGATGATGAAATGGTTCATGTCAGGCACTTTGAACCCGATTCCGTAATTCTCTTGTTCCTGCGTGGTGCCGAGGTGAGCGCCGAACGCGGTGCCGCAATACATGCCGCCGCGCCACTCTCCGTAGTTCGGATATTGCAGCCCAGTCTGGCCCTTGATGTTTGTAAGGGTTGCCGTGCGAGTGGGCATCTCGACCCTGACTAAGCTGCACATACAAGCGACCATGGGAGTGGTGTCACGAAAGCCCCTTTCCGGGACGCCCATGTAGCCGATCCCCGAGGTGGTCGTTTGGCCCGACGCGGTCCAGTTCGCATTGATCTTGTAGATGCGCGAAGGGAATTCGCGCTCCTGACTGCTGCAAGGGGTCGTGTTGTAGTGCTTGCTTCGATAGTCGATACTGAGATTGGCTCCCGAGATCGTAGATGAAGCGATCATTGCGACGCTCCGCGCGATGGAAGCGGCAGATGCGTCGGCACCGGCACCGATCTGCTTGTGCAACTGGTCCGAAAAGGGTGCGCTGTTCATCGAAATCTTCGTTTCGCGAAGAAACGCGTGCAGGGCGGTGCAAGGCCCGTCACAAGAGAGGTTGCATTGCTCGTGAAGCGCGTGCTTGTGACCCAGGCACGGATGAGAGCACACGTCACCAGTCGTCCAAACGGTCCCCTGATCCTCAAAGCTGAACGTAAGGTCCACCGCGGTGCCGCCTACGTTCAAATGCATCGGATTGATGGTTGGCAAGGGCTCGTGGTTTGGCGGAGACGACTTATCGAACGTCTGGGCAAAAGCGCACACGCAGAAGCAGAGGAGGGCCAAACAGGCGGGAAGGCGCATGAGAAAAGTATACGAAACGTTGCGACTTGTCGCCACCCGGTCTCACCTTCGCTCTTCGCTTGCGATCCGAACAAGCGGTTTGTCCACCACGTCCCGAGGGTCAGGTGCCCAGCCCTCCGGAGTGATGGGGGAGTAAATGGCATGCGGGTGACCTCCCCGATAGGCCCAACCCTGGTCTCCGTAGGTCCAATGCCAATACTCACTAGGGTAGTTCGTCATGCCTGTCGGCAACAGGGCCGACGCAAGGATGTCTCTCGTTTCTCTTGCTCGATCTGAAAGCCCCTTCGCGTGGAACGCAAACGATGCTGGGTCTCGATCACTGTACGGACTTATGTGATCCATCAACGCACCGTCCGTCCTGGCAAGCACCAAGTCAACAGCCCCACCAGTAGTGTGCGGCGGCGGACCTTTCTTGTCCATCGGCGCCGTGAATTGGTTGACGATTCGTCGAAGCGACCGCTCCGACGCACCGGGATACAACTCGCGATAGCGAGCTTCCGCAGCCTCGTACATGCGTTTCTGAATGAGCGGAGCGCGCCACCCTTCAATGATCGCCAGCTTAAAACCCTTCGGGAGCGAGGAGTTGGCGGCACAAAGCTTCTCGGCAACCGACTTCCTCACAAGTTGTTCCCGGCGATAGTCAAATCGCGGTCTGTCCCAAATCAGATCTGGACAGAACTCCATGAAGTTGACGAGCGGCTCGCCGCACTCGATGATCGGGATCTTGCGCATCTCGCCGACGGGTTCGCGAGGGGAAATCTTCTTCACCGCTAGATTCTGAACGACCGCCCAGTGCTAATTCACGACACCTGAAATCCGCAGACCTTTCGGAACGAAAATCTTATCAAGTCCATCGAATAAGAGTTGAACGAGCACGGCGAGAACAGCTGCCGGTATGGCTCCCTGCATGATTGTCGGGACATCGTTCAGGTTCAGCCCGCTTATGATGGGCTCGCCAAGGCCCCCTGCGCCAATCAAAGCGGCAAGGGTGGCCGTGCCAACGTTGATGACCGCCGATGTCTTGATGCCGGCAAGAATCGATCGCGAGGCCATTGGCATGAAGATCTTTTGCAGTCTCGCACCGGGTGGCAATCCAAGGGCTGCAGCCGATTCCCTCAGTGGGGGCGGGATTTCCTGTAAACCGGTCGCTGTGTTCCGCACGATGGGCAGTAGGCTGTACAAGAACAGTGCCACGATGGCGGTCACAGGGTGGATGCCCATCAAGGGCACAAGAAACGCCAGCAAGGCTAGGGAAGGAATCGTCTGAATGACGCCCACCGCGCCAAGGATGAACGCACTGAGCGCTCCAGGACGCCACGCCAGAATGCCAAGAGGAATTCCCACGACGGTCGCGATCAGCAACGAAATGAAGACCAGTTCCAAGTGCTGGACGGTAAGCTCGGCAATGTGGGAAGCGACACTTGGCCCAGAGGTGACCTTGCCACTCCCGCCGGGTTTTTTGAAGTAAAGGCTTGCCGCTTCGGCATAATTCTTGGTCTTTTCCGCCTCGGCGTTGAGCGCTGTCATCCTCGTTTCATCGAGCGTTCGGTCGATCTTTTCAATGGCAGCAACCGCCTTCGGCGGAGTCTTGAGGAGGTACAGAAAAACCGCCCTGTACTGCGGGAAAAAGTTGAGATCGTCATTGAGAACGACCAAGTTGTTTTCAGCGATCTTTGCGTCCGTCGAATACGCGTCCTTGACATCGATGTCGCCCTTGGCCAGCGCCTCATAGCCCAGCCCATGATCAATGCCTTTGACGTCAGACATCGGCAAACCGTAGGCGGCTGCAAGGGGCTTCCAACCGTCCTGCCGATCCAGGAACTCGTGGGTTACCCCAACCTTTAATTCCTTGTGCTTGACAAGATCGCTGATGCTCTTGATGCCCAACTGCGTCGCTCGCTTGGATGTCATCACGAGGGCATACGTATTGTTGAAACCGAGCTGATCGGTCATCCCAACGCCGAAATTTGCAAGGGAGGACCGCAACTGGGCGTCCGACATCTTCCGCCCCTTCTGCTTTAAAATCTCCTCCGTGATCGTCCCCGTGTATTCGGGGTACATCGAAATCTGGCCACTATTCAGCGCCTCCCAAAGGATGATGGTGCCGCCCATGCCTTGCTTGTGCTCCACCGTAAATCCGGCATCGGTTAGCTCTCTCTTAGCGATCTCGCCCAGAACGTACGATTCGGTGAATTTCTTAGAACCCACGATGATCGTTTGTGCGCCGGCCTGGACAAACATCACACCCATCATCAGCGGTACGAAGAGCTTCCTCATACGGCCACCATGCTCCTCTGCGCATGTAAGAAATCGGTGACGAACGGTTCCGCGGGATGCACCTGAAAGTCACGCAGTTCCCCCTCCTGTACGATGGCGCCTTCCTTTAAGAGCACGATGCGGTCTGCCAAGTATGCCGCTTCACCCATGTCATGGGTGACCAACAGGACCGTCTTGCTCAGAGCAGCGAAGATCGATTTCAAGTCCGTCTGCAGGTCTGCGCGCACCATGGGGTCCAACGCTCCAAGTGGCTCGTCCAGCAAAAGCACTTCCGGGTCCAGCATGAGTGCCCTCATGAGGCCGACCCGCTGTTTCTGACCACCCGAAAGTTCTCCCGGGTAGCGATTCATCAGCTCTTCGGGGAATCGCGTCAGTTGGAGCAGGTCAGACAATTTGCGCCGTTGCTCATCCGCATACATCCTAAGGTGATCCGCCATCACGGTGACATTCTCGCGAGCGGTAAGGTGGGGGAATAGCCCACCGTCCTGGATGACATACCCCAGCTTTCGTCGTAAACTCAGGGCGGTCTCTGGCGACATCGATTCGCCGCCGATCACCACCGAGCCCTGGGATGGTTCGATGAGTCCTGCGATCAATCGCAGAATGGTCGACTTTCCGCAGCCGCTGGGGCCGATGAGGGCCGTTGTTTTCTCCGCGGGCACCGTCAGGTTCGTCGCCTGCAACGCGGCGTGTGATCCGTAACTCTTGGCGAGACCTTTAAGCTCGATCATGGTCTGAAGCTAACTGTAGCACCGTTGGACGGTCTAAACTAGTCCCACGCGCTCGGCCAACTGACTCGTCAACAGTCCCTCAGGGTCTAACTCACGCTTGAACCCGCGAAACCTCTCGATCGCCTCTTCGCCCAGAAAAGCCTGAAGGTCCGAACGACGGAGCGTGGAATCCTTGGCGAAGTAGAAACGTCCTCCGGCTTCCAAGACGAGGTCGTTCATTCGATGCGCAAGCGCCTGCAGCCTCTGCCAGTTGCCTTTCGTCACTTTGAAATCCAGGGCCAGGGAGTACCCGTCGACGGCATGGGAAAAAAGGAACTTGTCCGGCCGATGACGTTTCATGACCCCGAGGAAAGATTCAAGCCCCGCTTCCTGCTGCATCGTGATCTGAGTGTCGAAAACACGTTTGGCGTGCTCCTTTGGAACGAAGGATTGATATTGGATAAATCCGCCTGGCCGGTAAGCCCAACGCCAATTGGGGACGTAATCGAGCAGGAACGAGAAGCCAACGAGGCTCTGTGAGTGAGATTTGCCATCACCTAGAAGTTTCGATGATGTGTGCTTTGCCCAATTGAGTTGCCTCCACAAGAACCGGTTGCAGAACATTTTCAGGAACCGCCAAACCACCGACTTTGGAAACATGCCCAAGATCGTGTCCGGAAGGTCTTGGTGTTCCGGCCTTAGCGTGGCAACGCCGTCGGTTTGCGTGTACCACGCGGCGTGGAACAACCCGCGTCCAAGTTTGCCGCCTCCACCGAAGCAGTCGATCCAACTGACCATGTAATCGGCGTCGTGCTCGAACTTCTCGAACGCTTGGAACTGAGCGTTCAAATTGGCGCAGGATACGGGTAGGACCCGGACGTCGCCGCTGCCGATCTTCTTCATTTGCAGCTTGACCCGCGTCACGATGCCCAACAAGCCCGCCCCGCTGATCACCGCATAAAACGCATCGTCCTTGGGTGTAAGCGTGCGGAGGTTGCCTTTGGTGTCAAGGAGGTCGATTTCAAGGACGTGCTCGCCAATGGGTCCCTGACAATAGTTGTTCTTGCCGTGAATGTTCATGGCGAGCGCGCCGCCGAGGGTCGGCATCATCGTGCCGCTGACGACGGGAGGCCAGTAGCCATCTTCCAACGTTTGCCGCCAAAGACCTTCGACCGTTACGCCCGCTTCCACTTCGATGATGCCCGTCTTCGCATCCCAAGCCAGCGTCCTGCGCATTCGGGTCATGTCGAGCACAATGCACTCCGCTCCGATGTTGGCGTCACCGTAGCTTTGCCCCGCCCCGCGTTGGACGATCCTGCGGCCCGATTGACGGGCGAGGTCCAGAACTTCGCGAATTTCGTCAACGCAGGTGGGGCGGTAGACATAGCCGTCGGCCGCGGAGGTCATGCCGAAGCCGGTTAGGCGGGCGACGCGTTCTGGGGGGAGCAGCTTGGAAGTTGGGATTGCTTTGCTGGTCATTTCTGGACCCCGGTCTGTAACTGCTAGATCTTGAGTTTTCGAAAGAGCGGCGAGGGGACCCTCTTGATCGCCCAGAAGATCGGCCGATGGATGGCCTTCAAATAGTGCTCTCCGGTCCTCTTCGATTTCGCCAAAATTCTTCGCGCCGCTTCGTCCGCCGGCATTGCGCTCTTCAGGTGCAGAGCCTGCGTCATTTCTGTCTCGGTTGGGCCGGGCTTGATCGTGACCACTTTGACTCCATAACGACAGATGCGGTTCCGAATGGCTTCCAAATAGGTCGCAAGCGCCGCCTTCGTCGTGTTGTAAACGGGTTGTCCCGATCGGCCCCTGTCACCTGCAACGCTTCCAATCCCCACAATCGTGCCCGAGTGCGTGTTCTCGAAACGGATGGCGGCCTGGTTGAGCCAGGCGATCGCGCCGAGCAGATTGACCTCGACCATGAGCCTGTCCTTGGCAAAATCGAATTCGTGGAATCCGACCTCGGGCATCGCGCCGCTGGCGTAGACGATGAGATCCAGCCCGCCGAGCTCTTTGGTGACCTCCTGGAATAAGGCGGGCACGACGCCGTAGTCCGTCACATCGTGTACAAAGGTCAGAACATTTGCCCCGCAAGACTTTGCAAGTTCGTCCAATCGATCCTTCCGGCGAGCGATCGCGGCGACCCTGCAGCCTTGAGCGGCGAGTTGCTTCACGAGCTCAGCCCCAATGCCGGATGAGCCCCCTACGATGATCGCGAACTTGTAATCGGCCATTTATTTGATGTCAAGCATTCTGACGTGAAAGCCTTTGACGGCGAGGATGGCGAAGACGACGAATCCGACGATCGTGAACAAGATATGGGCGTCCTTGAACAGGAGGTTCTCCGGCTCTCCGCCCTCGTCTTGCTTGAACACCAGATAAACGTATCGGCAAACCCCGTAGAACACGAACACAGACGTGAAGATGAGGCCGGGAAACTTGCGTCCCGTATCGCTCTCAATGACGTAAAGCGCGTAGCACAGGCCCGCTCCCACGGAAGACATCGCCACAAGGGCGTCGAGTACGGCCAGATTGTAGCCGTCGAGGCTCTTGCGAGTCTTGCCTCTTTCCGCCCCTTGGGTGACGAATTCGTTGCGTCGTTTCCCAAATCCGAGCATGAGGGCGAGCGCGCCAGTGCAGAAAAGCAGCCAACTGGAGATCGGCACATTGATGGCGGCGGCGCCAAGCACGGCCCGCAAAATGAAGCCCATCGCAATCACGAAAACGTCTGTGACGGGGATGTGCTTCAGCCCGCCGTTGTACGCAACTTGCAGCACAAGATAGCCGACGATGATGGCGACGCTCTCCATGCCGAGCCCAACCGCGATGGCGAGCGACCCCGCGGCGAAAACGACCGCCATGGTGATCCCGACCGCAGGGCTGACTTCCCCCGCCGCGAGCGGACGTTTGCTCTTCTTGGGGTGAGCCCGGTCCTTCTCAAGGTCGATCAGGTCGTTGACGATGTAAGTCGCCGAACTGATGAGCGACATTGCCGCAAAAGCGAGCAACGACTTGATGAGGAGTTCGCTTTCTTTGAAGCTGCCCGTGAAAAGAAGCGCCGCAAAAACAAGCAGGTTCTTAGTCCACTGCTTCGGTCTGGCCACCTTGATGTATGAAGTTGCGGGCACTGGTTCTGGATTATGGCTTGCCGTTGCTGGCGGTTATCTGTCGAGGGCTCTGTCTAGGCTCGCAACGGGATTCGAGGGCCGGAGAAATGCCAAACGATCGGCCGATGGAACCATTGCAAAGGCTTCACGCGTGTTACCCCTTGGCAAGCGCGTGCTGCGCAGGAGGACTGGGATGAGGTTTCGACACTGGGGTGCTTCCGTCTTGATGACTCTGATTGGTTCTACGATGGCTGTGGGACAGTCCGCTGCAAGTGCAACCGACCCAATGCCGAGCGCCACAACGTTCGTGCGCCAGGTTCAAAAATTGGGAAACGGCGTTTACGCGATTCGCCATGCGGACGTGGGCGGCGCTTCACCCCAGGGGAACACATTGGTCGTCATCGGCGGCAACGAAGTCTTGGTCGTGGACACAACTCAAACGCCCGCCGACGCGAGAGAAGACATCGCGCAAATCAAGCACTGGACGGACAAACCGGTGCGCTATGTCGTGAACACGCATTGGCATGAGGACCACACACGGGGTAATCGGGCGTACGTCGACGCCTTCCCGGGTCTTCAGATCATCGCCCACGCGGAGACGGCCAAGCAGATGCATGACTACTACCCAGCCATTGCAAAGGAGTACGTCAACCATACGGAAGAGGTCCGGCAACGCGTAGCGACTGGAAAAAACGCGGCGGGCAAAGAGTATCCGGCTGACGTCAAGAAGCAGTTGGTGGACTATCTTGCGGCAAGGGAGAGTCTTCAAAAGGATTGGTTGGCCGAGCCGATGGCTTTTCCGACCATGACGTTCACGCAGGATCTAACGCTGGATCTTGGCGATTGCCCCGTGGAGCTGAAATTTCTCGGTCTTGGCAACACGAAGGGGGACATCGTAGCCTTCTTGCCAAAGGATCGCATCGTATCGACCGGGGACCTTGTGGACTATCCCGTGCCATACCTCGGCGGCGGATACCCTTCCGAGCAAGTCCACACGCTTACGAACCTTCTGGCCCTTGGCGCACAGACCTACGTCCCCGGTCACGGGGCGATCCTTGACGCTGACAAGGCCCGCGCGCACATCCAACTGGAGGCGGATTTCATTCAAGCCGTCGTCGACGAGGTGACAAAGCAAGTCGCCGATGTGAAGTGGGGCGGTACGAGCGCCGATTTGGTCGCGAAGAATGTGCGCGCGGCAATGGATTTCGCGGGCTGGATGAAGCGATTCGGGTGCAAGTCAGAGAACGACATTGCTTTCTTCGACCAGTTCACGATCACGGACCTGATCCTCACCGCCTACCACGACTCTTGGAGAAAGTAGGAGCCGCTTCGTGTGTTGCTGTTACTGGCTCGATTCCTAATGTGAAGGATCTCCTCGCTAGATGTCGTGATGTCAAGGGATCTTTTCGCCCACCAGCGTGCAGGACTTCGGAACCGCGTGGAATGTCGCGGGCCTCGACAGGTCGGGCGGCAATCTTCGCACGCTCCGGGAGGTGCTCCACACATCAGTATCCTTCTTATGAGAAGTTCGTTCCCGGTGACAAAAGACGTGATTGGACGCGTATTACCCCGGTGTCAGAGGTCCGCAATATGAAATCAGTGATTCTTCTTTGCCTTGCGATTGCCCTCCCTGCTTTAGGCATGGCACAGGCGAGCGCTGCCGACACGTCGGCGAAGGCCCTCGTTCTTTTCCGAGCCCAAAAATGGCAGGAAGCCGAGCCGCTTTATGTTGACCTGCTCAAGAACGGGCCGACCGAAGGCCACACCGGTTTCGAGTACCGTCTCGGCGTAGTTCGGTTCAACCTTAAGAATTATCCGTCTGCCATTGAACTCCTTGAGGACGTGCGTTCGCACCAGTTTGCTCTGCCCCAGACCCTTCCGTTCCTCGTTATGAGTTACGCGCTTTCAGGCAATCAAGATCTTGCGCTCGATCGGCTGGATGAGGCAATCGCGGTCGGGTATGGGGACTTGCGCAGCTTGGAGCGGGCACCTGAGTTTGAGTCCATTCGAGAGACTCCACGCTTTAAGGCAGCATTGGAGAAGATGGAATTTCCCCTCAAGGGGGTGCCCGGCGCCGACGGAATGGATTTCTGGGTGGGCGATTGGGTTGTGAGCGTAACGGGCGCGAATCTCTTCAATAACACCAGCCATATCGTCAAGCAATTACGCGGTTTCTCAATTTCGGAGAACTGGACGGATTCAACGGGTCGGGAAGGCAAGAGCTTCTTCTATTTCGACCGTTTCGCTCACGAGTGGCGCCAAAGCTGGATCGATGACACCGGTTGGATCGTGGAAAAGATCGGGAAGCCGGAAAAAGATGGCATCAAGCTTGCTGGCACGTCGTACGTAAACGGGCAGCCTGTGATGGCCAAGGAAGAACTGCTCAGGATCAATGAGAACCAAGTTAGGCAGGTGTTGCACAACTCGACCGACGGCGGCAAAACCTGGAAGCTCACGACCGACCTGACCTACATCCGCAGAGGGACAAAAGGCTGAGCCCGAAGGCGGTTCGAGACCTGAGCCCGCGCTCGAAGGAACGTCCCTCAACAACGAAACCCCCAAGTCCCACCCTCGTTTCCATTCCGTGCCATCCTTTAAGGCATGTGTGGCATTGCCGGATACGTCGGCCCCAAAAATGCGGTCGACGTGGTGTTCGATCAACTCAAACGCCTTGAATACCGCGGATACGACAGCGCGGGCATCGCCTACCGGAACAACGGCGAGATCTCCATCGTCAAGCGCGCGGGCAAGCTGACGGAACTCGGGAAGCTGCTCAGCGAGAAGCCCCTGAGCGCGCATATGGCCATCGCCCACTCACGGTGGGCCACCCACGGCGGACCGACCGACATCAACGCCCACCCCCATTACGACGCCTATGAACAAGTGGCGATCATCCACAACGGAATCATCGAAAACTTCCAGGAGTTGCGGGACGAACTCTCGGCGAAGGGCCACAAGTTCAGGTCACAGACCGACACAGAAGTGGCGGCGCACGTCCTCGGTGAGGAGTACTCCAAGGGCGTACCTCTCGAAGAAGCCGTTCGGCTGGGCGTGAAGCGCCTGCGCGGCGCGTTTGCCCTTGTCGTGGTGTCCAAACGCGAAGACGGAAAAATCGTGGCCGTGCGCAACTCCAGCCCACTCGTCATCGGTTTGGGAGAAGGTGAGAACCTGCTGGCGAGCGACATTCCTGCTTTGCTCCCATACACCCGTGAAGTGGTCATCTTGGAAGAACAGGATTTGGCGATCTTGACGAAGGAAGAGGTCCGCATTATCGACAAAGATGCCAAGCCAGTGCCCTTCAAGGCTCAGCACATCGAATGGGACATCGCGGCCGCCGAGCGCGGCGGCTATGAGCACTTCTATCGCAAGGAGATGCACGAGCAACCGCAGGTCATCCGCCAGAGCATCGCGGGTCGGATCGACGACCAGGTCGACGTACGGCTGGACCGAGTGTTCAGCGAGCATGTGTGGGCGGAGATCGACCGCGTCAACATCATCGCCTGCGGCACCGCGTTCCACGCGGGCCTGATGGGCAAGCACCTGTTCGAAAAGCTATTGCGGCTGCCCTGCGACGTGTATTATTCGAGCGAATTCCGTTACGGCGACCCCGTCCTGTCGCCCCGGTCGCTCGCCATTTTTGTGAGCCAGTCGGGAGAGACGCTTGACACTTTGAGCGCCTTGCGCCTTTGCAAGGAGCGCAAAATCCGAACGCTTGGCATCGTCAACGTGGTCGGCAGCAGCATTGCAAGGGAATGCGACCGCACCATCTTCACCCAGGCGGGCCCCGAAATCTCCGTGGCCAGCACCAAGGCTTACATGGCGCAGGTCATGGTCCTGACCCTGCTTGCCCTTCACATCGCCCAAGTGCAGGAATCACCTGGCATCAGGGTGCATGAGTGGGTGGACGAGCTTCGCACCCTCGACCAGAAAGCGGCCGAAATCCTGAAGCTGGAGCCCGAAATAATCAAACTCTGCGAGGAGATCAAGAGCACGCCCCTCTGCTTCTTCCTTGGTCGCGGCGCGGACGCTTACGTCGCAATGGAGGGGGCTCTGAAATTTAAAGAATTGGCCTATATCCCGACCCAGGAATCCCCCGCCGGCGAAATGAAGCATGGCCCCCTGGCCCTGGTGAACCCCGGGGTTGTCGCGATCTTTGGCGCAACCGATCCCGCGATCGCCGAAAAGGCGATCAGCAACATGAAGGAGGTTCAGGCACGGGGTGGCACCGTCATTGCCGTCACTTTGGAGGCCGACAGTAACGTCGAGAAGGCGGTCGACCATGTCCTGAAAATTCCACGCACAAAGTTCGAATTCCTAAACGCCTTGCTGTCGGTGATCCCACTCCAACTGATTGCGTACCACGTGGCGCGCATGAACGGGTGCGAGATCGACCAACCGCGAAACCTGGCGAAGTCGGTGACGGTGGAGTAGCCGGGAGAAACCTCCTCGTGAGCCGGTTGGTCCTGAGATAGGGCTTGGCCGAAGAAATTTCAACGGCGCCACTGACGGATAGCAACAAAAGCTTGCTCATCCATCGGTCATAACATTGTCAATGACCATGTGTTCAATAGAGCTCAGTACGAAACCTTTCTTCGATCCTTCCTCACTGTCGGCTCGGCGAGGCCCAAAATCTTCTCGTAGGCGTCGACCATTTTCTTCATCCCGAAATTCTTTTCCGCGAAAGCTTTCGCGTTCGCGCCCAACTGGTGCCGAATCATCGCGTCCTGCATCACGAAGTCCAGCTTGGTCGTCATCTGTTCCGGCTCGTTGACGGGTACGAGGAAGCCAGTCTCCCCTTCCAAAATGGCGAAACGGGTGCCACCCGTGTCGCAGCCGATGCTGGGGACTCCATAAGCCCCCGCCTCCGTGTACACGAGTCCAAACCCCTCGTTCTCGGACAGGAGGATGAACAGATCCAAAGCGGAGAAGAACTGTGCGGGGTCTGCGACGCGGCCGAGGAACGTGTGTTGAACGGGAAGAAGCTTTTCGGCGAGCGGCTGCAAACGTGGTCGCTCGACGCCATCGCCGCCGATCACGAGGTGGCCGCTCTTCTTGAATTCTTTCGACGCCGCGCAAGCGCGGATCAGTTGGTCAAAGCGCTTTTCAGGCGAGAGCTTGGCCATGCTGCCGACGATGAAGGCGTCTTTCGGAATCTTGAGGAGGGCGCGTGCCCGAGCCCGGTCTGGGCCGCCATCAGGCACCTCTATTCCGAGAGGGATCACCACGACCTTTTTGTCAGAGACGCCGATCTCTAGAAGGCTCGCCTCTAGAGCAGGCGACGTGACGGCGACGAAGTCCGCATAATTTGCCGCGATCTTGGTGCTGCGCTGCCATTTCCGCGAGATCAACTCCGCGTCCATCGGATGGTGCACCGACACGATCACCTTCTTGACGCCCGCGAGGCGGCAGGCTGCGACGTCCGTCCAGGAGATGGTGTTGTCGGGATTGTGGAGGCTGACCGCTTTTGGGGCACAGCGCTGAATCTTCATCGCCAGGGCCAGCATGCTGGTGAACGTTCCGCCCGGCTTCAAAGGCTTAATGTGCTGACTGAGGGCAATGGGAATCTGCTCTTTGCTGTACCAAGAGAGCAACTCCCGTTTTTGAACCGGCGCTTTGATGAGGGTCTGCACCCTATGGCCACGATCATGAAGATGTTTTGCGATCTGGAAGGCGACTCGCTCACACTTGCCCACGCCCGAAGAGGCGCTGATCACAAGCAGATCGGCTTTCATTGCTCACTCATGGCAGCGTGACTTGGCTGGAGTCGCCGAGGACGAGCTGCATCGATTTCGGCACGCTTTCGGCGTGTCCGACCTTCGCCCCGCGCCCGATCAGGGACGCTTCGATGCGTGCCCCCGGCCTTACGAGCTCGCAGTCCTGAAGGACGATGGAGTATTCGATTTCCGTATCTTTGAGGGTCGTGCCGGAGTCGATGGCGGAGAAGGGTCCGATATAGCTGTTCTCGATATGGCAGTTCGCGCCGATGACGGCTGGGCCACGGATGACGCTGTTGACGACCTTGCACCCTTTTGCGAGCACGACTCGCCCTTCGATGCGCGAATCCTCGTCAACTTGGCCCTGAATGTCGGTCGGCATGTCTTCCAGGATGAGTCGGTTCGCCTCCAGCATGGCTTCGACGGTGCCGGTGTCCTTCCACCATCCTTGGACGATATGGGAGTGAACGTTGAGGCCGCCGTCCACAAGGGATTGGATGGCGTCCGTGATTTCGAATTCTCCACGTGCGCTTGGCTTCAAATGGGCGATGTGATCGTGGATGGATTCACGGAACAGATAGACGCCGACAAGGGCGAGATTGGACTTTGGATCTTTGGGCTTCTCCTGCAGCCTTGACACTATGCCGTCTTTGAGCTCGGCAACGCCGAAGTCGGAGGGGTTTGGAACAGGTGTGAGGAGGATCGTGGCGGCAACGGACGGGTCTTTGAACTCAGAGACGAGGTCGCTGAGGCTCGACTTGATCATGTTGTCCCCAAGGTACATGATGAAGTCATCGTGGCCGAGGAAATCTTTGGCCGTGGCGACCGCGTGGGCAAGGCCCAAAGGGTCAGGCTGGGGAATGTAGGTGACCTTGATGCCGAATCTGGATCCGTCCCCAACCACTTCCTCGATCGCTTTTGCCGTGTCGGCGACAATGATGCCGAAATCTTTGACTCCTGCGGCGGCGATGGCTTCGATGCCGTACTCGATGACAGGCTTATTGGCCACGGGCACAAGTTGCTTGGCCATGGAAAAAGTGATGGGGCGAAGCCGGGTGCCTTTGCCGCCTGCGAGGATGAGAGCTTTCATAAGACGAAAGCCATTGTACCGGCGAGCGGGTTAAGGCCGGGTTATTCGGGGAGTCACTTCTCCGGCTTCCAGAGCCGGTAACGCATTAGGGTCAGGAAAGCGTGTGGCGCGTCAGTCCACCGGATCTTTTTACCTTCGAGAGTTGTCCGAGCCGTGTAGGAGATGGGCACTTCTAGGATGTGCTGGCCCATGCGGATCGCTTTGGCGGTCGCCTCGGGGCAGAATTCGAATCGCTGGCATTGGAGGTCCATGCCCTTGATCACGTCGAGGCGAAATGCCTTGTAGCAAGTGGCTTCGTCCGTCACGCGGCGCCAGTAAAGGAGGCGTACGGCCCAGGCGAGGAGGATGTTGACGATTTTGTTGGGTAGGGCCATGGACGTCGGCATGCCACTCGAGAATCGTGTGCCGTAGACGACGGTTTCCTTGCCTTCGAGAATTGGGTTCACGACGGAGGGAATTTCTTCCGGGAGATACTCCAGATCGGCGTCTTGAATGATGACCGCCCGGCCAGTGGCCTTTGCCAATCCCCTGACGATGGCAGCTCCTTTCCCTTGGCGGCGTTCATTGTGGATGGCGATGATGCGGTCCTCGAAACTTCTCATGATTTCAGCGGTTGTGTCGCTGCTGCCGTCATCGATCACAATGACCTCCACCTTCATGGGGATGGCGAGCACGCGCTCAATCACCTGTCGGATGCTGTCTTCCTCATTGAGCGCGGGCACGAGAACGGACACCTCGGCGCGCGCTGACTCTTCCGGCTTGTGCATCCTGTCTTCCGTAACGCTCATTCCCTAACGATTGATCCCTTGGGAGGCCCTGAAGCACCCATTGTGACGTGAAAGGGGCGTCACGCTGGCGGAGAGTGCGGTCGTCACTCCTTTTCGAACTCTTGGGCGATGATCTTTACCTCTTGAGCTCGGTCCTTGTGGCAAATGAGGATTCCGTCCTGGGAAACGACGATGACGAGGTCCGAGACGCCAAGAACACCCACTTTTTGATTGCTCTCGTTCACAAGCACGCAGCCACCTGTGTCGACGGCAAAGACCTTGCCCTGAACCACGTTTCCATCCGCGTTCCTCTCAAAAGAGCGCTCCAGGGAGTCCCACGAACCGACGTCATCCCATGGGAACTCGCCGGGCACTACGAATACGTTCTTGGAATTTTCCATAAGGGCCTGATCGATGGACTGGCTGGGCAGTTGCTTGAACAACTCCTCCGCCAATTTGTCCTTTCCTAACTTCATGGCGTTGGCCATCTTTTCGATGATTGCGTGGGTTTCGGGTTGAGCCGCTTTCAGTTCGTTCATGAACGAATCCAGCCGCCAGAAGAACATCCCGCTGTTCCAAAGGAACGCGCCGCTCTTCACATAGAGTTGAGCTCGTTCCAGCGTGGGTTTTTCGTGGAAACGCTTCGCTTTCTGGGGCTCGCGGATGCTCGCCGCGTCGGGCACTTCAATGTAACCGAATCCCGTTTCCGGCCGCTGCGGCCGAATCCCGATCGTCACGAGGTTGCCCGTCTGTTCGGCGATGACGAGCGCCTTGTTCACCGTGTCTCGAAATAGGGCCACGTTGCCTATCTTTTGGTCCGTCGGGAACACCGCGAGAGAGATGGGTTCTTTGGGATACTTCGCAATCAAGTTAGCTGCGACCCAGGAGAGGCATCCGAGCGTGTTGCGCTTGTCGGGCTCCGTGATGACGTTGTCGGGCAGTACGCAGTGTTGGGCCTTAATGGCTGACTCAAGCAGTTGGGTCGAAGCAATGTGGACCCGATCCTTACTGATGAGGGGAGCAAGCCGTTGGACTGCTTCTTGTAGAAGCGTTTGTTCGGGGTGCGTCAATTTGAGCAGTTGCTTGGGTCGCGTGGCGTGGGAGAGGGGCCAAAACCGGTCGCCGGATCCGCCGGCCATGATCACCGCAAGACGTAGAAAGCTCATCTCTTTTGGAACCGTACCACGAAACGGCATGGTGCCCGCACGATGCTTTTTGAAGCTTTCAACAGGATTTTTTCAAAGAACCTGTGAAACCTCGTTGGAATATGGAAGCGCCAGACCGAGAATTGTCTTACTGGAGCGCGCACGGTGCGTTCACCCAGGGAGCTGACAAGTAACATGCCGCTGTACGCCTATACCGCCATAGACACTTCTGGACGCGTCGTCCGCGCGACCATCGACGCGGACAACGAGCAATTGGTTCTTGCCAAGTTGCGAGATCAATCGCTCCATTGCACGGACATCAAGAAGACAGGCGCAAAGGCCGGCAAGATGGTCGTCGGCAAGAAGAAAGTCAAGCTAAAAGTGCTCGTCGTATTCTCGCGACAGTTTGCGACGATGATCGACGCGGGTATTCCAATTTTGAGGTGCCTCGACATCCTCGTCGGCCAGACCAAGGATCCCATTTTCAAGGAGTGCCTTGAATTGGTCACGGCGGACGTAAAGGGTGGCTTGACGCTTTCCGACTCCCTTGCCAAGCATCCGATCATTTTCAATAAGCTTTACGTGAACATGGTTCGCGCCGCCGAAGTCGGTGGCATCTTGGACCAGATCCTGGACCGCTTGGCCGCATTCCTCGAGTACGAAGCGGACATGAGGGCGAAGATCAAGGGCGCGATGATGTACCCCGTCCTGGTTCTCATTTTCTCCCAAGTGATGCTGTTCGCACTATTCAGTTTCGTTTTGCCGAAGTTCAAGGAAATCTTCACCGGTATGCAGGTCGAACTGCCTCCCGTCACCAAGGGCCTGTTCGCCATGGGCGATTTCATGGCGGCCTACTGGTGGATGATCTTGATTGGCCTCTTCGGAGCTTTCATGGGGGTCAAGAGTTGGGGCAAAACGGTGACGGGCCGACGCCAATTGGACAGCATGAAGTTAAGAATTCCGGTTGTCGGTGAGTTGGTGCTCAAGATGAGCGTCGCGCGGTTCTCGCGAACCTTTGGAACACTCATCAACTCCGGTGTACCGATGATGCGGAGCCTTGAAATCGTAGGGGAAACCCTGGGGAACCAGGTCCTAAGCGAAGCAATTGAGACGACGCGAGTATGCATCCGCGAGGGTCAGAAGCTTTCACAGCCGCTGGCCGCATCCGGGCTGTTTCCAAACATGGTCACGACGATGATCGACATCGGGGAAGAGACTGGGCGTCTCTCCGAGATGCTCGTTAAGGTCGGCGACTTTTACGATTCTGAAGTCGAATCCACGGTTAAGGGTTTGACGTCGATGATCGAGCCGATGCTGATCATTTTCATGGGTGTGATCGTGGGCTTCATCGCCATTTCGATCATGACGCCCATCTTCAAACTGGTCACGAGCGTCAAGTGACGCGACGGGGCTAGGGCAAAAGGGTAGGAAGGTGGCTTCCAGGATGGAAGCCGGAACGGGAATTGAGGTCGACGAGGAACGTCGGCCAAGGCGATCAACGGAGTGAGTATGTCTGAGCAAACAGGATTGCACCAGGACACGGAAGGTCTGGTGTTGCGTTATCTGAGGGATCCGAAACCCGATCTCAAAGATCTGATCATGGTTCAATACGCGAACCTCGTCGAGCGAATCGCTCGAAGGTTCAGCGGCATCGAGCCGTTCGAAGATCTCGTGCAGGTCGGCTTCATCGGCCTTCTGAATGCGCTGACAAAATTTGACCCCGAAGCCGGTGTTCGGTTCAACACGTATGCGACTTATCTCGTCGCGGGCGAGATAAAGCACTATCTGCGCGACCGATCTCAAATCATTCGACACCCCGCTTGGCTGCAAGAGCTCAGACACAAAGTCAATCGCACGTCCAACATGCTCCAACAATCGCTTGGGCGAACTCCGACCGAACGTGAAATCGCCGACGAACTCAGCATCAGTGAATCTGCGGTCCAAGAGGTCTACCAAACGCAAGAGATGTTGCGCGTGGCCTCACTTGACCTGCCGGCTCAAAGTGAAGACGACGGGTCGAGCGAAGTTGAAAAACTCGATGCCTCTGCATTCTGCCCAGAGCAGCTCAGCGTGGAGGACCGCGTGCTGTTGGAGCAGGCGATGCGGCAGTTGCGCGACCTGGAGCGACAGGTCTTGCTTCTGTTCCATTTCGAAGCGATGAACCAAACGGAGATCGCCAATCAGCTCGGGATCTCCTGCAATTACGTGTCCCACATCTTGCGACAGTCGCTTGCCAAGCTGCGAAAGATTTTGACTGCGGAAGAAGAGAAGGATCGCGTGCTGCGACGCCAGACGAGCGCGATCGACTACGACGTGATCGATGCGGCGACGGGCGCTTACACGGAGAGCTATTTCAACAGCAGGCTGCAAGAAGAGCTCCACAGGGCAGCGAGCAACGAGACCCACGTCGCCCTTGTCATGATTCGGTTCACCGGCCTCGAAGGGATGCGCAGATTCTACGGAGAGCAGAGTGTCATCGACTTCCTGTCCGATGCCGCCGAGTTCTTCAAGGACAATTTGCGTCGACTCGACGTGGTTGCCCGGTACGGCGAAACCGGATTTGGCATCATCCTGCCATCCACTGCCCACAACGTTGGACTCGTGCGTCAACGACTTCTCGCCAAGGCAGCAGACTGGATGTCAGGAAGGTTCAACGCCAACGGCGGCGTGACCTTGGAGATCGGCCAAGCCGCCTCGCCGAAGGATGGGAAATCGGCGGCGAAACTGGTGGCTTCTGCGGTCTACAGGCCCGCATTGCCTGCCCCCGCCGAGGCTCCGCGCGCAGCCTGATCCCAGGTTGCGAGGACACTCCAGCGAACGGGATCGTAAAGCCATGCCCTGCTTGGCTTGACAATCGGAGACCACACGACGACCCCCGCACCCGTTCTGCGGACGGCGCTTGATGCAGGCAACACAATTTCGGCGCCGGAATCTGCATTGCGAAGGTGAGCCCCGCTTACGTCTCCGACGACAGCAAGGAATGGCAAATCGCCGTCAATGAACTTCAAGGTTCCCTTGACCTCCATGACCTCTTTGCGTTTGCCCGTTTCAAGATCGATGGCGCCGCCCACCAGTGTCCCGTAAGCAGTCTTCTCGACGAAGAGTCCGGCAAACGTCCTCTGCTCAGTGAAGTTGGCAAGCCCGGTACCCATCTTCTTGAATCCAAAGGCCTTCAAACCGGAAGAGTAAAAGCTTTCTCCCCACTCCTTATCCTTGGAAGCGATGACCGCGAGAAACCCGTTGTGCAGCATGAGGCGGTCGTCGATGGCGGCACGGGCCAGGGAAATGCCTTCAAATTTGCCCAGCAACTTCCACTCCGGCTTTGCATCGGAAAGATCCACCTTGACCAATGCCTCGAGCCAAGGCGTCCCGGCCGCGTCGTCCCACCTCACCAGAAAGTACGCTTCATTGCCGATCCGCTTCGCCCCAGACAGCGCGTCGGCTTCTTGTGAGCGCTTTCCCTGCTTGAAGAGCTCGAGGTTCGCCCGAATCTCATCCCGATCAAAGACGCGGGGCGACACGGCGACCTCCTTGAGCTTGTAACTGACAAGCTTCTTACCGAATCGGAGGCTCAACCCGCGCTCGTCCCATACGGCGAAGTTCTTATTCTTGCGAAAGACGACCGCCATGGGAGGCTTCGGCCGGTCCAGCCTCATAGGGACGATGAACTTTTTCAAACCCGCGCGAACGACAAAGTCGTCCTGGAAGGGTTGAATGGTAATCTTCGAAGGCGTCTGGACGGCGGTGAGACAGAGTAGCAAAGCGACTGCGGTCATGAATTCATTATTCCCCTGAGGCGACTGGAATGTTCTGTCAGGATTGCCCTCGATACGATTTAGACAATGCCCGATGCAAGGACGACAAGGTTAACCCCTTGGATTGGGAAACGGCTGTGAACGTGGCCAACGTCATGGGAATTCGTGCCATTTGCGTGTTCAACGACCATCGAGAGAAGTTGATTGACGCGCGATTGCAAGGACGATCGAATTCGAAATAATTGGAGTGCAGGGTGCCGTTGTACATGCCGGTGTGACTGACCGTGTTGACTTTTAGCTTCTGGAAGAATCCTAGACGGCAAGAGAGCACAGGTCGCTTCCCGACGGGGCGGAACACGTTCATTGCCCCCTCCACGGTGCCCACCGGTGAATGCCATTTGACCAAAGTTCGCACATCCGTTTAAGAAGCAACGTCCATTTGACGAGAGAGTATGAAAATTCTCCAAGTCATGGGGTGCGCGATACTCAGCGGGTGTCTCCTCGGGTTGGCTCTGCCGCCTTGCCAGGTCCCCATTTTGGGTTGGATTGCATTGGTTCCACTCTTCCTGAGCATCCAATCGTCCCGTTTCTTGATAGGATTTTGCGCGGGCCTCGTCACAGCCCTCGTACCCGCCTGGCTGTTCGCGCAAGGGATCGTCTCAGTGCCTCATCCGATGCTGGGTGATGGGAGTTGGATCTATGGCGGCTATCTCCTGTTTGGCGCCTTGTTGGCTGCAATGGGAGGCATTGTCGCGGATTCAAAACCTTTTGGGTTACGAAAAGCAGCGCAATTTGGCGCTCTCGGCGTGCTGTTTGAGTTTGCACTGCTGTTCTTGCTGCCGGAACATCTCGCCCTGACGATGTCCAATTTCAAGCCCGCGCTTGGGATTGCGTCAGTCACCGGAATCTGGGGAGTTTCGTTCCTCGTTTGGTTCTTCAACATCGCGATTGCCGCTTCCTTCAGGAGTCGCAGTCGATTGACCCGGCTGGTCGTCCTCTGGGCAGCCGTCACGCTCTTTGGTGCTGCGGTCTTTGAGTTTGGGTCCAACCCCACTTTGATCGGACCCAAGGTCGCGGTGATTCAAACCGAATCCATCGATCCGACTCATTTGGCAGACATGAATCGAAAGGCGTTCCAAAGGGGCGCCACTCTTTCGGTTTGGCCCGAACTGAGCGGGTCTGGCAGCGCCTACGCAGGGAACACCCGTGAACTGAGACTGCTGTCCGCCCAGGCAGGACTGCCAGCCTTCGTGACCAGCTTTGAAGACGGGGCTGTTCCAAAGCCGCACAACGCCGCGGCGCTGTTTGACCATGGGAGGGAGTCCGAAAGGTACTTCAAGCGAAAACCCTTCGCTGGCGAGAGGAACACACATGAAGCTGGGAACACTCCAGTTGCGGCAAAGTGGCACCCCGCGATCGGTATGAACATCTGCTTCGACTCGTGCTATCCAAGCGTCATACGAGACACCGCCAATCTGGGAGGAATCGAGTTCATCGCCTTGCCAACGTTGGACCCAATAAGCAGGGGAGGCGTCGTTCAGAGCTTGCACGCCGCCTACACCCCGTTCCGGGCGGCCGAATTAGGCATGTCCATTTGCAGGGCCGACGTCAGCGCGTACTCCATGATCGTCGGACCGGACGGGGTGGCCCTTGCAACGTTGGGCGTTGGCGACGGAGTCGCCGTCGCCAGTTTGCCAAAACCGCATGTGACGATCTACAGACGCTTTGGTGACTGGTTTCTCATCGTATGCGGGTTGATTCTGGGCACGCCTGCGCTGAAGCGACTCTTTGCCCGAAAGTTGGAACCGTTGATCGATCCGATCAACTGACCCGGACGAACTGATAGTATTTGTGCCCGTCCTTGTAAACGGTCTTCTTCACATACTTGTGACCGTGGCTGTAGTAGTAGCCCCTCCTGAAGATCGCCGCGCGTGCGCGCTGTTGCTTGCTTTGACTCTTTCTATCCTGTTCGTAGCGGTTTGCAGAGTAGAGCGCGCCCGCAGCGCCGACGAGGGCCAAGGTGCTGTCACCTTTGTTTAGGCCGTAAAGTCCCAAAATGCCAGCGCCGATCGCGGCGTTGCGCCAAGTGTTCTTCGTCTCCTGACGGTGGCTGGTCTGGGCCATTGCGCTGCCAGGTGCCATTGCCCCCACCATTATCGCGCCGAGTGCCAGACTGCTGAAAGCCGAGTTTCTTAAGTTCATAAATTCACCTGCAAAGGATTTTGACGAGCTTGCGAGCATTGGGTTCGCCAGCCCACCATACTTTTGCCTCAAGGCGTGACCCTCTGGGCAATGCGGTGAAGGTGACCGCTTACCTGATCCAAGCTCATCGATTAGAAATCGCTAAGTCGGCGACATCCTGGCGATGGTCATGGCGAGGTGAATCCGGGCGAACCCATGCTACCCTTCCGTAAGTCCAAGTGCCAGTGGGTAGGTGATTTGGATACAACAAAACCGCATCCGCTGCCCCGCGAGCGGCAAATTTTGAAATGCGCTGAGAGCGGCCATACCGACTCGGCCATTGCGAAAATGCTTTCGATCAGCGAAGCCACAGTTGGGACCTATTGGGCACACCTGCCGTACGTAAGGACGGTTCAGAGTTCCGATCGGGGCCACGCTTTCGGGCCTTCATAGGTCGCGTGGGCTAATGGTTTCATGCGTGATTCAAGCAGCTCAGGGGAGGCCATACGTGTGATCCGCGGCATCAGTCCTTCGACTCGATAAAGACTGTCGGTCGCTTCTTCGTGCCAAAGAACCATCCCTCTCTTAGAGCGAGTTCATCAGACGACGCTTTGGGTGAAGCGACGATCACCTTGCGTCCGTCCCGCTCAACGATTTGGAGGCCCACTTTGGCCAATTCGACTTCTACGGGCAACTCACCCGGTCGCATCACCCAGCGATCGTAAAGCTCGCCCATGCTCAGCCCGCCGAAGTGGATCAGCTGCTTTCGAAGCTCATCTTCTTCGAAGCCGGGCCGCTCATGCCTGAATTCGGACCAAAGCGCATGCTCTATGTCGTCCAGCGACCGTTTGCCATGTGATCTGGCCCGCAGTTCAATGTCAAACATCATGCCGAGGACCCAACCAGTCGGATAGTAGTTGACCTTATAACCGCTGCTCCGCCCCTCGGTAGCCTCACCGACTCGGTAGCTAGAGTCATACGGGCTGACTTCGAACCGCGCAGGGTTCTCGCGGACGTCTCCGATGTTCGACATGGCGTCGTCAAGAAAAGCTGAGTCGTTGGCCCAGCCATAGCGGTGGGGAAGCATCAGCGCGTAGTAGTCAGTCACGCCCTCCAACCACCATAGAGCCCCCGTCCTGGGCATCTGGGTGTAATCGAACGGACCCAATGGCTTGGACCGAATCCGCTTGACATTCCAGAGGTGAAAAAACTCGTGCGCCGCCCCTCGGAATGCGCGGGGACCCGAGCCGGTCGACATGAACATCTGCGTACTGCTGAGGTGCTCGACGCCGCCACCGCCGTCAGCGCGCTTGGCCACCCAAAAATGCCATACATATCGATCGTAGGGTGCGCCCCCAAAAAAATCCGTCTCCATTTCGCTGACAAACCTGCACATCTTGAGGACCTTCGGGCGATCGATCAAATCGCGGTCATCACCGCGGTAGGTGATGAAATGCTCTTTGCCGCGGACGACGTATCGATCTTCTAAGAAATCGCCCATCGTGACCGAGTTGTCTGCCAAGACATCGTAGTTCGTAGCGTCAAAGATGGGGTGTGGGCCGGTTCCCTTAGAGGGATTGAGCCCCACGGCGACTTTCCACCCATTGGGCATATCGAATTCGACTTTGCACTTCTCTGCTTTTCGTCCCACGAGATAAAGGTAAGTGGCAGGACCGCTGAAATGAACCGTTTTATCGTCGGACGAAAACATTCCCAACCGCTCGCGTGTTCTTGACACGGGCCGCACATAATGCACCCTTACTCGGCCCGCCCTTTTCGTCGCGACATGCCACGTGTCTCCTCTGGGGTGAGTCACCAAGAGGCTCTTGCCCTGCCGGTCAACCGCCATGACCTGTCCCATGCTTCGCCAGTAATCTTCGATGGCGTAAAGACCTGGGGACCAACTGGGCATTTGTAGGTCCACCCCGCCCTTTCCAACGCTGAATTCCATTTCGACCGCCACCTTGTCGTGTGCCGCAGAAGGCGAAACTCGGTAAAAGATCTCGGCGTTGGCTGCGGCGGGCAACAGGGCCGCACCCGCCCATGCGAACATGAATTCAAGGCGTCGGTTCATCGTGTAAGCATTATGAAGCGGGCAGATCCTTTGCCATGGGGCTATGACTCACGACGACTTGTCTCGTCTTGGGCTTGGAGGATGTCGGCGAGTTCACTCGATGGGCCGAGCGGACTCTCTGCGGCGGCAAAGACATCCTCACCTTGCAACCAACGTTCTTCAGCGTCAGGTTCTTCGAGGGCGATCCCTAAGGCGACGGCGAGTTCAATGATGTCGCCGGGCATTTTTCGTCTTGCCAGTCCCAATCGCAGACCCAACCGAATGGACCTTCCAGCGCTTCGTTGAGTGTGCAGGAATGGCGGCGGAGCCGGGTTGCGGCCCGATTGGTAGGCGGCGATGCACACACTCACGTCCGTTGAGTTGGAGGCTCGGCAAACAAGCGGCCTCGCGGGGTGAATGGAGCAGACGCCATCAACGAGCAACGGACATCGAGCGAGAGGCTGCAAACGAGAAGTTCCCTTGAGACCGCTTAAGGTCTGACGATATCCCGTAATCCTGTCCTTCAGAGCGTCGATTTCCAACTCTGTCCAATTCGCTCTTATCCATTTGGCGAGGGCAAAGACCTCTGGGGCAACGACGCCGACAACTTGATGACAACAGTAGAAACATCCCTTGGTACAGGCGGGAACATTGCTCCCCTTCCGAACGGCTTCAGCTTGGGCGAATTCGATCTCCCTTTCCGCCGTCTCGTAGAGGCGACCCATAAGGGCCGCCATGCCGCCGGTGTGCCCAGCGTCGTCGACAAATGCTTCCGTCTGTGTCTGCGCATCCTCCATCAGACGCTGATAGGGCTGGCAGAAGATGGCATTCGGATCCATTCCGTTTGTGTTCATTGCGCAAGCTGAAGGTCGACGAAGGGCGAGCGACGAGGCATCTCTGCGGACCTGCAGAGATGCTTCGAATCTTGAGAGTGATTGAGTCAACCCCTAAGGCACAGGGAGAACGTCCACGTGGATGAGACGCCCACCCATTTGCCGTTCCTTTGCGGCGCCTGGAATTGGAGGCTCGCCCGTCTTGCTTGGGTGAATCTCGTATTCTCGCAACACAACTCGGTAGGTACCGGATGGATCAGGCAAATCAACTGAGCCAGGCAGCAGAACGCTTTGGGCGGCAACCGAGGAGGCGGACTGTCGGCCGGCTTCCGTGATGCCGCTTTGCGCTACCCCAGGCTTGATGCTCGTCGTAGGCGCAATCAAGGCTTGCTTCATGATCGGGGAGACCGGCACGAACTTCATTTCGCTCCCCATTTGGAACAGTTGAAATTCAGCTACGCCCGGCAGTGAACCTTCCGAGACGAAGGGGATCGTGAAGTCTTTGACCGCCGACCACCCTGCATCGGGGTCGCCGCCGGTCTTGCGCTCCAGCGTACCGACGACCACGTTGCGTCCCAACCGCGATTCGCCCTGAATTCCTGCGATCGAAACTCGAACCCGTTGCTTCGCTTGCAGAACCTCCAGAACCGCCAACCTGTCCGGCTGCAGCTGCGTGATGTCGGTCACCGTGAGGCTGCTCATTTCGACGTTCAACTTCTTGTCGGAATTGGGTTGATACCGTCCAAGAACGAGCCGCAGGAACGGCATGTAGGCCGCGGTGGAGGGTCGGACCTCCATATCGACGTACCACATTTGCCTATTGTCATCGAACTTGGGAGTGAAATAAGCGACGTCGGCGGTAAAGCCTTCGACCATCGTCACATTTTTCGCGAGCCCTTCCCGGTTGGGGAAGTTCTCGGCCGCGGGCAAATGGCCGATGGCGTTGGCCCCATCGTTGAAGGCAGGGTCGCTGCCCATGACGGTTGTGAAATGAGCCACGAGGTCTCGTTGAGTGGAATCGATTCCCATTTCTAGGCCCTTCGAAGAAGCACCGGGCAGCCCCCCTGCTGGGGCAAGGACGACACCAAGCCTCTCTCCGTTGCCGGACGAGAACCACGGCCTTCGAAGGAAGATTCTGAGAAGGTTTCCTTTGCGTCCGCTGACCTTCTTGCCGGAAACGTCATCTTGCGCCCAAAGGAACAGGGGCATGATGTATTCAACGTTTGCGGGATCTGGGCGCCTCGAGGACGGGATGATCACGAGGTCGCTCACCTTGCGAACGACGGGCTGCCCAACCCTGGTTGCCACCGCCGGTCCACCCTTGATGACTTTCGATCCGGGAACGTAAGTGAAGGTCTCGGTGAAAGCCTCCGGAGGCATGTCAGTGGGGAAGTAGTCGCGGTAACGGCTCTTGATGACCATGTCGTACTTCACGAAATGGCATTTCGTGTCGTGGAACTCATGAACGCCCTGCTGCTGCAGGTCGTTGATCGGCTCGTGGTCGATCTTGGGAATCGGGATCGTGAACGCACGATTCTTGGTTTCGATCGATGTGGTCTTGCGCTTCGGCTCATCCAAATCGTCGATGTCGTCGCTGTAGGTGGCCAAGAATTCGACCTCTTGGGTGCTCCATCCGTGAACCTTGCCTTTGAGGCCGATCCCAGCGAAAGTCTTGCTCGCATCTCTCGAAGCGACGACTGCGTTCATCTCAAAACCGGGCTCGGGCACCTGTACGGCGTGCACAAGATGAACCATCCGGTAGGGAGTCAACGAATAGTTGAGACCATCGATGTACGACTGGACATACGCATCGAGAGTGTCGACGAACACCGGCTTCACCATCGCAGGTGCAATGGTGCTGACGACGCCTGGCTTGGCCACGGGTCTAACTTGCACAGGCGCAAGTTTCACGCTGGGTTTGGCCTGGAATGGCTGATGAGTGTCGAACTGTTTGACCTTTGCGGCAACGCTTGGGTAAGTCGTCTGCAGCACCGTCGTCATCGTAAGACCGCGCTGTATCAACGCATTCTCGAGAGACCACGTCTGATTGAAGTCAGCCAAGTGCGTGCCGGCTGTGTTGCTGCTGATGTTTGCGTCGATGGACTGACCGGGCAACAAACCGTAGGTCATATCCGTGCCGTTTGATACAGCCGTCGCTCCGGCGCCGGTGACGGGCGTCAGGATCAGCTTGCCGCAATGGGGCTCGGGCCACTTGTGATCGCTGTTGTAGAAGGCCGTCTTCAAGACCGGCAACGGGTAGTCGGAGACGACCCTCATCGTTGCCCCTTCCGACGTGATGTCGGGCAGATAGGGGAGCGGCTGCACCGAATCGGCGCTGATGATTGAGTTAGTCGTCAACGGGGGCCGCTTGTCGATCGTCGACAGCATCGCGTACTTGGTAGGATCAGGCTTGCCTTGGGCGTCGTCCAGCGCTCCATGCAGCTCTGAGAGGCTCTCTCCACCCTCTGGCGGAATGATGTGTCTGATGGCTGTTTCAGTCGTCGGCTTGCCTGCAAATTTGCGGATGACGACGACGTTTGCCGAGTCGCCGCGCTCGAGGCTTGGATTGGGCCGAATATATAGGCTGGGAGCGAGGATCGGCTCGAACCTAAGATAAAACGTGCTTTGTGACGTGTTGTTCGAAAGGCCGATGCCCCTCAGCGGTGCTGCGACGGCTCGTGCCCCAGCTGCCATGGCTCGAGTGTTCTCGGGGGGCAAACTGTTGCCGGCAAGGTCGACAAATCGGGCTCTGACGCCATAGCTCTGTCCGAATCGCAGCCTGGGAAGCGTCCCGCCCTCCGGCTTGGCAAAGCTTGCCACCTTGTAATTTGGATCTAGGTTGGCAGGTGTCCCCGCCCAGGTCAGGAATGTGTCACGCGTTTGCGGGTGACTGTCATCCACTTGGCCCGCATCCGTAATGGGTTTGCCGGGGCGCTGCGCGGCAAGGCTCCATCCGTGCCACGTGAATAGGCTCTCGTTGACCTTGGGAGCGCCGGAACCGTCAGGCGCCTTGGTCATGCCGAACGAAATCTGACCCTCGTCCGTGGTGTCAATCACTTGGTCGGCAATCTTGTAGGTGTTGGCGCGG
>CAZUCK010000005.1:0-1138 GCA_964619505.1 uncultured Fimbriimonas sp. | reverse complement strand
TTGTTGAACATGATGTCCGGGCGCCAGCCCTTGAACACGTCGTCGGCGTAGAGCACGACGTTCTTATTCTCATCTGCATTCTTGTTATGATCGTCCGAGACGGCCGCCATGGCGGAAACCTGCGCAGCTCGGTTGATTCGATATACGGAGATGCCCGAGGCTCGGCTAGAGGGCAAGTGCTCCTCCTTATCGGGATTCACCGCCGTCGTTGTGTGAGGGACCTTCGACGGAATGCCCAAGACCATCTTTCTCTGGAGGATGGAAGGTGGCGTCGCCGCGATGGCCGACGCCTTGCCTACGACCATGTTCGCATAGGCAATCATCTTGAGTAGGCTGCCCGCCATGTCGAAGGTTCCCAGAGTCACCTTGGCCGGCGACATGTCGAGGTAGCCCTCGAGAAAGTCGGTGGAGACGTCCGCCGTCGTGGGCCTCGGCTGAGCGCGGAAGAAATCTGCGCCGTGCGAGAACATCGTCATCGTCTTTGTCAGTGTTGCCGTGTTGGGCGACGGCATCCCTTCGACCTCAACTCGGATGGAACCCGCCGCGGGTACGACCGCGGCATCGATCTCCACGTCGATGACGACGCCGACCATGCGCATCAACGAATGGTGCTGGCCCAACATAGCCAAAGCGTTATGGAAATCGACTTTGGGCTTGGCAGGGGCGGCGTGCCGAATGGGATAGGGCTCCGCGAACTTGTTTGCCTCTACGATCTGCGTGTGAGCATCCGAAGGCGGCACGTTCTTGGTGCGTGACTGAGTGATGGAGATGATTCTGGGGTCCGTCTTCGGCAGAGACACCGTGGGTCCAGCTGTACGCCCTGTCACTGGGGACTTAATCGCACCCGCTGGAATCGACACGTTCGGTTTTGAAACCCCTCCCTTACCCAGAGGACTGTTCGGATTGACCGGGCTGATGGCGGCGGCCTTGATGAGTGGGTCCTGGGCCCGGTTCTGCACATCGGGGACATCCTGGAAGGCGGTCACCGTGTTCGATGAGTGAACTTCAGTGAGGTACTTACCGATGCCCTGGGCATGAAAAGTTTCGTAAGTCGGGGGTTTGGGAACGTAGCCGTACGACTGCACGGGTCCGTTTGCCGGAAAGTACTTCTGCCAAAGCCCAGACACGGGCGCTGGAT
>CAZUCK010000004.1:64882-76755 GCA_964619505.1 uncultured Fimbriimonas sp. | reverse complement strand
TATGAGCTCCGTGGCCTGTAGGTTGCCAGGGTCGTGGGTGCCCTTCGGGTCGAGGAGCAGGGTGTTCACATCGCCGGCTGCCTGGACGGCTTGGCCGGACACGGCGAGCACGTTGTGTTGCATGACGCGGTCCATGCCCGCAATCCCGATCGCACTGAGGAGACCGCCAATCGTGGTGGGGATGAGGCAAACAAGCAGTGCGACAAGCACCGTGATGCTCGGGGGCGCGCCGGCGCCGGCGGATTTCACGCTGTACAAGGCATAGGGCAGCAGCGTGACGGTCGCGCAAAGAAAAACGAGCGTCAGCCCCGACAACAGAATGCTCAAGGCGATCTCGTTGGGCGTCTTCTGCCTTTCGGCGCCTTCGACGAGGGCGATCATGCGGTCGAGGAACGATTCTCCTGGATTGCTGGAGACCTGAACGACGATTCGGTCGGACAGCACCTTGGTGCCGCCCGTGACGGCGCTGCGGTCTCCTCCGCTCTCTCGGATGACCGGAGCCGATTCACCGGTGATGGCTGATTCGTCGACGCTTGCGACGCCCTCAATGACGTCACCGTCAGCGGCAATGATGTCTCCCGCTTCGCAAACGAAGCAGTCGCCCCTTCGAAAGGTTGACGCCGATACCTCGGTTTCCACGCCGTTCAAGAGCTTTCGAGCCTTCGTGTCCGTTTTTGTTCGTCGCAGGGCGTCGGCTTGCGCCTTGCCCCGGCCCTCCGCCATCGCCTCGGCGAAGTTGGCGAAGACAACCGTAAACCACAACCAAGCCGCCACCTGACCTTCGAATACCGTTTCTGGCGAGTGGCTCACGAGTCCCCGAAGGAAGAAGTACGTGCTCACCACGCTGCCCACCTCAACGACGAACATGACCGGGTTCTTCGCTACGTGGCGCGGGTCGAGCTTGGTAAACGACTCCTTGATGGCGCGCTTGACAATCGCTGCCTCGAAGATTGAGCGGGGAGCGTGTTTTGGCCTGACGTTGGTTTCCATGATCTTCAATAGGTCTTCAGTGCATGCATTTGAAAGTGCTCGACGATGGGTCCAAGCGCCATCGCCGGAAAATAGGTGAGCACGCCGACGATCAGCACGACGCCGATCAGCAACGTGACGAAGGTACCGGAGTCAGTGGGGAAGGTCCCGGCGGATGCGGGGACTATCTTCTTCCTGGCCAAGCTCCCCGCCATCGCCAGGAGGGGAATGATCATCAGGAATCTGCCGATGAGAATCGCCAGTCCAATGGTGACGTTGTAGAACGGGGTGTTCGCACTGAGACCCGCGAAGGCGGAGCCGTTGTTGCCGGTGCCCGAGGCATAGGCGTAAAGGATCTCCGAGAGCCCATGGGCGCCGCCGTTGTTCAGGTTCGTAATCGTATCGCCGCTCGGGTTCCAATAGCAGCCTTTTGGAATGGACATGTTGGCCGCAAGCGCGGCGAACCCGAGCACGCTTGCGGCCAGAATCAGGACGGCTAACATTGCCATCTGGACCTCGAATCGTTCGATCTTCTTGCCGACGTATTCCGGTGTTCGCCCGACCATGAGACCGGCAATGAAGACGGCGATGACGCAGAACATCAACATTCCGTAGAGCCCGGCACCGACGCCGCCGAAGATCACTTCGCCCGTAAGGATGTTAAAGATCGGCACCAAGCCGCCGACAGGCGTGAAGGAGTCGTGCATGGAGTTGACGGCGCCGCAGGATGCGTCAGTGGTGACGGTCGCGAAGAGGGCGGAAGAAGCGATTCCGAAGCGAGTCTCCTTGCCTTCCATGTTTCCACCTGGTTGCCCGGAGGTCCTCGCAATGTTGATGCCGGCCTTTGCCAGGTGCGGATTGCCCGCTTGCTCGGACGCCAGACACGTGAAAGCACCGGCCAGGAACATGGCGCTCATCGCGGCAAATACCGCCCAACCCTGCTTGGTATTGCCCACCATCTTGCCGAATGTGAAGGTAAGACCCGCTGGCAGGAGGAAGATGAGGATCATCTGGAGTAGGTTGCTGAAGGGGGTTGGGTTCTCGAAGGGGTGAGCGGAGTTGGCGTTGAAGAAGCCTCCCCCGTTTGTTCCCAGCAGCTTGATGACCTCCTGGGACGCTACCGGGCCTTGGGCGATGATCTGCTGCGCTCCCTCGACGGTTGTGGCGTGTTGGTATGGCAGGAAGTTCTGGGGGACGCCGGAAACGACGAGCATTAGGGCGCAGACGAGGCTGATGGGTAGCAACATGTAAAGGGTCGTGCGGGTCACGTCGACCCAGAAGTTGCCGATTCCGTCGGCCGATTTTCGCGCGAAGCCCCTTATGACGGCCGCGGCAATGGCGATGCCGACGGCCGCAGACATCCAGTTGTGGATGGCAAGGGCCACCATGTTCGTGAGGTAGCTCACGGTCGTCTCGGGCACATAGGCTTGCCAGTTGGTATTGGTCGCAAAACTCGCCGCTGTGTTGAATGCCAAGTCGGGACTGATCTCTTTGGTCCCAAAACCCTGAGGGTTCAGCGGGAGCGAGCCCTGCAGCCTAATCAGGGCGTAGCTGAGGAGCATTCCGGTGACGCTGAACATGAGCATTGCGCCCGCGTATGCGTTCCACTTCATATCCTTGTCTTCCCGCGTTCCGCAGATCTTATAGATGAGCGTCTCAATCGGCCGCAGAACTGGGTGCAGGTAGGTCTTGCCACCTTCGAGGACGTGCGTGATATACGAGCCGACTGGTTTCGTCAGCGACAAAACGAGGGCAAAGAAAAAGAGGATCTGGAGGGTGCCCGCGATCATCAGAATTTCTCCGGTCTAAGCAAGGCATAGACGAGGTAGGCGATCAGCAGCAGACATACCGCTCCCGTCCAGACGTAATCACTCATTTCCTTCCCCTCGAAGGTTCTGGCAGCCTTTCACATAGGCGAACGACACGGCGAAGAACGCCAGCATCGCGAAGATGTAGATGAAGTCCAGCATTTCTTGAATCCCCGTTCATATTTCCGCTTCCGCACTATCCTCAGGTAGAGCCGCCGGCTTTCGGCCAAATCGCGGCCCCGTGACAGCTCGTGTATTTCCAAAACAGTGGCGAATTTTGTTAGATCAGCCACCAACGTGAGGAAAACCGCAAGCGCTATGTCGTTCTGCTTTATGCACGTCGCCACCACCGTCGAACGATGCCAATTTACGGTTCCCTTGCATCAAGCGGGCGTCAAGGTCGGGGGCGGGCGTGTCAAGAAATCCTCAAGTTCTCGAGAACCGCCGGCTTGGGATCGTCGTTAGGTTTGTTTGGCCCGTGCAAGGCGGGGAAGCACCCCAATCGAGGACATCGCATAAAGTTGCGCAGCGGCGGGGAGACCACGGCCCTGGCGTCAAGAGTTGAACAAGCTCAATCTTCGACCACGAGCCGATAGCCAACGCCCGGCTCAGTTCTCAAGAACCGCGGCTTTGCCGCGTCGCGCTCCAGCTTGTTGCGCAGTTGACCCATGTACACGCGGAGGTAGTGCGTCTCGTCGACATAAGCGGGACCCCAGACTTCCAATAACAGTTGCTTATGGGTTAGCACCATCCCAGGATGCCGGGCAAGCGCCGCCAACAGGTTGTATTCGTTGGGAGTGAGCCGAACTTCGACACCGTCGAGAAAGACTTGCCGCGCGGAGAGATCGATTTTGACGCCGTCAACGACCACGGCGATTTCCCCGGAGACATTTCCATGCATGGCGTGACGCAGAGCCACGCGGATGCGGGCCAACAATTCTTTCACTCCGAACGGTTTGGTGAGATAATCGTCTGCTCCCTCGTCGAGAGCCTGCACCTTGTCGCTTTCCCGTCCCCTTGCGGACAGGACGATGATCGGCACCTGGCTCCACTCGCGGATTCGTCTTGCGACTTCCATGCCGTCCAGGTCGGGAAGCCCGAGGTCCAGAAGAACAATCTGCGGGTTCTCGGTGGCCGTCATGCGGACGCCTTGCTCACCGTATCCCGCTTCCAGTAGGTCGTACTCGTCCTCGGGAAGGCTGGCATGTAAGAAACGGCGGATCGCGGGCTCATCGTCGATGACGAGCACCTTTGTGCGGTCAGTCATGCGGCACCTGGGGATTGGAACGTGGCGCCTGGAGTTCTATCATGAACATTGCCCCGCCCGTTGGGCTATTCGAGGCTTCAATCCTGCCGCCGTGCGCTTCGGCGATGGCCTTGCAGATTGAAAGTCCGAGACCTGTGCCGACGTCCGTTTCGTTAGGGCGATAAAATTTGTCGAAAATCCTCTCCTCTTGGCCCACAGGGATTCCGGGTCCGTCGTCCACCACCTCGATCTGAAGTTTTTCGTCCATGTTCGCACCGATTTCCACGGTGGAACCTTTGGGGGTGTGGCGGGCTGCATTTTCCAGAAGGTTCACCAGCGCCTGCTCAAGAAGGATGCCGTCGACTTTAACCAAGGGCAGTTTGCTCGGCATGTTGGTGACCACTTTGTGCCCTTTCAACAGGGATTCCGTTCGGTTGATGGCGGACCCGATCAACTCCTCGATGGAGTGCCATTCCAAGTTCAATCTGACCCCGCCGTCCGATTCCAACCTGCTCATGTCGAGCAGGTTTTGAACTAACCGATTGAGCCGCTCCGCCTCCTCATAAATCGTCTGAGCGAGTTCCTTGCGCCGATCATCGGAGAGGCTTTTCGAGTCCTGAAGGATGCTGGCGGTTCCGGAAATCGAAGTAAGGGGTGTCCGAAGGTCGTGAGAAACGGAACTGAGCAAAGAGCTTCGAACCCGCTCCGCCTCCATTTCGATCCGTGCTTCTTGGGACTCCTTGGCCAGGATCGTGCGTTCCACCGCCAGGGCCACACCCGTCGCCACCGTTTCGAGAAGGTTCAGCAGCGAGGAATCCAAGGCGCTCTCTGCCGGTTTGACGGCTAGGACACCCACCGTGCCACGGGGGCTGCGAAGAGGGATGTGCATTGCCGCTGAACCAGGCAACGTGTTCGTGCCAAGGCCAGCGTTTTGGCCGTTGGCGTACGTCCACTGGGCGACGGCCATCTCGTTTGCCGCCTTTTCGAAGTGGGATCGAGATCTTGCGACCACGGTCAAGGGCCCATGCTCACACGGAAGAAGAATTGCGGCATCCACTCCAAACACCTCACGGAGTCGCCTCGCCGTGGCGATCGCCAACTCCTCCTTCTTCCTGCTTTGGGCGAGTTCGCGACTCAAGGAATAGAGGGCGGATGTGCGAGCCTCTCTGTCACTTGCGGCGCTGGCTTGGTGTCTCATGCGCAAGGCCAGCGTGGAAATCAGCAGGGCGACTCCAAGCATCACGAGAAATGTGAAAAAGTATTGGGTGTCGCCCACGGTGAATGTGAATCTGGGCGGCACGAAGAAGAAATCGAACGAAGCCACGCAAAGCAAGGAAGCCAAGGCGGCCTCCTTCGGTCCAAAACGGCTCGCAACATACGCGACCGCGAGCAGATAAATCATCACGAGGTTGGCTGGCTCCAAACGTCCATACATCAATGCACAAACGCCGGTCGCCAATGCCGTGGCCATTAAGGTGACGGCGATAGATCGAAACGTGACTTCTTCTTTCGACATCAGCCTTGAAGGGGCGGTCGCGGCTTCGCCTTCGCCCGTGATGACCTGAACGTTGATGTCACCGCTTCGCCTGACCAATTCGTCGACGACGGAGCCGTAGACGACTTCCTTCCAACGGGGCTTGATCGGCTTGCCTACGACGACCATCGTTGCATTACGCCGTTTTGCGATCCTGATAATCTCTCCCACGATGTCGTGTCCGGTCGCAGTCACCGTTTCGATGCCAAGGTTGTCGGCTATCCGAAGTGCCTCGTCGGCCAGAGCGCGGTCTTCATCACCCAAATTGGCTTGCCGGTCGCTCGTAACGTAAAGCGCGATCGTTTCGGCATGCAAGGCGGTTCCGATTCGGGCGGCGGCGCGAACCACTTTCGTGGCGAGCAGGTTTGGAGCGACACAGACCACGATTCGCTCACGAGCCGCCCAAAGACCCTTGACCCCCTCCTCTTCGCGATAGGACTGCATTTGGGCGTCGACGCGATCGGCCGTGCGCCTAAGGGCCAGTTCGCGAAGCGCGATGAGGTTCCCCGTTCTAAAGAATCCGTTGAGGGCTTGGTCAACCCGGTCGGGTTGGTAGTCCTTGCTTTCTTTGAGCCTTCGTGGAAGGTCTTCCGGAGGGATGTCGATGAGTTCGACTTCGTCCGCTCGCTCGATGATGGAGTCCGGCACCGTTTCTAGGACCGTTACTCCCGTGATCTGCGCGACGACGTCGACAAGGCTCTCCATGTGCTGCACGTTGACGGTCGTGTAGACGTTGATTCCCGACTGGAGCAGTTCCTCGATGTCTTGCCATCGCTTTGGGTGGCGTGCGCCCGTTGCATTGGTGTGGGCGAGTTCATCAACGAGAACGAGACTGGGTCTCTTCCGAAGGGCAGCATCGAGGTCAAATTCCTTGATCTTGACGCCTCGATGTTCGAAGTGGCGAAAGGGGAGCGCCTGCAGACCCTCGAGCAGCACATCGGTTTCGGCCCGTCCGTGGGTTTCGATGTAACCTGCGAGCACGTTGATGCCACGCGCCACTTGCTCGTGGGCTTCTGAAAGCATGGCGTAGGTTTTTCCCACGCCCGCCGACATGCCCATGAACACTTTAAGGTGTCCGCGAGCCTTGCGCGCTTCCGCGTTCTGAACCGCTCGCAGGAGAGCATCGGGATCAGGTCGTGTTTCAGCCAATCGACCAAAGAGTGGCACAAAACTCCTTTTCAGTTGCGGGCAAGCGCCGCTATCAAGATTTCTTGATGCCCCCCTCGCGCTTGATCAAACGCGTGTTGGTCGTGCTCCGGACGGTTCAGCGGCTAAGATGAATCCATGCAAACGACGCACCTCGGCAGGTCCGGCCTTCTCGTCAGTCGACTCTGCCTGGGCACGATGAACTTCGGCCCTGAGACCACCGAAGCGGACAGCTTCAAGATCATGGACCGTGCCCTGGAGCACGGAATCAATTTCTTCGACACGGCAAACGTCTACGGCTGGAAAGTGGGTGAGGGCATCACCGAACACATCGTGGGTCGATGGTTTGCCCAGGGGGGCGGCCGCCGCGAGAAGGTGGTCATTGCCACAAAACTCTTCGGAAGGATGAGCGAGTGGCCGAACGACAGCAAGCTGTCGGCGCGCCACATCCGCAACGCTTGCGACGAGTCCCTGAGGCGTTTGAAAACCGATCATATCGACTTGTATCAGATGCACCACGTGGATCGGGCAAGCCCTTGGGAGGAGATTTGGCAGGCCATGGAACTGCTGGTGCAACAGGGCAAGGTTATCTACGTGGGCAGCTCCAACTTCGCGGGTTGGCACATCGCAATGGCCAATGAGGCTGCGAAGAGCCGACACTTAATGGGCCTGGTCAGCGAACAGTCCATCTACAACCTCGTTGTGCGGGACATCGAGCGAGAGGTCATACCGGCGTGCGAGCAGTATGGCTTAGGCTTGATCCCGTGGAGCCCGCTGGATGGAGGCATCCTCGGCGGGGCCCTCAAGAAGGCGGCTGGGGGACGAAGAGCAAGCGATCGAACGAAGGAGAACATCGAAAAACATCTTCCCAAGTTGGAAAAATACGAGGCGCTATGCGAGGAACTTGGCGAGCAACCCGCCGATGTGGCCCTGGCTTGGCTGTTGAACAACAAGGTCGTAACGGCTCCTATCGTCGGTCCGCGAACGTTGAATCAGTTGGACGGATCGTTGCGAGCACTAGAAATCGAGCTGTCTGACGAAACACTGGGCAAACTCAACGAGATTTTTCCACCATACAAGACGGCACCTGAAGACTATGCCTGGTGAGTGCGGGAATTCGGCTCGGTTTGACCTCGTAGAAGTCGCCATGCGCTACGGCCTGACTGCTTGCCTGCTCTTCTTATCGACGCTCACGCTGGCCCAAGAGACACCGAAGTCCGGAGTTCCGAATTACGACATCGCGATTCACGGACACGGCGACTACCTCCAAACGCCGGACGGGAAGCTTTATTACGAGAAGGAGGGTCAGGGACCGATCGCCATCATCATCGCAGGCGGTCCAGGAGCCGACCACTCGTCGTTCCACCCGTTCTTCAGCAGGTTGGCAAAGGATCACACCGTCGTGTACTTCGACAGCATCGGGCGCGGGAGGTCAGACCGCTTAAAAGATCCCTCGCAGTACACGGTGTGGCGCGATGCCGAGGACGTCGAACGGCTGCGAGCGATGTTTGCCGCCGAAAAGATCACCGTCATTGGGCATTCGTACGGCGGAATGCCCGCCCTGGCCTATGCCGTCACGCATCCGCAGCACGTGGACCATCTCGTTCTGTCCGACACCTTGCATTGCGCCTCTGGGTTTCAGGAGAACATCAACAGCGTGAACTTCTTCGAGAGCCATCAGTATCCAGATCACTGGGCGAAGCTGATGGAGTTGCGAAAGGAGGGAGTGAAATCAAGCGCCGATTCCTACGGCGACATTTATATGTCAGGGGCCAGCGGTGACTCGGTGTACTGGTACGACACCGCCAACGCAGCCAGAATGTTCCACTCCGGTGAGCACGGCATGTTCAATTACGGCGTCTACCTCGCCATGATCGGCGACGATCCCGAGTGGACCGTGAGCGGAACGATGAAGCATTACGACCCGAGGCCCCAAATGAAAAAGCTCCATGTGCCGACCCTGATCTGCGTCGGCCGCTGGGACCGCGTGGCAGTGCCGAAAGTGGCAATGGAGATGAAGAATCTGCTGCCTGCCGACTCATCCCATCTTCGGATCTTTGAAAAGAGTGGGCATCGACCTTGGATTGAAGAGACCGATCTCTACTTCAAGACACTGGATGATTTCTTCGCCGATCGATTAAAGGACTAAGTGCGTTCAATTCGGTACAGATTGACGTCAAGGTCATACTCTCTGATCATCCCTTGGTATTTCATGCCGAGCCGTTCGGCCACCGCGATGGAGCGGGCATTGTCAGGAACGACGATCGCAACGATGTAGGGCAGTGCAAGGCTCGTGAACCCATAATGGAGGGCGCCTTGACCAGCCTCAGTCGCGTAACCCTTGCCCCAAAACATGGGGTTTTGATGCCAGCCGACTTCTGTGTGCGCGTGGGTCGGTAGCCGCTGCAGGATGGAGGCGCCTATGACTCGTCGGGAGGCCTTCTCCTCGATCGCCCAGTAGCCGGTTCCGTCATTGATGGCGGCGTACTTGGCGTTCGCGCGCTCGATGGAAGCCTTTTGAGATTCCAGTGAGAGTGCGTCGTTAGCTCGTCTCGGGAGGAAACGTAGGACTTCCGGATTCGAGTACATTTCTAAGGCGTCGGCAGCGTCATCGGCCTCCCACCTGCGGATCACGAGTCTTTCCGTTTCAAAGATGACCATTGGCTTTGCTCTACTTCGGAAAAGTCGCCTCTAGTTCCTTCCCGTTTCTTGCTGGTTTTTTGCCGATCGTGTACAGATTGAAGCTTTTTTCCTTGACTACCACCACGCGTTCAAACTTCATGCCGAGGCGGCGCGCGACTGCGATGGAGCGCTCGTTCTCAGGTCGGACCACGGCGACGATCCGCTGAAGGTCCAGCTTTTCGAAGCCATATTGGAGTGCGCCCTTGGCAGCCTCCGATGCGTAACCTTTGCCCCAATGGGCGGGATGGAGGAGCCACCCGACTTCAATGTCCGCGTGTCCCGGCAACAGCACGAGCAACGAGGTGCCAATGACCTTGCCAGAGGTGCTTTCTTCGACGGCCCAAAAGCCGGTGCCATCATTCAATTTCGCGTAGCGCTCGTTCGTTTTCTGAATTTTGGCCCTTTGGTCCTCAACGGTGAGGGGGTCACCTGCACTGCGTGGCAAGTGCTGCACAACGTCAGGATGGTTGTACATCTCGAAGGCGTCTTTCGCGTCTTGAGGCGTCCATTTGCGGACGACAAGCCGCTCAGTTTCAAAGATGACCATAATTTCTGAGTTACTTGGGCGGCGTCAGTCCGAGTTCTTTCCATTGGGCTACGTCGATGGTGCTGGGTGCATCCATCATAGGGTCGTAGCCGTTGCCCATTTTGGGAAACGCGATGACCTCGCGAATGTTCTCGGTGTCAGTCAGGATCATCACCTGGCGGTCGATGCCCGGGGCGATTCCCCCATGGGGCGGTGCGCCGTAGGAGAACGCTTCCAGAATGTGTCCGAATCGCTCCTTCTGCGTCTTCTCGTCGATCCCAAGAAGGGTGAAGATGCGGGCCTGAACGTCGGGCCGGTGAATCCTGATGGAACCGGAAGCCATCTCCAACCCATTGCAGACGAGGTCGTAGCAGTCTGCGCGTACTTTGCCAGGTTCTTTGTCCATGAGATGCAGGTCCTCATCTTTTGGCGAGGTGAACGGGTGGTGCGAAGGTGACCAACTCCTGCTGTCTGCGTCCCATTCCACCAAAGGAAAGTCGACGACCCAACAGTAGGCCAGCTTGCGAGGGTCACGCAAACCGCACCGGTCGCCAATTTCCAACCTAAGCCGGTTCAGTACATTGTTGCCGGAGAAGTATTCGTCGGCGATGAAGCAAAGCAAGTCGCCCGCTTCGGCGCCAGATTCCTTCAGAATCCCCTCGATTTCGGAAAGCGACAGCACCTTGGCGACGGATCCCCGGATTCCAAGACCTGAAGCAGTCGTGTGAGAGTGTTCCCCTTCACCCGCCCTCTCGACGATCAGGGTCGCCATTCCTTTGCCGCCCCAAGACTTGGCGTACTCCTCGAGGTTGCCGATATCCTTTCGGGAGAGCTTCGCCCCGCCCGGATATCGAACTCCGCGGACCAAAGCGCCGACCTCGATGGCGTTGCGAAAGACGGTGAACTCGGTTCCTTTCAGGATCCTGGTCACATCGAAGAGTGGGAGCCCAAAGCGCAGGTCGGGCTTATCGGAGCCGTAGAGCCTCATCGACTCTGCGTAAGTCAATCTCGGGAAAGCCTCCACGGTCTCCTTCTCCAGATCGAACTCGGAAATGAGTTCGTTGATTACGGAGCGAGTCAGTCCTTCGCAAAGGTTCAGGACGTCGTCTTGAGTGATGAACGACATTTCCAGGTCGAGTTGGGTGAACTCAGGCTGGCGGTCGGCGCGCTGGCTTTCGTCGCGGAAGCATTTGGCGATTTGGTAATACCGCTCGCAGCCGGCGACCATCAGCAACTGCTTGTATTGTTGGGGACTTTGGGGCAAGGCATACCACTTGCCCGGATCGAGACGATAGGCGACCAGATAGTCTCGAGCGCCCTCCGGAGTCGACCTGGTGATGATCGGAGTCTCGATATCGAGGAAGCCTCTCTCGTCCAAGTAGTTTCGGATTTTTCGTATCAGGGCCGCGCGTATGGCCAGCTTTCGATACATCGACGGCCTTCGCAAGTCGAGATAGCGGTACTTGACCCGTAATTCTTCGTTCACGGTTGCCATCGTGTCTTCATCGCTGATCGGGAACGGAAGGGTCTTCGCCTCGCCGAGCACCTCGACGTTCGTCACGACGATTTCAACATCACCCGTCGCGAGTTTTGAATTTTTGGCTGAATCGTCGCGCTCGTGGACGGTCCCTGTGACGCTCATTGAGGTTTCGCTCTTGATGTCCGGCAGCGTCTTGTTTGGATCCAGGGTCAACTGAACGATTCCTGTTCGGTCTCGCATGTCGATGAAGAGCACGCCGCCGAGGTCGCGGATGCGGTGCGCCCAGCCATTCAGCGTGACCGTTTGTCCGACGTGGGAAAGGCGTAGCTCGCCACATGAATGCGTGCGCTGTGCGAAGCCCATGGAGTGGATGAGGATACCCCTCGGCGGCGATTTTGGATTCAGAGTTTTCGATATTGGATCGGCGAAAGGCGTCGGCACGGACGGCGAGGATCTGCCCCGCAGAATGCCAGCGCAACCGA
>CAZUCK010000004.1:60421-64872 GCA_964619505.1 uncultured Fimbriimonas sp. | reverse complement strand
GTCCGTTTTTCCTACTTGGGAAAGGCGTAGTTGGCCCCAGGAATGGGTGCTTTGATCTAAGCTCATGGGGTGGCGGAGGTTACCTGCCCGCATGTTTTCCTGGCTCGATTCCAGTTCGCGGTAAGGGTGTGAAAACTGGCCTTGCAAATTGTTGGGAGATGTCATACATTGATGTCTCAACACCTTCCATTTGATCGGTTTCTACAGTTCGAAGTGGTTCCGTCGCCGCTCGTGCTCGTGGATCGCCAAAAGCCTCACACTAGGATATGTGAAGGATTGCAAGGCTTTGACTTGTACTTTGTGTCCATTCGCCGCGACACGTGGTAAAACTACGGCGTGAAGACAGCGGCTTCTTTTCTCCTCGGCGTAGCGGTGGGTGCGTTGGGCGTCGCCGTCTTTCGTCGCATGGAAGAACGCCTCGAAGAGGAGAACGACGTCGAACTCGCCGAGCGTATGCGACGCTATATGACCGAATTAGAAGCCCGCACGGAGCAACTGACGCAAAAGAAAGCTACGGCGAAGCGGTCAACGGCCAAATAGACCGACGGCAAGTTAGAGGATTTCTTTGCCGTGGACAGCGCCGTTGGTGCCGATGTCGTAGACCAAAGGAACCCCAGTACCCAACTCCAACTCCACGACTTCGGGCCCCGAGAGGTTGTCCAGCATCATTACGATTGAGCGATTGGAGTTCCCGTGTGCGACCACGAGAACGTTTTTGCCGAGACGTACGTCGCCCATGATGCTCCGTTCAAAGAAAGGCAGGGTGCGTTCCGCCGTGTTCTTGAGGGCCTCGCCGTTGGGTGGCGGAACGTCATAGCTTCGACGCCAAATCTTGACTTGTTCATCGCCGAATTTGCGCCGCAACTCATCTTTGTTAAGGCCCTGTAAGTCGCCGTAATGCCTTTCGTTGAGCGCTTGATCCCTTATGATGGGAATGCGCAGGTTGGTGGTTTCGAGGATGATTTCCAGCGTCTTCTGTGCACGCGTGAGAGCACTCGTGTAAGCCACGTGAATATCCAGCCCTTTCAATTTCACGCCGGCGTTGCGTGCCTCGTCTTCGCCGAGCAAGGTCAGAGGAACATCCACCCAGCCGGTAAAGCGGTTTTCGAGGTTCCAAATCGATTGGCCATGGCGAATGAGGATGAGTTTGGGCATGCTTGAGGTCGCTGATTGCAGATTGCAAGGTGGCATTGGGAAGCATACACGCTCAGAGCGTTCACTTGTAGGCAGCCGATGGATCGCTTTGCGCTACTTTGGGGACTTCAACAGGCGGATGTACTTGATCAGGTCGGTTTCTGGGAATTCCACCCCACGTTCTTCGGCGATCCCTCGCAGTTGGCCTCGGTGGTACGTTCCGTGGTTGATGACGTGTTGGGCGATTTCCTCAACCGTATCGGTATGACTTTCGCCATCAAACCTTGTGTAAAGAATCCGCTGGGTCAGGTCCACATCCGAAAGGAGTGCCTTCCACATGGCTGCGCTTTCCTGGCACCGAACATCGAGAGGCAGATCTTCACGCAGGTCCGCTTCCACGTGTTTAACGCGCGCCAACCAAACCTGAGAAGAAAACAAAATATGCGCGATCACATGCGTTTGGTTCATCGCTTCCGCAACCGGCAACCATTGATTGTTGGCCCAATAATCGTAGTCAAACAATTCTTGAAGGTTCATTTCTCTCTCCCACAATGACTGGCGCACTGCACCTATTGATCCGCGAAAGTGGGTCTTCATTTCCACAGGAATTGAACTGGTTCACCCGCCGGTCTCCCCATGAAAAGATTGTCCCGTATGATCAGTCTGCCTCGCAGCATGGTGTGGACAGGCCACCCTTGAAGGCGAACGCCTTCATAGGGGGTCCAACCACACTTGCTTTGCATCATCACCTCTGAAATGACCTCTGCCTTGTCCATATCCACAAAGGTCAAGTCGGCGTCGTAACCCTCTTCCAAACGACCCTTGTGGGCTATCCCGTAAATGGTCGCTGGGTTTTCGCAACCCATGCGGACGACGTCCGCGATCGTCAACATTCCTTGGTTCACGAAGTTCAACAGGACGGGCAACATCGTCTGGACGCCCGGCATGCCGCTCGGACTGAGTGGATATACCTGCCCTTTTTCATCACGGGTGTGTGGCGCGTGGTCACTGCCGAAAACATCGAAAAGACCGGCGCGGAGGGCTTCCCATAGGCCTTGCCGATGCTCCTCAGAGCGAATCGGTGGGTTCATTTGCGCATACGCGCCAAGTCGGTCATAGCAGTCCGGCGCGTGGAAAAAGAGATGCTGCGGAGTGACTTCCGCAGTCGTCTTTAAGCCCTTCCTTTTGGCTTCCTCGATGAGAGGCAGCTCATCGTGCGTGGAAACGTGCAAGATGTGGACGGGACGGTGGGTCTCCTTGGAGAGCCTTAGGATCCGCTAGGTGGCAAGTCGGGCACTTTCGGCGTCCCTTAAGAACGGGTGCTCCTTGGGATGAGGATTTGCGGACAGCAGGCTCTTCCGTTCTCGGTTGCGGCGTTCGTCCTCCGCATGCACTGGAACTCGCCGCCTCCCGGCCTTTAGAACCCGCTTCAAGTCGTCTTCATCCGAAACGAGAAGGGGGCCCGTCGAACTGCCCATGAAGACCTTTACTCCCGGCGTTCCAGGGAGCATTTCCAGCTCAGCCAGCTCTCGGACGTTCTCATTTGAAGCCCCGACGAAGAAGGCGTAGTCGCACCAGGTCCTCCCCTTTGCGCGATTGAGTTTGTCTTCCAGTGCCTCTTGGGTCGTTGTCGGAGGCTGCGTGTTGGGCATTTCGAAGATGGTCGTCACGCCTCCTGCAATCGCCGATTTGGTGCCCGATTCGAGATCCTCTTTGTGCTCCAGTCCGGGCTCGCGGAAATGGACTTGGGTGTCGATCAGGCCCGGCATGACGATGAGATGCTTGGCATCGAACGCTTCCGCGTGCGGCTCGTTGTGCAGGTGTCCTATGGCGACGATTTTGCCCTCCCGGATCCCGATTTCACCGGGAACAACGCCGTCGGAAGTGGCCAACGAGGCATTGCGAATAAGGAGATCGAAACGCACAAATTTCATTCTGGCCGATGAGGCGATGCCCTTGTCAGCGAGCGGTGCTTCGCCGATAATGTCTGTACGATGATTGCGCTTGCTCTTCTGGTTCAGGTGGCCCTGCGGCCCACGGCGTTCGGCGATGCTCCGATTCAGCGGGAGTTGCTCATTGGCGAAAAGCTCGAGCGGTCTAAGAAGGGCATTGAGCGAACGTTCATGGCGGACCGTCAGCCGATCGGCTTCTGGTTCAGCGGAAAATGGCGGGAGGACGTTGAGGAGGCGATTTGGATCTCGCCCGAACTTGTCTCACGTTGGCTTGGATGGCAGCAATCGCGCGAAGGCTGGGGCGACGCCGAGGTTGTACGCAGGTGGAAGGTGGCGCGAGATCGATTCAACGGCAAGTTGACCTTTGTGGTGAGGTTATCGGCATTTCCCAAGATCGACCCGCTTGAAGGAGCAGGTGACCCTGCTCGCAACGCGGAAGACCTGGACGACGTGAGGGGAGTGCTCACCTATGACGTCGAACACAGGGAGGCTCGGAAACACGTTCAGACTTATAACAAGTTGCTGCACAAGACGCGTGGCGAGAGCGCCAGTGAGGTCCTCGCCGCGAAATGGGATGTATTGCCGCCGTTCGACGAGCCCCTGAAAGGCACGTTTGGAACAGATCAACAAGTGCCGCTCAATCCCGTGTTCGATTACGGGGTCGGCGACTACTCAGGTTGCATCTGGTTGGTTCAATGCGAGGTCCCAACGGATTTCGCCGGACAGTCTAAGTTCGAATTGCAGGTGGTCACCGCGCACAAATCGCGGAAGGCCTATTTCGATTTGGAATGGTCTCCCGATCCCAAGCGTCGCAGGTGACGAGTGGGCGTGGGTAGGCTTGGGCCGACACATGAGGATCGCCACATTCAACGCCGCGTCCATCCGTGCGCGCTTGCCAAACGTGCTGGAATGGCTCGCTGAGCATGAGCCCGACGTGCTCGCGATTCAGGAAACGAAGGTGGAAAACGACAAGTTTCCCTTGGCGGAGTTCGACGATCTAGGCTATACGGGTGCGTTGAATGGCCAGAAAGCTTGGAACGGTGTGGCCACGTTCAGCCGAATCCCCCCGGTGGAAGTGGGTCTCGGATTCGGTGACGACCTGTTCCCTAACGACGCTAGGGTAGTGACCTGTCGGATAGGCGAGGTTAATGTGGTCAACACGTACGTACCCAACGGTTCGGAAGTGGGTTCAGACAAGTTCGAATACAAGCTGAAGTGGCTCGAACGGTTCAGGGTCTTCCTTCGGGAACGTTATCGTCCAAACGACAAGTTGCTCTGCCTGGGTGACACCAACTACGCCCCCACTTCCAACGATGGGTCAAACCCCGCGGCGGGTTAGATCCAGGTTTGTAGCCACCCCTTAGA